>NZ_JBMDIQ010000059.1:0-2795 GCF_057808735.1 Chromobacterium sp. FG89 | reverse complement strand
GTACCAATACGACGGCCAGGGCAATGTGGTGTCCAAGACCGACGCGATGGGCAAAGTTGCTCGCTACGTGTATGACGTTGTGGATCGCCAGACTTTTAGCATTGATGCTGCAGGCTATGTGACCGAACGCATCTACGACGCCGTCGGCAATGTCGTCGAAACCCGGCGTTACGCCGACAAACTCGACGCCAGCGCGCCGCGAGGCCCGACAGCGACCACCCACAGCGGCAAACAGGCGGTACGCATCGGGCATCAGGCTGGCACCAACAATGCGATCAACCACGACATCGGCCGCTTCCAAAAGGGCGACACCGTCACCGCCAGCGTGTGGTTCAAAACCGACAGCGAGACCAAGGGGCATCTGTTCCTGGGCAATCTGGGCGGCTCCCAGCCCTATAACAATGCCGTGGAGAGCATCGAGTATGGCAACGACGGCTGGCGTAAGCTGACGGTCAGCCGCACGCTGAGTGAAGACCTAGTCCTCAACATCCATATCTACGGCCCTCGAGATGGCGCGCCGAATCCGGTGGGCCACTCGGTGTTCTACGACGATTTGAGAGTGGAGAGCGTACAGCGCGGCGTGGTGCTGATCGATGGTTTCGAAGATGGCATCAACGGTTGGCATAAAGATGGCACCAGCGAACTGAGCGTGGCCAGCGTGTCGCTGAGTTCGGAAGATTGGACCGATGCGACGCTGCGGCAATATCTAAGCAGCCGGCCGGGCGGGGTGCAGCAACGGAGCCGTACGGTTTACGACACAGTGGGACGCGCCACCTACAGTATCGATGGCGAAGGCTATGTGACCGAACGCGTCTACGACGCCGTCGGCAATGTCGTCGAAACCCGGCGTTACGCCGACAAACTCGACGCCAGCGCACCGCGAGGCCCGACAGCGACCACCCACAGCGGCAAACAGGCGGTACGCATCGGGCATCAGGCCGGCACCAACAATGCGATCAACCACGACATCGGCCGTTTCCAAAAGGGCGACACCGTCACCGCCAGCGTTTGGTTCAAAACCGACAGCGAGACCAAGGGGCATCTGTTCCTGGGCAATCTGGGCGGCTCCCAGCCCTATAACAACGCTGTCGAGAGCATCGAGTATGGCAACGACGGCTGGCGTAAGCTGACGGTCAGCCGCACGCTGAGTGAAGACCTAGCCCTCAACATCCATATCTACGGCCCTCGAGATGGCGCGCCGAATCCGGCCGACCATCCGGTGTTCTACGACGATCTGAGAGTGGAAAGCGTGCAGCGCGGTGTGGTGTTGATTGACGGTTTCGAAGACGGCATTAATGGCTGGCATAGAGATGGCGTGAGCGAGCTGAGCGTGGCCAGCGTGCCGCTGAGTTCGGAAGATTGGACCGATGCGACGCTGAGGCAATATCTGAGCAGCAGGCCGGGCGGGGTGCAGCAACAGAGTCGCGCCGTTTACGACGCTGCCGGGCGGCAGCGCTTTGCGATCGATCCTCAGGGCTACCTGACGGAAACGCGCTACGGCGCGGCGGGTCAAGTCATTCAGACCCGGCGTTACGCGCAGGCCTTGAGCCTGGATAGTTCCCTCAGTCTGGCTCAACTCGAAGCCATGACGGCTCAGGCGTCCACCCCTCCCACCTTCAACGGTACCGCGGGTACCCAGGACAACGGCCGTCTTCACCTCATCAGCAAGTCGGAAACCGGCGGCAGTTGGGCCTCCCTCAACAGCGCGCGGCAAATGCCGGCGGGTAGCGCTTACCAGTTCGACCTGACGCCGAACCAGATTCAGTCTTCGCTGCATGCGATGCTAGAGAACGTGGGGGGTAAAACCGCACGTCTGGCGATCCTGCTCCAGCCCGACGGCCTCGTCTACGCCCAAATCGCCAACGCCAACGACCAATGGCGCGCCGTGCCGCTGGGGGCGTACCAGGCGGGCGTCACCTACACCGTTGAACTGACGACGAACAAGACCGGCGGAACCATACACTTCTACCCCAAAGGCGGCGATCGCCGGCAAGGCTATCGCTATGACGTCACGGGTGAGTATGACTGGTCCACCGTGCAACTGCGCTTTGCGACCCAGCGCGACCCTGGCTTGACGGTGGAAACCACTGCCGATATCGACAATATCGAAGAGCGGGGGCTTGAAGCGCAGAGCACCTCCTATGCTTACGACGCCGTCGGCCGCCTGATCGGCGAAACTCGCGGCGACGGCAAACAGCAGGCCAGCACCACCTACCAGCTGGACGCCTTGGGCAAACGCATCGTCGAAACCGACGCCAATGGCCACAGCACCCGCCGCGACTACGACCTGCTCGGCCGGCTGATCCGCGAAACCGACGCGCTGGGCGGCGTCACCGTCACCGAATACGACGCGGCCGGCAATGCGGTCAAGATCACCGACCCGCGCGGCTATAGCGGCTACAACTATTACGACGCGCTCGGCCGCCAGACCCTGCACATCGATCCCGAAGGCTACGCCACCGCCACCGAGTACGACGCGCTGGGCCAGACCACCCGCATCACTCGCTACGCCCAACGCGTCGACACCGCCGCGCTCAAACCCGGCCTGACGCCGACCCTGATTGTCGACGCCCAGCGCGATACGGTGACCCGGATCGAACACGATGCGCTGGGACGGCAAACCGTCCTCACCGACGCCGAAGGCGGCATCGAACGGATGGAGTACGACGGTCTGGGCAATAAGACCGCCTACACCAACCAACTGAATGGCGGCTATCGTTACGTCCACGACGCGCAGGGTCGGGTACTCAAAGAGATCAGTCCGTCGGGCATCGTCAAACGCTTCGAATACGACG
>NZ_JBMDIQ010000058.1:0-3281 GCF_057808735.1 Chromobacterium sp. FG89 | reverse complement strand
ATCATCGGCGCTAAGGCGTTTCACGGTCCTGTTCGGGATGGGAAGGCGTGGGACCACCTCGCTATGGCCACCAGACATAAACTGGTACAAACTTGAAGAAGCCTAGGTCGATACTCGATCAACCCACATATATTCGGTATTCAATTGTGTCGCACAACCACCATCTCGTCACTCGGTTTCCCAAGCCACTCAAATGATAGGATCAAGCCTCACGAGCAATTAGTATCGGTTAGCTTAACGCCTCACAGCGCTTCCACACCCGACCTATCAACGTCCTGGTCTCGAACGACTCTTCAGGAGGGTCAAGCCCTCAGGGAAGTCTCATCTTCAGGCGAGTTTCCCGCTTAGATGCTTTCAGCGGTTATCTCTTCCGCACTTAGCTACCCGGCAATGCGACTGGCGTCACAACCGGTACACCAGAGGTGCGTCCACTCCGGTCCTCTCGTACTAGGAGCAGCCCCCGTCAAACTTCCAACGCCCACTGCAGATAGGGACCAAACTGTCTCACGACGTTTTGAACCCAGCTCACGTACCACTTTAAATGGCGAACAGCCATACCCTTGGGACCGGCTACAGCCCCAGGATGTGATGAGCCGACATCGAGGTGCCAAACACCGCCGTCGATGTGAACTCTTGGGCGGTATCAGCCTGTTATCCCCGGAGTACCTTTTATCCGTTGAGCGATGGCCCTTCCATTCAGAACCACCGGATCACTATGTCCTGCTTTCGCACCTGCTCGACTTGTCGGTCTCGCAGTTAAGCTACCTTTTGCCATTGCACTATCAGCACGATTTCCGACCGTACCTAGGTAACCTTCGAACTCCTCCGTTACACTTTGGGAGGAGACCGCCCCAGTCAAACTGCCTACCATGCACTGTCCCCAATCCGGATCACGGACCAAGGTTAGAACCTCAAACACACCAGGGTGGTATTTCAAGGACGGCTCCATGAGAACTAGCGTTCCCACTTCATAGCCTCCCACCTATCCTACACAAGTCTGTTCAAAGTCCAATGCAAAGCTACAGTAAAGGTTCACGGGGTCTTTCCGTCTAGCAGCGGGGAGATTGCATCTTCACAAACACTTCAACTTCGCTGAGTCTCAGGAGGAGACAGTGTGGCCATCGTTACGCCATTCGTGCGGGTCGGAACTTACCCGACAAGGAATTTCGCTACCTTAGGACCGTTATAGTTACGGCCGCCGTTTACTGGGGCTTCGATCAAGAGCTTGCACCCCATCACTTAACCTTCCAGCACCGGGCAGGCGTCACACCGTATACGTCCACTTTCGTGTTGGCACAGTGCTGTGTTTTTGTTAAACAGTCGCAGCCACCGATTCTCTGCGACCTCTCAAAGCTCCTCCCGCAGGGGATTCACTCTAAGAGGCATACCTTCTCCCGAAGTTACGGTATCAATTTGCCGAGTTCCTTCTCCTGAGTTCTCTCAAGCGCCTTAGAATTCTCATCCTGCCCACCTGTGTCGGTTTGCGGTACGGTTCTTATGCAGCTGAAGCTTAGTGGCTTTTCCTGGAAGCGTGGTATCAGTCACTTCAGGTCCGTAGACCCTCGTCATCACGTCTCGGCCTTAAGGGGCGGCGGATTTGCCTACCACCCCAGCCTACCGGCTTAAACAGACTATTCCAACAGTCTGATGACCTAACCTTCTCCGTCCCCACATCGCACTGCATAAAAGTACGGGAATTTTAACCCGTTTCCCATCGACTACGCTTTTCAGCCTCGCCTTAGGGGCCGACTCACCCTACGCCGATGAACGTTGCGTAGGAAACCTTGGGCTTTCGGCGAGCGGGCTTTTCACCCGCTTTATCGCTACTCATGTCAGCATTCGCACTTCTGATATCTCCAGCATCCCTTACGAGACACCTTCACAGACCTACAGAACGCTCCCCTACCATCTGCACTTACGTGCAAATCCGCAGCTTCGGTTATCAGTTTGAGCCCCGTTACATCTTCCGCGCAGGACGACTCGACCAGTGAGCTATTACGCTTTCTTTAAATGATGGCTGCTTCTAAGCCAACATCCTGGCTGTCTATGCCTTCCCACCTCGTTTACCACTTAACTGATCATTTGGGACCTTAGCTGGCGGTCTGGGTTGTTTCCCTCTTGACGATGGACGTTAGCACCCACCGTCTGTCTCCCATGCTCGCACTTTCCGGTATTCAGAGTTTGCCATGGTTTGGTAAATCGCAATGACCCCCTAGCCATAACAGTGCTTTACCCCCGGAAGTGATACATGAGGCACTACCTAAATAGTTTTCGGGGAGAACCAGCTATCTCCGAGTTTGTTTAGCCTTTCACCCCTATCCACAGCTCATCCCCTAGTTTTGCAACACTAGTGGGTTCGGACCTCCAGTGCGTGTTACCGCACCTTCATCCTGGCCATGGATAGATCACTCGGTTTCGGGTCTACGCCCAGCAACTAAAGCGCCCTATTCGGACTCGGTTTCCCTACGCCTCCCCTATTCGGTTAAGCTCGCTACTGAACGTAAGTCGCTGACCCATTATACAAAAGGTACGCAGTCACGGAACAAGTCCGCTCCCACTGTTTGTATGCATCCGGTTTCAGGTTCTATTTCACTCCCCTCCCGGGGTTCTTTTCGCCTTTCCCTCACGGTACTGGTTCACTATCGGTCGATCATGAGTATTTAGCCTTGGAGGATGGTCCCCCCATCTTCAGACAGGATTTCTCGTGTCCCGCCCTACTTATCGTACGCCTAGTCCTTGGAATGCGTTTTCGTGTACGGGGCTATCACCCACTATGGCGGTCCTTTCCATGAACCTTCCACTAACACAATCCATAACACGTACAGGCTCTTCCGCGTTCGCTCGCCACTACTAACGGAATCTCGGTTGATTTCTTTTCCTGCAGCTACTTAGATGTTTCAGTTCGCTGCGTTCGCCTCCTCAGACCTATGGATTCAGTCTGGGATCTCCTTGCGGAGGGGTTTCCCCATTCGGACATCGCGGGATCAAAGCTCTATTGCCAGCTCCCCCGCGCTTTTCGCAGGCTTACACGTCCTTCTTCGCCTATGATCGCCAAGGCATCCACCAGATGCACTTAGTCGCTTGACCCTATCATTTCAGTAACCTAGATCACCAAAACAACAAGTGTGTTTGTGCGACGACTACACCGCCCCTTTTGATATGGCGACGTAGCCTAGATACAATCAAATACCCAAGATGACGATCCGTCCACGTAAAGAGTTAACTCTACGCTTCCTTCTCGCCGTCTTTATATATTCGGCTTCTTCAGTTTGTTAAAGATC
>NZ_JBMDIQ010000057.1:0-3439 GCF_057808735.1 Chromobacterium sp. FG89 | reverse complement strand
CCAAAAAGAAGCCGCCCGGCTGGGGTGAGCGCGGGCGGCCAAGGTACTGCGGGGGGAAACTGGTGGGGCCACACTGGCCCCTGAAGCCGTTGTACTCAGGCCGCTCTCGCCTGTTTGCTGCGTCACACATTGAAGCGGGCCGGTGCTGTGATCTCCGGCATTGTTCCTTCCAGGTGGAAAATCTCGCGGCGGATCGGACACCGCCGGCCACCCTTCTAGTCGCGCATCAGCCTGCGCATTCCGCTTGAATGTGCCGCCTCGTTTAGAAGCGGCGATTCACTCCACACCACCCTCCCCTCATCTGCGATTTAAGGCCCTTGCCATCGTCCGGGTTTAGCCTCTGCCTCCCGGATCGCGCATTGGTTTGAGTGGTACTTTGTGTTTGGCGATGCGCCACCATGAATGCTTGTTGTGATGGGTTTGCGCTTTTGCTCGTGCTGGCGCCCTCGCCGGGCGCTATCCCCACATCCACGTCAGCATGTTGAAACTGGATCGTTGTGCCGTTAGGAGCGCTCACGCGCTTGCACCCGGTCTGATGACTCTCCACACACACTGGCCTTACTGTCGTCTTGCAGGCACCGTTTCGGGATTGCTCCCGGTGGGCGGTTGAACTGGGTTGTTAAGGATCAGTGCCCGGTGTGCTGGGCTGGTGACCTGAATACTATCTTTTCGATATTGGTAAAGCAATATCTTTTCGCTAGCGTTAATGAAAAAAGTTGGCTTGCCGCAACAAACGCACAACGAATTCGCTAGCGACGGAGGTATCTATAAGGAAGAAAAAAGGGGCAATGCCATCACCGGGCTGTGGTTTTTCTGGCCCGGCAAATAGCCTAATGTGAACAATGAGGAGGTCTTAATGCAGATAACGCTTTCAAACCTGCCGGAGGCCGTGGAGCTCTTCAGGCAGCGGACTGGCGCCGTGGTGCACGACGTGGCGGTGCTCAGGCGGGTGCTAATCAAGGTGCGAACTGCGCACGATCTTGAAGCGGCCCTAGCCCTGGTGCGTGCGGCCGCCGGCGGCGCGCCGCTGATCTTGGTGGCCTTCTTCGGCGACCAAGGATTCGACAAAGCGCTGAACATAAACCTCGGCTGGCCCAAGGCCTGGATCACGACTTACTCGGCGAACCAGTTCCATCGCGTTGATCCTGTTGCTTACGGCCCGGCCGGCGCCGTGTTCCCGTGGTCGCCGATGCTGACGACACTGGAGCCACGAACCAAACTCGACGAGCAGTTCGCGCGGGCCGTCAAAGAAAACCAGATGCAATACGGTCTGTCATTCATTGGCGAGTGGCAGGACTGCCGCGTGATTCTGTCGATGATAGGGAAAGAGATAGAGGACGACCGGGAGACTCGCGATTTGCTGGAAGTGCTAATGCCGGATCTGGTGGACGTTGCCTATAGAGTTTTTGCTTCAAACAGAAAAACTTCCCAAATGGAAGTAATTCAGCAAACACTAATAGATCTGTATTGTCACAAGGGATTAAAAAAAGACGAGATAGCATTAGAATTAGGCATGACGAGAAAAGGCGTGGATTACCACATAAATCAGCTCATGGGCCGTTATTCTGCCAACACAATAGAGCAGTTGATGTTCAAGATCGGCGCATGCGAATAGCGCATATCTCTTAAATAATTACTTCAAAAATACGTAGAAATACTGTGTACAGATTTGACTTCCTCTAGGGAAGTGACACTGAACTCCGTCAAATGGGAAAATATCGTCACAACACAACAACATAGTGACAAATGACAGGCCCTACGCTCGACGAAGAAACGGAGTAAGAAATGCAATGCGGTAAAAGTAGCAACACGAATCACCCCTGCATCCACGCGACAAACTGCCATCACTTCAAGGCAATCGTGGACGCGGACGACGAAGAAGGGCCTATCGCCCAGCTGCTGGTTCAGATCCTGCCGTCTGGAAAGCTGCGATTGAGCGGCGCAGATGGTGAGGTTGGGAAAATCCTGAAGTTCTTCTCGTGATAAATGGCGCCTCCCGGCGCCATTATGCTTTCTTGGAGCGAAGGATCAACGCATCGCGCATCAGGTTGAGGAATGTTTCTGTCTCAAGCTCAGCAAGGAGACGGGCCAACTCTTCCATGGAGCGGGCCTCAATTTTAAGCACCTGGCCACCGCCACATATTGGGTGTGGATGATCCATCCATCCGGCAGGCTTGCCGCATCCCTGCTCAAGTTTCCTAGCCAGGTCAGTACCGACGTCACGCGGCTTACCCGTACGCGACGGCACTCGGTTCAGAATCTGGCTCAGATAGGCAGGGGATGTATCGGAAACTTGAGCGACGGCGGCGATGGTGGATCGCTCAACCACCAAGACCCGGAGGTTTGCAAGCCTTACATCTTCAATCTTCATGACGCTTTCTTGGCGTGCTGGGCCAGCGCGTCGGTGATCAGCTTGTGCAGCGCCCCCGTCTCCAACTCGCCCAGAATGCCGGCCAACTCTTCAAGCGAGCTCGCCTCAATACGCTGAATCGCGCCATCACCATTGGGGTGCGGGTGATCCATCCAGCCAGTCGGCTTGCCACAGCCCTGTTCCAGCTTTCTTGCAAGCGCGTGCCCCACTCCTCGCGGGCGACCGCTCGGGAGCAGCACACCGTTCAGGATATGTGAGAGGTAGGCCTCATTGGTATCTGACTGCCGTGCAACCTGGGCGATCGTCTCAAACTCCGCAACCAGCGCCTTCAGATTGACCAAGCGAATGTCTTTAATGTCCATGTCGAACTTATAGCAAAAAGATAGCCAAGCAAGAACGAGCGAAAAGATATTGCCTTTATGCTATCGAAAAGATAGTATTCGACTCATCACCACCAAAGGATGAGTCATGAAGCTTCAAGACCTCTCTCGGCAAGAGCGACTTGTTCTTGCCGAGGCCACCAGCACGAACGAGCAATACCTCTATCAGTGCGGCGTCGGCCTCAAAAACCCCAGCCCCAAACTCTGCAGACGAATCATTGAAGCCGATCCGCGCTTCACTCTGCCCGATCTCCGTCCTGACATCTGGGACGTCAATACGAGCGTAGCAGTCAGCTCGAATGATGAATGCATGAATAGTGAGGCGCAATCATGAGCTCCCGCTACATCCACATCACTGCCGCGGCCCAAACTATCGCGAAGAGCCACCACAACGGCATTGCCGGCCTGGCTGCCGCGATGAAGACATATCCCAAACTGCTGGCCAACAAGCTGAACCCTACCCTCGCCGCCAACCAGCTGACGCTTGAGGAGGCCGCAGAGATCACCGACCGCACGCAAGACCCCGCGATCGCCGACGCACTGGCCGCGCTCTGCAACCGCGTGACTGTGGCCCTGCCCGATGCGGAGATAACCCTCAAGGAGCTCTCCCGCGAGTGCTGCCGGCTGACGACTGAATGCGGCGACGTCGCGCGCGAGATCTCCGAAGCCGAGCAGCCGGATTCCGAGT
>NZ_JBMDIQ010000056.1:0-3558 GCF_057808735.1 Chromobacterium sp. FG89 | reverse complement strand
CCCGACGACAACAGCGTCGCCGACGGCCAGGTCTACACCACCCGCTATGTGTACGACGGCGCCAGCCAGCGGCTGGCCAGCCTGCAGCAGAGCGACGGCAGCCGGCTGGACTTCGCCTACGCGCAGGTGGACGGCGATTACCGCGTGCTCAGCGTCAGCGACGTGCGCGGCGAGCAGACGCTGACCACCACCTTCGACTACGACGCCGCGGGGCAGCGCACCGTGGTCCGCGACGCCGCCGGACTGCGCACCGAACTGAACTACCGCGACGGCCTGCTGCAACGGGTGGCCGGCGGCGGCGTCGAGCAACGCTTCGACTACGACGGCCACGGCCGGGTCAGCGCGATCACCGACGGCCGCGGCCAAACCGCCCGTTTCGACTACGACGCCGCCGGCAACCGCGTCGGCGTGCGCGACGCGCAGAACCAGCAGACCCGACGCCGTTACAACGCCCAGAACCAGCTGCTGAGCGAAACCGTCGACGGCGCCGGCACCCGGCGCAACGTTTACGACGCCAGCGGTCTGCGGCTGCGCTTCAGCCTCAGCGCCGAAGGCCGGGTGGAAGAGCGCCGCTACGACGCCCAGGGCCGCGAAGTCAGCCGGCTGCTGTACCAGGGCGGCGTGTTCGCCGGCGCCGACGACGCCACCGGCGAAGCCGAACTGCAAGCCTGGGCGGCAAAGCAGGACCTGTCCCGCGTCGAACGCAGCGACACCGGCTACGACCTGCGCGGCCTGGTGGCCAGCACCACCCGCTACGCCACCCTGGATGCCGAGGGCAAGGGCGTGGCCGACGGCCGGCACAGCAGCGTGCGCTACGTCTACGACCCGGCGGGCAATCTGCTGCAGAAGCTGGACGGCGTCAGCGGCGCGGTGCTGGCCGACTACCTCTACGACGGCCTGAACCGCGTGGTGCGCAGCCGGGACGGCGCGGGCGTGGCCACCACCACCGTCTACCAGGACGCGCAGCGGCAGACCCGGGTCAGCCTGAGCAACGGCCTGAGCACGGTGAGCAGCTACGACGCGGCCGGCCAGTTGCTGGCCGTGGTGCAGCAAGACGCCGGCGGCCCGCTGGGCACCGCGCGCAGCGAATACAATGCGCGCCACCAGCCGGTCAGGCTGATCGACGCCAACGGCGCGGCCAGCGTCCTGCTCTACGACGAACGCGGCCGCAAGGTCGGCCAGATCGACCCTGCCGGCGACGTCACCGAATGGCGCTACAACGGCAACGACCAGATCATCGCCAGCCTGCGCTACGCGACCCGGATCGACATCGCCCGGCTGAGCGGCGACCCGACGGCGCTGTCGCTGGCTGCGCTGCGTCCGGCGGCGAATCCGGCGGAAGACCGCATCGAACGCCGGCTATACGACAGCCTGGGCCGCCTGGTCCAGACCGTGGACGCCGAAGGCGGCGTCGAGCGCCACCAATACGACGCCGCCGGCCGGCTGACCCGCAGCACCCGCTACGCCACGCGGCTGAGCGCCGAACAACTGGCGGCGCTGGCGAGCCAGCCCGGCGAACTGGACCCGTCCGACGCCCAACTGCAGCCGACGGCCGATCCGGCCGGCGACCGCGTCAGCCGCCGCTACTACGACCGCGACGGCCTGCTGCTGGCCAGCCTGGACGGCGAAGGCTATCTGAGCGAAACCCGCTACGACGGCGCCGGCCGCGCGATCGAAACCGTGCGCTACGCGCAGCGCGCCCGCGCCGGCGACACGCTGGAGGCCCTGCGCCCGGCCAGCGACGGCGCCGACCAACGCACGCGCAGCCTGTATGACGGCGCCGGCCGGCTGGTGGGCCGGATCGACGCCGAAGGCTACCTCGACGAAACCGTTTACGACGGCCAAGGGCGCATTGCGCAAACGATACGCTACGCCACCCGCGTCGGCGGCGGCGACACGCTGGCCGCGCTGCGCCCGGCGGCCGACCGCAACGACCGCCAAGTGCAGCGCCAATACGACGCCGCCGACCGGCTGCTGCGCGAAGAACACCGGCCGAGCGGCCTGATCGTCCGCTACCAATACGACGCCCAAGGCCAAGTGATCGCCGTCACCCGCCAGGCCGGCGACGACGCGCGCAGCCAGCTCAAGCGCTACGACAGCCAGGGCCGGGTGACGCAAGAACTGGCCGGCGAAGGCGCCCAGGCGCTGGCCGCGCTCGGCGCCGACGCCGGCGCCCCGCAAATCGACGCCGTCTGGGCGCGCTGGGGCACCCGCCACTACTACAACGCCGGCGGCCAACGCACCGCCAGCCTGGGCCCCGACGGCCAGGGCGGCGCCGGCGCGCGCACCCTGTACTACTACGACGCCGCCGGTCGCCTCAGCCACACCCTCAACAGCCTGGGCGAAATCAGCGAAGTGCGCTACAACGCCTTCGGCGACGTCGTCGCCACCCAGCGTTACGCCACCCGGCTTGGCGCCGGCGCGCTGGCCGCGCTGAACGGCGGCAACCAAAGCGGCCTGCCCGGCGGGCTGAGCAGCGAGGCCGACCGCCTCGAAACCAGCCAATACAACCGCCTGGGCCAACGCCTCGCCGCCGGCGACCGGCTGAACGCCGAACGCGAACAATGGCGCTACAACGCCTTCGGCGAAGCCGTGGCTTACCGGCAGCGGCTGGACGCCGCGCGCAGCAGCGTGCAGACCAGCGCCTACGACCGGCGCGGCCTGCTGCAAAGCCAGACCCGCGACGCCGAAGGACTGGCGCTGGGATCAAGCTCGAGCTACGACGCCTTCGGCCGGCAGACCGAGCGCGTCGACGCCAACGGCCACCGCAGCCGGATCGACTACGACAAACTGGGCCGCCAGATCAGCGTCCAGGACCCGCAAGGCGGCCGTCAAAGCCACGCCTACGACGCCTTCGGCCGAGTGCTGCGCCAGATCGACGCGCTGGGCCGCGCCACCACCACCGCCTACGACGAAGCCAGCGGCCGCGTCACCGTCACCCAGGCGGACGGCGTCCAGACCATCACCCAGAAGAACGGCCACGGCGACACCGTGCAACTGATCGACGGACTGGGTCAGGCGACGACCTACCAATACAACCGCGACGGCCAAGTGCTGAGCACCACCACGCCGGCGGGAACCACCCGTAGCGGCTACGACAGCGCTGGTCATCAGATCGAGAGCGTCGACGCCAACGGCACCCGGACCGTCTACCAATACGACGCGGCGGGCCGGGTGCTGCAACGCACCGTGGACCCGGACGGCCTGAAACTGAGCAGCCGCACCGAATACGACGCGGAGGGCCGCGTGCTGCGGCAAACCGAGCCCAACGGCCGGGTGACCGAACAGCGCTACGACGCGGCGGGCCGGCTGCAAAGCCTGATCGTCGATCCGGACGGGCTCAAGCTGACGACCACCTACGGCTACGACGCCCAGGGACGGCAGATCCGGGTGACGGAAGCGGCGGGGACGGCGCAGGCGAAGACCACCGAATACGAATACGACGGCGCTGGTCGTCGGGTGCGGGAGACGGTGGACCCGGAGGGGCTGAAGCAGAGCACGGTGTACCAATACGACGGCCAGGGCAATGTGGTGTCCAAGACCGACGCGATGGGCAAA
>NZ_JBMDIQ010000055.1:0-3743 GCF_057808735.1 Chromobacterium sp. FG89 | reverse complement strand
ACCTGCGACCTGCGGATTAACAGTCCGTCGCTCTACCAACTGAGCTATCAGGGATTTGAGTGAGGGCGAACTATAGCTTCAGCCTGTCGGGCTGTCAACACTTGCGCGGCTGAAAATCGCTTGCGTCTGTCGGGCGGCTTGGACGCGGCGTTGACGCCCGCAATTCACCGCTGGCGAAGGGAGGCGGCGGCGCGTTAAAATTTCGTTTGTTGACAATGCGGGAATAGCCGCGTTTTTGAGGTGGGTTAAATGAATCTGGACGGTAAGCTCAGGCTGGATGCGCGCGCAGAGCGGGCAAATAAAGATGCGGCGGAAATGAATGTTCATTTGCGGCAGTTGGAGTCTTTGCGCGCAGGCGCCGCAATATCGGTTCTGGATAAGCATAAAATCATCCAGGTGGCGGGAGAGGACGCGGAGGCCTTTTTGCAAGGGCAGCTTTCCAGCGATGTGCGGGAGTTGTCGGACGAAAGCCGTGCCCAGTACAGCAGTTACTCTTCAGCCAAAGGGCGAATGCTGGCCAGCTTCCTGGTTTGGCGGAGCGACGGCGTTTATTGCCTGGCGGTGTCGGCGGATCTGGCCGAATACGTGGCCAAGCGCCTGAGCATGTTTGTCTTGCGCTCCAAGGTGAAGGTATCCATCGCGGATAATTTGACCTTGATTGGCCTTGCGGGCGCGACGGCGCTGAATACGCTGGCCATTGAGCCGGCATTGGCTGCAAGCGTTGGGCCGCGTGAAATGATTCGAGTGGAGTTGGGTCTGTTGATAGGCCTGCCCGGGGCGGGCTGGGTGCTGGCGGTGGATGAGGCCGGCGCAGAGCAGCTTGGCGCAAGGCTGACGGAGGCGGCGAGCCTGGTGTCCTCCAGCGTTTGGGACTGGCGGGATATTGACGCGGGCATCCCTTGGGTCAGTCTAGCGACTCAGGAGCAGTTTGTGCCGCAAATGGCGAATATGGAATTGATTGGCGGGGTAAGCTTTAAGAAAGGCTGCTACCCGGGGCAGGAAATCGTCGCCAGATCGCAGTATTTGGGGAAAATGAAGCGCCGCATGTTCAAAGTGGCATTTAAACAGCCGCTCGCCATCGGCGCCAAACTCTATAGCCCGTCCGTGGCGGGGCAGTCGATTGGCATGGTGGCTGCGGTTTGCCAAGTGGCGCCGGATCAATATGAAGGCTTGGCCGTGGTTCAATTTCAAGCCTGGGAAGAAGGTATTTACGCTGACGAGGCGTACACAATAAGGCTTCAACAACTTGAGCTGCCCTATTCCTTGAATGAGGGAGCTGAGAATTAATTGATAATTTCTGTTTTGTTTCCTTGACTTGAGTGGAAAGGCTTGGCTACATTATCATCTGTAACGCACCACTACTCTTACAATATATTTGGGAACATGCTAATGGAACTGTCGAAATTGGATTTTACTCAGCTGGTGGCTCTGCGCGCCGATGTCGAAGCTGAAATCAAGCGCCGCGAAAGCGAAGAAAAGTCCAAAGCCAAGAAACAAATCATTGAACTTGCTCGCGCTTATGGTCTGAGCGTGGAAGAAGTGCTGGGCAAAACCGGCGGCGTGCGCAAGCCGGTGGAAGCCAAGTATCGTCACCCGGCCAGCCCGGAGCTGACTTGGACCGGCCGCGGCCGTAAGCCGGTGTGGGTACAAGAGTGGATCTCCAGCGGCAAAGCCCTGGACGCTCTGGCTATCTAAGCAAACTGCGGGTTTGCAATGAATTTCGAAAGCGCCTGTCATGGGCGCTTTTTCTTTGTCCGACGGCCAGCGGGCCGGCTTGCGGCTTGCTATAAATGGATGTAGCGTTCAAGCTGTTTCGCGTAGTGATTGAAATGTGCTGACATTGTCTTGAGAGTGGGCGGCTATGCTGGATTTTTTTTCAAGAGGGGCTAAAGGTCGCTCCGACCCGTTGGCCAGCGCGGAAGCGGCCAGGGAGTTCGTGGCGGCTTTGAAGAAGGAGCATGGGGCGGCCGCGCATGAGCGCGTGGTGGCCTTGCTGTCGCCATTGGAGTTGGATTGGCACAATATCTCGGTGGATCGCGTCGAAGCGCTGCTGGCGCTCAATCAAGAGACTGAGTCGCTGCACGAAAACCTCTGTGCGCAATACTTGTTGAATACGCGCATGCCCAAGGCGCTGGAAGCGCAATTGCGAAGCCAGATACTGGCGTACGGCAAATGCTTCATCGATAGTTATCAGCATGTGCTGACGGTCGACGCCGATTCCGTTGAAGGCGCCAAGGTGCTGACGCTGCTGCCCATCGTGCTGTCGCGGATGATGTTCTATCTTGGCGAGCATGCGCGTTGGCATTGGGTTCGAAGCTTTAATCCGGAAGAGGCGTTTTGGCTGGGGGTCAACCAGCTATATTGGTTCGCCGAGCATCATGGTTGCGATTCCGTGCCGGTGTTTCTGTTCGGCGATGGCCAGCCTGCGACGACGGTTCAGGATCAATTCCTCATCTTGCATATGCTCGCCGTGTTGACCGGGGGCAATCTCAGCGCCAGGCAATTGCACTTCGCCTATCAATTGCTGCAGGTGCTTAGCAACCGTATGTCATTAACCCGGGCTTGCGCGGAACATTCGAGTTTTGTGGTCTCTTTAAAAGGACCGCATCCCGCGGCAAGAGCGTCGGGCGGCCTGGTGGACGAAGCCGCGCGCTACTGGGGGACAACGGATCTGGTCGAAATCCTACACGGCTGGAGCATTGTATTGGACGCCGGCAGAGTGCCGCCTGAAATTAAACGCATGATGGAGCCGGGCATAGACGCCAATACCTTGCGCGCTTTGATGCGCGAGTGGGCCCCCCAGCAAATGCGTTTTGAAAGGGCGGAGCGGGTGCCCGTTTCCGGGCAGAGCATAGAAGTGGCGTATCGCCTGCCCGTGCTGCACCGTTTGATTCGGGTCGTGGACGAGGCCAAGCAAACGGGCGCGCTGGAAGACGGTAATTTCGATGATGCGGCCAATATCCGTATTTATGGCTTCGTTACCACCAGGAAGCGAGACAAGGGCGCGCCGATGCCTGGGCTTGCCTTGGGCGGGGAGGCTGTTTCTCAGCCGACAAAAGAAGAGTTTTCGCGCTGGGAAGTCGACAACGTCAGCCAAACCGGGCTGGGTGTGACTTTGGGGGCGATGGGGAACGAATGGGTGGGCCTGGGCGCCTTGATCGGTTTTCGCGAGAAATCGGTGGATGGCTGGAGTTTGGGCGTGGTGCGCCGAGTGAAGCGTAATTCGGCGGATCAGATCTACCTCGGGGTTGAAACCCTGAGTAGAAGGCCAGTGGCGGCTTCGCTGCGGCCAACCGATGTGAGGCTGATCGATCCCACGCTGCCGCCTGAACAGGTCTGGCTGGCCGGGCATATCGCCTTGTTCGTGCCATGCCAGCGCTCGGGCAAGGTAGTGAACGCCTTATTGCTGCCGTTATCCTTATATGTGTTGGGCAAGGAGTTCTACATGACGGCCAAGGGCAAGCATTTCCAACTCTCCCTGGGCAAGGTGATGGATAAGGGCAGCGATTGGTGCTTGATCGAGGTGGAATTGGTCCAGGCTTTGGAGAAGCTGCCGGTTATGCCGTGACTTTCCATCATTAAAGGTGAGATTGAGGACGGGCCGAAGCTTAGCTTCGGCCCGTTTTTCATGGTTCGGCGGGGCGGTTGAGGCGTGTCGGCAAATACCCTTTTCGGATATTGTTTGCCGCATCAATGGTTTGTCCGGTGAGGCCCGCTTTTGTTGAGGTTTTTCTCGCAAAAGG
>NZ_JBMDIQ010000054.1:0-4030 GCF_057808735.1 Chromobacterium sp. FG89 | reverse complement strand
GGTTGTGGGGGCGGCGCGCCCCCCACGCCGGCCGCATCATCGGCCTGGCCGCGGCGCTGGGCCTGGCCTTGGTCTTGTTCTATCCGCCCTTGCAGGAACGCCTGGCCACCACCTTCTCCGCCAGCAACGCCAGTACGGAAATCCGCATGGACGAATACCGCCGCTTCCCCGACGCGATGCGCGCCTATCCGCTGGGCCTGGGCTTCAAAGTGGATCCGCCGCCGCCGGACAGCGGCCTGCTCGGCATCTCCAACCTCTGGCTCAATTACGTTTACAAGCTGGGCGCGCCCGGCATGCTGCTCTTCGTCGCCGTCACCGTGGCCTGGTGGCGCGAGGCGCGGCCGCGCGGCCCGCTGTCCGCGCTGGACCCGGAGCGCGCGATCTGGCTCGGCACCCTGTCCGGCCTGCTGGCGGCGCTGCTCACCGGCCTGTTCGACCACTACTACAGCTTCACCATGGTGCTGATCGGCCTGTTCTGGCTGCTGATGGGCGTCAATCTGCAAGCGGCGCGCCGGCTGGCCGGCCGCGGCGATCCGCTATTGAGCGCCGTCGCGCCCGCCGGCCCGAAAACCGTTGATCCGAAAGCGAAACCGCGATGAAACCCACCGATCTTCCCGCCGCGCCGGCGCTGACGCTGCGCCACCGCATTTACCACAGCAGCGCGCTGCGCGAGCGGCTGGACGGCTACGCCGCGCGTCTGGGCGCGCCGGCGGCGGAACTGGCCGCCGCCTACGACTGGATGCTGGCCAACAACGTGGCCTTCGAAGAGGGCGACGCCGCCGAACCGCGCGTGTCCATCGTCTCCGTCGACATGGAAAGCCGCATCCCGCACCCCTTGGCTAGCCGCTTCTACGCGCTGTTGCGCGACGAAGTGCCCACCCAGCTGGTGCCGCGCTACGGCCTCAACTGGGCCACTTTCAAGGACCGCTGGCTGCGCGCCTGGGAGCAGGGCTACAACATCCTGATCAACAAGCTGCCGTCCCACCACCTGCGGCTGGCCTGGCTGCGCCTGGGCGGCGCGCGCATCGGCAAGGGCTCCAGCGTGTGGCGCAACACCGAGGTGCTGGGCGTCAACAATCTGGTGATAGGCGCGGACAGCTGCGTGGCCTGGCACTGCCTGCTGGACGCCCGCGCCGGGCTGATCATCGGCGATCACGTCGCCATCGCCTCCTACGCCAAGATCATCGCCGGCAGTCACGACCTGAGCGCGCCGGAATTCTGGTCGGTGTCCGCGCCGGTCTATATCGACGACTACGCCTGGATCGCCACCGGCGCGCTGATCGGCCACGGCGCGCGCATCGGCCGCGGCGCGGTGGTCACCGCCAACACCGTGGTGGGCAAGGAAGTGGCCCCGTACAAGATCGTCGGCGGCAGCGGGGCCAAGCCCATGGGCGAGCGGCCGCGCGATCTCAATTACAAGGTGGGCGGCAAGGGGCTGTTCACCCTGTTCCACTGATGATATCGAAGCCATGTTCGGTCCCGCCGCCTTATTGACCCTGGCCACGCTGGCCGGCCTGTTAGCCGGTTTCGCCCGCGAGTGGCTGCTGGTGGCCGCCTGGGGCGCCGGCGGGCGCAGCGACGCCTTTCTGGTGGCGATGTTCCTGCCGGAAGCCTTGCGCACCCTGCTGGCCGGCGGCTTGCTGTCCGCCGCGCTGCTGCCCTTGTGGCAAGCGCAGACGCCGGAGCGGCGCTGCGCTTGGCTGGCCGGTCAACTGCGCCACTGGCTGGCCGCGGGCTTGGGTCTGGCGGCGCTGCTGAGCCTGGCCGCCCCGTGGCTGACGCGGGCGCTGGCCCCCGGCATCGGCGCCGCTCACGCGGAATCGGCCGCCGCCGCTTTGCGCTGGCTGGCCTGGCTGGCGCCCGGCCTGCTGGCCCAGGCGGTGCTGGCGGCGCCGTTGCAAGCGCAGGGCCGCTTCCTGCTGGCCGGACTGGGCTCGCTGCTGTTCAATCTGCCGGCGGCGCTCTATCTGTACTGGGCCGGGTCGGCCGCGATGGCGGCGACGCTGGCGCAATGCTTTCTGGCCGGCAGCGGGTTGATGGTGGCGGCGCTGCTGCCCGGCAACTGGCGGCTGGGCTGGCGGCCCTGGCTGCGCGCCGGCCGTGGCGATGTCCGGCAGGTCTGGCGGCGGCTGTGGCCGCTGCTGGCCAGCGGGGCCGCCAGCCAGGGCCTGGGCTTGTTGGAGCGCCTGGCCGCCTCGCTGCTGGGCGAGGGGACGATTACCCTGCTGAATCTGGCGCGCAAGCTGATCAATCTGCCGCTGATCGCCTTGATGAGTTTGAACCAGGTCTTGTTGAGCAAGATGAGCGGCGCGCAGGACGCGGACCGGCTGCGGCTGCTGGACCGCGGCCTGGCCGCCTGCGGCCTGCTGACCCTGCCGGCGGCGGCCGGACTGATCGGCGCCGCGCCGGCGCTGGTGACGCTGCTGCTGCCGGCCGGCTTGGCCGCGAGCGACCTGCCGCTGCTGCTGGCGCTGTACGCGCCGGGCATCGTGTTCGGCGCCTGGAACGCGCTGCTGGCGCGCTATTGCTACGCCGGCGGCGACACCCGCGGCCCGTTGGCGGTGGAACTGGCCGGCAGCGCGCTGAGCGCCGCGCTGTTGCTGACGCTGCCGCGCTGGCTGGGTCTGCCCGGCCTGGCCTTGGCCGCCTTGGCCGGGGTGTGCTTGACCGGCGCGCTGCTGGCCGTCCGGCTGGGCCAGGGCTTGCCGTCAAAGCTGGCGCGCCAGGGCGCGGCGGCGTGCGCGCCGCTGATCGTCGCCGGGCTTGTCTTGTTCCCGCTGCGCGGCTCCGGGCCGTGGCCGCAACTGGCGCTGGCCGCCTTGGCCGGAGTCGTGCTGCTGTTGGGGCTGGGCTGGCGTTTTAGATCGGAGAGCATAGCTCCAGCAGCAGCCCATCCGGACAACGCAGATGGGACACCGTCTGGCCCCAGGGCTTGAGCGAGGGCGCTTGCAGCTCAACGCCGCCGTGGCGCAAGGCCTGGGCGTGGGCGGCGGCCACGTCGTCGGTCGTCAGCGCGATCTCCATGCCCAGCGGCAGCGGCGAGGCATCCGCCGCCACATAGCCTTCCGGCAGATTGCTGCGGCCCAGCGGGTGGGCGGCGAAAGCCAGCGTGGTGGCGCCGGTGTCCAGCTCGCCGTAATCGCCGGATTCGTGCAGGAAGCGGCGCTTCAGTCCAAAGGCGTTTTCAAAGAAGGCCAGCGAGGCGGCGACGTCGGAGACGTAGAGAATGGTGTAGGCGAATTGCATGGTTGGGCTCCTGATCAGGGTTTATTGCAGCTGCCGCAGCATGTCGGCGCATTGAACGATATGGGCGTACTCGCCGTCCAGATTGGCCAGCGCCATCGCGTGCACCTCGTCGGCGCTGCGCGGGGTGCCGGCGTAGTCCGCCTTGTCGAAGGCGAAGCAGGCGTCGGCGGCCACCAGGGTGCGGAAGCCGAGGTTGCCGGCGCTGCGGGCGGTGGCCTCCACCGAGTTGTTGGTGCTGACGCCGACGATGAGCAGTTGTTCGATGCCGCGTACGCGCAGCCAGCGTTCCAGGCCGCTGTGGGCGAAGGCGTCCGGCACGTTCTTTTCCATCACGTGTTCGCTCGCCAGCGGGGCCAGCGCCGGCTGGAATTCGACGCCGGGCTGTCCGGGCCAGAACGGCGAGCCGGGGGTGCGGGAGATGTGGCGTACGTGAAGCAGCGGCGCGCCGGCCTGGCGCCAGGCGTTCAGCAGTTGGGCGATATTGGCTTCGGCCTGGGGGTTGTTGCGCGGGCCGGCTTCGGGGCGGCTCATGCCTTGTTGCATGTCGATGATGATGAGGGCGGGGGCGGTGTGCATGGCGGGGATGCCGGGGTCATGGCGGGGGTTTAGTGTAGCAGGGGAGGTGGGGGTGTTCGATAGATTGCTCTGTATTTGGAGAGGGTTGCTTTGTTGAATCTGCTTTCACGGAGAGATGTGTCCTCCTTTGATTGCGCTGTGATTTGTGAGGGCTTTTCTGTTGAGTCCGCTGCGCGGATGATGATTTAGGTGCCGCTTTCCGCGCGGC
>NZ_JBMDIQ010000053.1:0-4497 GCF_057808735.1 Chromobacterium sp. FG89 | reverse complement strand
GACAGCATCAGATCCGCTTCACGTTCGATGGCGAGCGTTTCCAGCTCATCCGCCGCCATCGCGGCGCCGTGCCGCCCCAGGTCGGCAAGCACTTTGCAAGACAGGTTTTGCAGGCTCATGGTGATCAACTCCAGTAGGTTTGCAGCGCCAGCAGCAGCACGATGGCCGCGCCGATGGCGATGGTTTGAAGGGCGTAGCTCATCGCGCCCTCACGACTTGGTGAACCGGTGTACCGCGGCGGCTGAACCACATGAAGCGCAAACACTCGCCGTTGGCGCGCAACTGCTGCGCCTGGGCGTCGCTGAGCCAGCCGATCATGAAGTGAGGCATGCTGTGACCTCCAAAAAGAAGCCGCCCGGCTGGGGTGAGCGCGGGCGGCCAAGGTACTGCGGGGGAAACTGGTGGGGCCACGCTGGCCCCTGAAGCCGTTGTACTCAGGCCGCTCTCGCCTGTGTGCCGTGGCACACCAAAGCACCCCAGCTAAGGGGTGGAGGCGCTTTGGTATGCCTGCCGGTGGTCGTAAAAAAACCCGCTCAGCGGGCTTTTTGTTGATTACCTTTTCTTCAGTCCTGGAAGGCCTCCACTGACAAACGTAGCTTTTACGGTGGAGATCACCGGCGCTGTTTTAGTTTGAACCTTTTGCTTTTTTGGATGCGCAAGGGAAACGTGCCTCTCAAGCGTGCCGGCCTTGAACTTTAAATTGCAAAATGGGCAGTAGGGATCAGCGGCTTCTCTGAGGAATGCATTTGCTAGCGACTTTTTGCAGCTCCCTCGATCTAGAACAAAGGTGTAGGTTTTGGCTACGCTCTTAGTTGATCCCTTCCGACCGGAGGTTTTTACCGGCTTTAGGGACACTTTCACGCCCATGACTTCCCTGGATGGCTTGCTTGCGATTGAGAAGGAACTCCCTCGGTTCTGATGCGATCCTGCTGGTGCTGGCCTTGTTAGGGATTTTGCACCCTGTGGGCCTTTATGCTTCTTTGGCCTATCGCTCGGAAGTACCGCACCAACAACATCCCTTGGCCGGCTGGCCGCTGTTTCAGTAACCATTCCTGCAGGTTTGATGATACCTGCCTTAATGTACTCATCCCGCAACGACATGATTTCCACCTCTTCAAGAGAATGACATATCACTATGTCGCATCTCCGAAGAGATGGAAACCGTATCCATACTTACTACCTGCCTCCGTTTGTACTCACCACGGTGGGCTTGGCTGCATGCTCGCTGGCGCTGGTTCTCAGAGCTGCGCTGCTTCTTAACGCCTTGCAGGCGCCGATCCCACTACCACGTCAGCATGTTGAAACCGTGTAGCTGTGTCCTTGGGGGTGCTATCGAAGCATCCCTCGCTCTAGCGCCGGACCTGGGCTACTCGCACACACTGGCCTTACTGTCGTCTTGCAGGCACCGTTTCGGGATTGCTCCCGGTGGGCGGTTGAACTGGGTTGTTAAGGATCGGTGCCCGGTGTGCTGGGCTGGTGAGACGATTATCACGTTTGTGTTATCCATGGTCAACACATTTGTGTTGTTCGTGTTTTTGCGTGTTGCTTTTTTGGCCAAGCTAAATCGAGGACCGCCCAGCAGGTTGGCTATCTAAATAGGAAAAGGGGGCGTGCAGGCGGTGTTGAGACACAAAGGCTGCCAAGAAATGGCCTAATGTGAACAATGAGGAGGTCTTAATGCAGATAACGCTTTCAAACCTGCCGGAGGCCGTGGAGCTCTTCAGGCGGCGAACGGGTGCAGTGGTGCACGACGTGGCGGTGCTCAGGCGGGTGCTAATCAAGGTAAGGACTGCGCACGATCTTGAAGCGGCCCTGGCCCTTGTGCGTGCGGCTGCCGGCGGCGCGCCGCTGATCCTGGTGGCCTTCTTTGGCGACCAAGGATTCGACAAAGCGCTGAACATAAACCTCGGCTGGCCCAAGGCCTGGATCACGACTTACTCGGCAAACCAGTTCCATCGCGTTGACCCTGTCGCCTACGGCCCGGCCGGCGCCGTGTTCCCGTGGTCGCCGATGCTGACGACGCTGGAACCACGAACAAAACTCGACGAGCAGTTTGCGCGGGCCGCGCACGAACACCGGATGCAACACGGCCTGTCCTTCATTGGCGAGTGGCAAGACTGCCGCGTGATTCTGTCGATGATTGGGAAAGAGATAGAGGACGACCGGGAGACTCGCGATTTGCTGGAAGTACTAATGCCGGATCTGGTGGACGTTGCCTATAGAGTTTTTGCTTCAAACAGGAAAACTTCCCAAATGGAAGTAATTCAGCAAACACTAATAGAACTGTATTGTCACAAGGGATTAAAAAAAGACGAGATAGCATTAGAATTAGGCATGACGAGAAAAGGCGTGGATTACCACATAAACCAGCTCATGGACCGTTATTCTGCCAACACAATAGAACAGTTGATGTTCAAGATCGGCGCATGCGAATAGCGCATAGCTCTTAAATATTTGCTTCAAAAATACGTAGAAATACTGTGTACAGATTCGACTTCCTCTGGGGAAGTGACACTGAACTCCGTCAAATGGGAAAATATCGTCACAACACAACAACATAGTGACAGACGACAGGCCCTACGCTCGACAAGAAACGGAAACGGAGTAAGAAATGCAATGCGGCAATACCGAAATACCCCATGACCCTGGTGTACCTTGTATCCATGCGCCTACCTGCCACCATTTCAGACCTGAACGTCAGCCAAGTAGAGTGATGGCAATGGCGGGGTACAAACTCTTTGAGGATGGGACAATCGGATATATACAGTGGGGGGACATGGCCGGCCTTGAACAAGCCCTGAGAGCCAAGTAAAAACAGGCGGCTTAGCCGCCTGTCTTGTTTTTTAGGATCAGCTCTGCAAGTAACCTCGCAGAATCACCAGATCCTCGCCGCTCAACCTCTGCGAGTATGTCCCTGAGGGTCGCCTCGTGCAGTAAGACTGGAACATCCTCCCCGGGGAGTTCCTTTTCCCCCTGCCCGGTCTCCAACCACTCGAACCTGACGCGCAAAGCTTTCGATAACTCAAGCGTGTACCTCGAAGACCCATTCCGGTTTTCGATATTCCCAATTGTCGACTGATTCTTGGCGCCAATCATTTTTGCCAGTTCGCTCTGGCTCAGCCCAAGCTCAACTCGCCGCGTGCGTACGCGATCACCGTATGTGTTCATGAACACAATCGTATCCGGTTTCAACAACACATTGGTGTTGTAGCCATCAACACATTTGTGTTTTAATGAAGGCATCTTCTTCCTTAGGTTACTGCGAGCCATGGACTGGACCGCCATCATTTCTTCTCTCGAATCTGCAGGCCTGGATCGAGACACCATTGCCGAAAAAGTTGGGTGTTCCCGTTCCTTGGTCAATGCCATTGCCCAGGGTAAACGTGGAAAGCGGCTCTCCTACGAAATAGGGGCAAACCTGCTGAACCTGCATTCATTGCACTGCAGCCAGTTGGCCCATCCTGACGTTTTGCCTCAAGTATGACATCGCCGAAAGATGCATTCTGCATGAATAGAAAGGCAAGCTTATGAGCCAAAGTCGCTACACACATACCACCGCTGCTGCCCAGTCTGTAGCCAAGAGCTACCACAACGGCATTGCCGGCCTCGCCATGGTCATGCGCAAGAGCCCGACCATTTTTGCCAACAAACTGAACCCCAACTGCGAAACCAACCAGCTGACGCTGGAAGAGGCCGCAGAGATTACCGACCGCACGCAAGACCCCGCGATTGCCGACGCCCTGGCCGCGCTCTGCAACCGCGTGACTGTGGCCCTGCCTGATGCGGAGATAACCCTCAAGGAGCTCTCCCGCGAGTGCTGCCGGCTGACGACGGAATGCGGCGACGTCGCGCGCGAGATCTCCGAAGCCGAGCAGCCGGATTCCGAGTGGGGCGAGCGAGTCAGCCCGGCCGAGGCCAAGCGGATCGAGGCTGCGCTCTGGGATCTGGTCTCGGTGACCATGGGCATGATCCAGCGAGTCAGGGGGTAATCATGCTATGAGCCGAACCGCTAAAGAGAAGCGCGCAGACATCTGGATGCCGCTCTACATCGCCGATTACCTGGCCGACACATCCCACCTGAGCACAGAGGAACACGGGGCCTATCTCCTGCTCCTGATGAACGCATGGACCAACGAAGGCGTGTTGCCCGTCAATGAAGAGCGCCTGCGCCGCATTACGCGCATGGATCGCGCATCCTGGGAGGCTTCATGGCCCGAGCTCAAAACATTCTTCTATGAAGACGACGGCCAACTCCGCCACCACCGCCTTGACGCTGAACTGGTGCGCGCGAAGGCCAACGTGAAGCAACGGAGCGAGGCGGGGAAAGCATCGGCAGAGAAACGAAGACTTGAACGAGAGGCCAAGCGACTGGCTGAACAAAACCAGCACGGCAAAGGCAACGAAAATCCAACGGACGTTGAAACGGACGTTGATACGGATGGTTCAACGAACGATCAACGAGACCCTCAACGAAACGGCAGACCATCACCTTCACCT
>NZ_JBMDIQ010000052.1:0-5853 GCF_057808735.1 Chromobacterium sp. FG89 | reverse complement strand
CGCCCCCCCCCCCCCCCCCCCGGTGCCGGTGGTGGAAAACGCGCTGGCCATCCTGGGCGCCGCGTTCGGACAGGTAGACGGCATTGTGCTCAACCGCCGCCGTTTTGAAATCCCCGCCGCCGTGTTGAGAGGCGCGGCGCGTTGGAAAGGAGAAGGCCGATGAAGATCGCCCTGCTGGCTCCGCTGCCGTCGGAGCAAAACGGCATCGCCGACTACGCCGACGCCTGGCGTCGGGCTTTGGAAGACGAAGGCGTCAGCGTCGTCTCCCCGCTGGACGGGCAGCCGCTGGCGCTCAACGCGCTGGAACTGTCCTGGCAGATGCAGAACGTGGACTGGCGGCGTTTCGACCTGGTGCACGCGGAACTGGGCGGCGGCCGCTGCGGCGAATTCATGGCGCTGGAGTGGTTGGCGCGCCACCAGCCGGGCTTGAGGCTGACGGCCACCGTCCATGATCCGGAACGCCTGGTCTGGCGGCCGCCCGGCTTGCCGCGGCGGCTGCCGCGCCCGCTGGCCCAGGCCGCGGCCTTGCTGGCCGCCCCGCTGACGCTGGCGCGCGAGCGGCGGCTGGCGCGGCGCTTGACCCGGCTGGTGACGCTGACGGCCACCGGCGCGGAAGGCCTGGCCCGGCGGATGCGCTTGCCGGCCGGCCGGGTGTTCCACATTGCGCACGGCAATCGCGAAATCGCCGCCGAACCGCTGCCGGCCTTGCCGCCGCAGGGGCCGCTGCGGCTGCTGTACTTCGGCTACATCTACCAGGGCAAGGGCATAGAGGATGTGTTGGACGCGCTGGCCCTGCTGCAGCAAGAACCGGACACCCGGGACCGGGTGCGGCTGACCTTGGCGGGCGGGGTGGCGCCGGATGTCGCCTTCGGCCGCTCCGGCTCTTATCTGGAATCCCTGCGCCAGCAAGCCATCCTGCTGGGGCTGCATCGGGACATGCTGGAGTGGCGGCCGGACCTGCCGGCCACCGACATCCCCGGCCTGATCCAGGCTCATCACGCCATGGTGCTGCCGTATCGGGAATCGTGGAAGCTGGCCTTGCTGGGCCGGATGTGCGGCGCCAGCGGCGCGCTGTCCTGGGCCGTGGCCTGCGGCCGCGGCGTGGTCTGTTCCGACGCGCGCGCGCTGGCCGAGGAGGCCTCCTTCGGCAACGGCGAGGTCTACGCCCGCGGGGACAGCGCGGCGCTGGCCCGGACCCTGATCAGCCTGCTGCGTCAGCCCGAGCGCTTGCGTCTGCACAGCGAACAGGCGCGCAGCCTGGGGCGGGAACGCGCCTGGCCGCGCGTGGCGACGCAGTTTCTGCGCATGTTCCAGACCGCGCTGGGGGAGAGGGCGCATGGCTAGCGCCCGCGGCGCGGCGTGGCGGACGCTGGTCCTGGCGGCGGCGCTGACATTGGCCGCGGCCGGCCCGCGCGCCGAAACCACCGAGCTGACCGCCGGCCGGCCGGTGGTGTGGCGCGACTTTCTCGGCGTCAACGCGCACTTCCTCTGGTTCACGCCGGAGCAATACCAGCGCCAGATGCAGCAGCTCAAGTCGCTGGGCCTGAGCTGGGTGCGGGTGGATCTGCATTGGGACCGCCACGAACCCAAGGAAAACCAGTTCGTGTTCGCGCCGCTGGATCAGCTGGTGGACACGCTGAAGGCGCAGAAGCTCAAATCGGTGTTCTACCTGGTGGGATCGGCGCCCTTCGCCAGCAGCGTGCCGCCGCTGCTTGGTTCCAGCGACCAGTACCCGCCCAAGGACGACAAGGTGTTCGCCAAGCGCATGGCCATGCTGGCCAAGCGCTATCCGGCGGTGGACGCCTGGCAGGTGTGGAACGAGCCCAACCTGCCCGGCTTCTGGCGGCCGCTGCCCAGCCCGGAAGGTTACGGCCGTTTGCTGCAGGCCAGCGCGGAAGCGCTGCGCGCCGCGGCGCCGGGCAAACCGGTGGTGATGGCCGGCATGGCTTATTACAGCCAGATGCCGGTGCGCGGCGGCCTGATGCTGGAGGAACTGGGCAAGAAGGGCACGCTGAATCTGAAAACCATCGTCGCCTACCATCCCTACAGCCAGCAGCCTGAGGGCGATGACCCTAAAACGCGGGACTTCGTGCTGCGCGCTCAGCAGATCAACGCCCGGCTGCGCCAGGTCAAGGCGCCGGGCATCTGGGCCACCGAATGGGGCTGGTCCAGCTACGCCGGCCCCAAGGAAGAGCAGGACATCATCGGCCGCGACGGCCAGGCGGATTATTTACTGCGCCGGCTGGCGCTGATGAGCGCGCTGGACTACGACCGCGTCTTTCTGTTCGCGCTGTCCGATCTGGACCAGCGCGCCAGCGCGCGCGACCGCGGTTACGGCTTGCTGGATCTGAACGGCAAGCCCAAGCCCGCCTACAAGGCGTTGGCGCGCTTTCTCGCCATCACCGGCCCGCGGCTGGAGCCGGCGCCGCCGCCGCGTCTGGACGCCGCGCCGGACGGTTTGTACAGCATCGCCTGGCGCAAGCTGGACGGCGCGCGCCTGTGGATGTTCTGGAGCGCGAACGGCGGCGCGGCGCGCTTGCCCGGCATCGCCCGCGCCACGCTGCGCCAGCCCTTGAGCGGAAGCAGCGCCGTCTTGAGCGCCGCCGGCGACAGCCTGAGCGTGGCGGTGAAGCCGCAGCTGCAAATCCTGGAGTGGCGAGAATGAAGCCGGCCTCCCTTTCCCTTGGCGGCTGCCCACCGCTGCGCATTCTATGGACCCTGCCGTATCTGCCCTGGCCCACCACCAGCGGCGGCAAGCTGCGCCAGTTCCAGCTGCTGCGCGCCTTGGCGGCGCGCGGCCACCGCATCACCTTGCTGGTGCAGAGCAAGGAGCCGGCCAGCGAGGCCTGCCGCCGCCAGCTGGAAGGCATTGTGGAACGGCTGATCGTGCTGCCGCGCCGGCCGCTGAAGCACCCGCTGACGCTATTGGCGGCGGCCTTGGGGCCCTACCCGATGCTGGCCAGCGTCAACGGCCTGTCGCCTGATCTGAGCCGCACTTTCGACGGCCTGCTGCGCCAGCGTTGGGACGTGGTGCAGATCGAGCACAGCTACGGCTTGCAGCCCTTTCTGGAAGCGCTGGACCGCCGCCGTCAGCCCTTTTTGCTGACCGAGCACAATGTCGAGTCCGAACTGGGCGCGGCCACCTATCAGCATCTGCCGCGCTGGTGCGCGCCCTTCGTCTGGTGGGACCGCTGGCGTTACCGGCGTTGGGCGGCCCTGGCGCTGAACGCCGCCGAGCGCGTCGCCGCCGTCACCTGGGAGGACGCCGCGGCGATGGCCCAG
The DNA here is from genome assembly GCF_057808735.1 of Chromobacterium sp. FG89. Lineage (NCBI taxonomy): Bacteria > Pseudomonadati > Pseudomonadota > Betaproteobacteria > Neisseriales > Chromobacteriaceae > Chromobacterium > Chromobacterium sp. FG89. Next base: position 2,571 of record NZ_JBMDIQ010000052.1, on the reverse strand, counting down.
CACAGCGGCCGGCTGGTGGACGTGGTGATCAACGGCGTGGACGCCGACGCCTTCGCCGAAGTCCGCCCGGATTACGCCAGCCAGCGTCTGCTCTTCGTCGGCAATTTCGAATACCCGCCCAACCGCGACGCCGCCGTCTGGCTGGCGGCGGAAGTGATGCCTAGGCTGTGGCGGCGCTTGCCGCGGGCGCGGCTGGCGATATGCGGCTACGCGATGCCGGAGGACTGGGCGCGGCGCTGGCCGGACGCGCGGCTGGAGTGGCTGGGCTTTGTGCCGGAACTGCCGACGCAGCAGCGGCGCGCCGCGGCCTTCATCGCCGGACTGCGTCAGGGCGGCGGCTCCAAGCTCAAGGTGCTGGAGGCGCTGGCCGCCGGCCTGCCGCTGCTGAGCACGCCGCAGGGCGCGTCCGGGCTGGACCTGCGTCCCGACAGCGAATACCTGCGCGGCGACGACGCCGAGCAATTGGCGGAGGCGGCGGCCGCGCTGCTGAGCCGGCCGGAGCGCGCGGCCAGCCTGGGCGCGGCCGGGCGCGAATTCGTGCGGCGGCGGCACGATTGGGCCATCGCCGCCGACCAGCTGGAAACCTTGTACCGGGAGCTGAGACATGCGCATCGGAATTGACTACCGCCCGGTGACCGCCGCGCCGCGCTCCGGCATCGCGCGGCAAGTGCTGGCGCTGGAGGCCGCGCTGGCGGCGCGGCCGAACGTGGAAGTGCTGCGTTTCACCGCCTGTCCGGCCGACCATCCCCACCGGAGGCTGGCGGAATGCCCGGCGCGGCCCAGCCCGGCCGACGGGCTGCATCGCCCGCGCGAGCGCTGGCATTTCGAATGCCGCTTTCTGCCGCAGGCCATCCGCGCCCGGCGGCTGGATCTTTACATCGCCACCGCCAACACCGGGCTGCCGCCCTGGCGCGCGCCCGGCGGCGTGCGCTACGCCATGCTGTTGCACGACGTGTTCCAGCTGACCCTGGACAACTACCACGTCAGCCTGCTGCGCGCGCTGGCCTATCGCGTGATCGATTGGGCCGGCACCGCGCGTTCCCTGCAACGCGCCGACGCGGTCTGGACGCCGTCGCAATTCACCGCCGACGCCGCCGTGCGGCTGTTTCCGCGCCAGCGCGCCAAGCTGGCGCTGCTGCCCAACGCGGTGCCGCAGCCGGCGAGGCCGGCCGCGGAGCCGCCGGCCGGCTTGCCGGCGCGTTATTGGCTGGCGGTGGGCGCGCGCGAGCCGCGCAAGAATATGCCCTGGTTCGTCGAGCAATGGCGGAAAGCGCGTCAGCGCCAGCCGGACCTGCCGGCGCTGGCGCTGGTGGCGCGGCCGGAGGACCTGCCGGCGGAGCTGCGGCGGCTGGACGGCCTGATCTGGCTCAGCGATCTGGACGACGCCATGCTGAGCGCGGTGTACGCGGGGGCGGAACGGCTATGGCAGCCGTCCTACGCCGAAGGCTTCGGCCTGCCGGTGATCGAGGCGCTGGCGCAAGGCACGCCGGTGGCGGTGGCCACCGGCTCCGCGCTGGACGAGGTCGCGCCGCCGCAAGCGGCGCGTTTCGCCCCCAACGACGGCGGCGAGCTGCAAGCCTTGATGCACCGGCTGGCCGCGGCCGGGCCGGACGGCGATGTCGACGCCAACCGCGCCTGGGCGCGCCGCTACGATATGGACGCCTACCGCCGCCGCGTGGATCAACTGCTGGACAGGCTGCTGGCATGACGCCGCTGAATCGCGCGCTCGCTCTGAGCTGCGGGCTGTTGTTCGGCGGCCTGCTGGCCCTGCTCAGTCCGGCCGCCGCCGCGCTGGCGCTGGCCGCCGCCTGCGCCGGCGTCGCCGTGCTGCGCGCGCCCTTGCTGGGACTGGCGCTGTTCGGCCTCGCCGCCACCCTGGCGCCTTACGCCACGGTGCAACTGGGCGTGCGCGTCACCGTGTCCGAGGCCTTGCTGGGCCTGGCCTGGCTGGGGGCGCTGCCGCGGCTGGCCGTCGGCCTCCTGCAATGGCCGCGCGGCCGCGCCGAAGGGCTGCTGCTGTGGCTGATGGCCTTCAGCCTGCTGCCGTTTCTGGCGGGCCAACTGATGGTGCAGGCCGACGGCAACGGCCCGGTCAACTGGGCGCGCTGGCTGCTCAATCTGTCCGCCTTGTTTCTGGCGCCGCTGCTGCTGCCGGACGAACGCAGCCGCGACCGCCTGATCGTGACGCTGCTGCTGGGCACGCTGGCCATGCTGCTGCTGTCCATCGGCTATTTCCTCAAGGACCGCGACGCCAACAGCTTCATCCCGGTGCTGGAAAAACTGCGCTACGCCCATCCGGAAGCGGTGCGCGACATCTTCTCCGCCAACTACACCCGCATGGCCTCACCCTGGGTGCATCCCAATCTCACCGGCGGCGCGTTGGCGCTCTTCCTGCCGCTGGCCTTCTTCTACGGCCTGGCGCAGCGCGGCTGGCGGCGCTTGCTGGGCCTGACGGTGGCGCTGCTGGGCGCGGCCGGCCTGCTGTTCAGCATCTCGCGCGGGGCCATCGTCAGCCTGGCGCTGGTCTTGCTGTGGTTGAGCTGGCGGCGCGGGGCGCCCGCGGAGCTGGCG
>NZ_JBMDIQ010000051.1:0-6172 GCF_057808735.1 Chromobacterium sp. FG89 | reverse complement strand
CGGGCTGCAGCCGCAGGCGCAGCGGGACGGTGTTGATCAGCAGGCCGACCATGCGTTCGACGCCGGGGAGCTCCGGCGGGCGTCCGGAGACGGTGACGCCGAAGACGACGTCGTCTGAGGCGGAGAGGCGGGCGAGCAGAATGGCCCAGGCCGCTTGCAGCAGGGTGTTGAGGGTGACGCCCAACTGGCGGGCCCGCGCCTGCAGCGGGGCGGTTTCGGTTTGCCGGGACAGAATCAACTGGCGCTCCCCCGCGGCGGCGGCGGCCAGTTTGGCCGGCTCGTCCAGCGCTTCCAGGCTGGCGGCCCAGGCGCGGGCGGCGGCGGTCTTGTCCTGCTGTTGCAGCCAGGCCAGATAGTCGCGGTAGGGCGCGGCCGGCGGCAGCGCGGCCGATTCTCCCTGGCGGTAGAGCGCGAACAGCTCGTCCATCAGGATGGGCATGGACCAGCCGTCGAACAGCAGGTGGTGGAAGCTCCACAGCAGTTGATGGCGTTCCGCGTCCAGCTTGACCAGGATGAAGCGCAGCAGCGGCGGCTTGCCCGGATCGAAGCGGCGGCGCAGGTCCGCCTCCAGCAGCGCGTCCAGCGCGGCGGCGTCCCGGCCGGACAGATCTTCCTCGCGCCAATCCAGCTCGAACTCGCGGGGCACCACCTGACGCGGCTGCGCCAGCCCCTTGTAGACAAAGGCGGCGCGCAGATTGGGATGGCGTTGCAGCAGCGCCTCCGCCGCGCGCCTGAGCCGGCCGGCGTCCAGGACGCCGCGCAGCTCGAAGCGGTTGCGGACATGATAGGCGTCCACCTCGCGTTCGTCGTACAGCGCGTGAAACAGCAATCCTTGCTGCAATGGCGACAGCGGCAGGATTTCGGCGATCTTCGACATCGTGAACCTCGCAATGGGCGGTCGCCGTCGGCGGCCTCCCGGAAAGTATTTGGAACAGGCTCTTAGAGCCTGTTCAAAGTCTCGCGAGCAAGGGCGAGACAAGGCGAAAACGAGCGAAAAAGCGGAATGTACACGTGGTACATGAGCATTTTGAGCTGGTTTTCAACGCCGTATCGCTGAAGCGCAGCAGACATTGAACAGGTTCTTAGAAGCCGGCTTCGATCAGGTCTATCTCCTCCTGCGACAGCCCGCCGGCCAGGGGGTGGTCGGACGGGGTGCTGCCGCCGGCGTCCGGTGCGCGGCCCAGCCTGGCCAAGGCGCGCAGCGCGTCGAACCAGTCCTCCGCCAGCTTCTCGATCTCCTGCCGGTCGAACAGGCGGCCGGCCCACAGCCAGGTGGCCACCAGTTCCGGGCCGTCCGGGCCGTCGTGGGTGGCGGCGTTGAGCTCGATGGCGTGGGTCTGCGGCGTCGAAGAATCGCTGTTTCCGTCCAGCCCGGCCGCTTCCGGCGCCGGCATCCAGTCGCCGCGCGCCGGCGTGGAGAAGCGTCCCAGGTAGTTGAAGCCGAGTTGCGCCGGCGCCGCGCCGCTCAGCCGGGCGGCGGTCTCCGGATTGAGATAGCGCAGCAGGCCGTATCCCAGGCCCCGGTCCGGCAGCGCGCGCAATTGCTCCTTGACCCGCTTCAGCGCCGCGCCCAGCACGGCGTCGTCGTCCAGGGCGGCCGCGGCGGAGGCGCCGGGGTCGAGACAGACGGGGAACAGGCTGGTGAACCAGCCCACGGTGCGGGAAAGGTCGCAATGCTCGCCCAGCTCCTCGCGGCCGTGGCCTTCCAATTCCAGGCGCACCGCGGAGCCGCCGTCCCGTCCCCGGCCATGCCGCCAGCGCGCCACCGCCAGCGCGAAGCCGGTGAGCAGCACGTCGTTGATGCCGGCGTGGAACAGCGCCGGCACCCGGGTCAGCAGATCGGCGGTGACGGCGGAAGGCAGGGCGACGCTCAGACGCCGGCTGGCGCCGGCCGTGTCCAGCGCCGGGTCCAGCAGGCAGGGCGATAGCGGCGGATCGGGCTGGTTCTGGATGGCCGCCCACATCGGCGCTTCGGCCGCGCGGGCGGCGCGGACGGCGTCCTCGTTCAGCAGCAGCGCCCAGCGGCGGAAGGAAGTGGCCACCGGATCCAGCCGGATGGCTTGGCCGGAGCGGGCCTCGCGCCAGGCGGAGGCCAGGTCGGGCAGCAGGATGCGCCAGGAAACGCCGTCCACCGCCAGGTGATGGATGCCCAGCCACAGCCTGCCCGGCGCGTCCGGGCCGGCGTCCAGCCACAGCGCCCGCAACATGGCGCCGGCGGCGGGGTCCAGCTGCCGCGCCGCGGCGGCGATGTCGGCCGGCGGGATCTCCAGATGCGCGTCCGCCGCGATGCGGCGCAGGCAGTCCTGCGCCGAGGTCGAGCCGACCGGCGGCACGCTCAGGCCGTTGTCGGCATCCAGCCGCATCCGCAGCGCGTCGTGTTTGTCCAGCAGTGCTTGCAGCGCCTGCAGCAGATGGGCTTGTTCCAATCCGGCGGGGGTTTGCAACAGCATGGATTGGTAGAAGCCGCTTTGCGGGCCGCCGCGCTCCAGCCACCAGCGGATGATGGGCGTCGCCGGCAGCGGGCCCTCCGCGGTGTCCTCGGCCGCGACGGCGACGACCGGCCGGGCGACGGCGGCCAGCGCCTCCACCCGAGGATGGAGGAAGACCTCGCGCGGGCTGAGCAGCAAGCCTTGCCGCCGCGCGCGGCTGACCAGCAGGATGGAGGCGATGCTGTCGCCGCCGAGATCGAAGAAACCGTCGTCCAGACCGACTTCGTTCAGGCCCAGCAGCTCGGCGTACAGCCCGGCCAGGATGTGCTCGGCGTCGCTGCGCGGAGGCCGCCGCTCGCCGGCCTGGAAATCGGGCGCGGGCAGCGCGCGGTGGTCCAGCTTGCCGTTGGGGGTCAGCGGCAGCGCGTCCAGCGCGACGACGGCGGCCGGCACCATATAGTCGGGCAGCTGCGCCGCCAGGGCTTGTCTGAGCGCGGACGGGGCGATGTCGGCGCCGGGGTGGAGCGCGACATAGGCGAGCAGCTGGCGCGGCGCGCCGTCCGTCTCGCGCAGCACCGCCCGCGCCTGGGACACGGCCGGGTGTTCGCTCAGCCTGGCCTCGATTTCGCTCAGTTCGATGCGGAAGCCGCGCAGCTTGATTTGTTGATCGGCGCGGCCGAGGAATTCCAGCTGGCCGTCGGCGCGCCAGCGCGCCCGGTCGCCGCTGCGGTACAGCCGGCTGCCGGCGGGGCCGAAGGGGTTGGCCACGAAACGCTCGGCGCTGAGCGCCGGCTGATCCAGATAGCCGCGCGCCAGGCCGCTGCCGGCCAGGTAGAGTTCGCCGGGCGCGCCGACGGGCAGCGGGCGCAGCGCGGAATCCAGCACATAGGCGCGGGTATTGTCCATCGGCGCGCCTATCGGCAGCGGCGCAGCCAGTGGCTGATCGCACGGCAGCGGGCAGCAGGTGGCGAAGGTGGTGGTCTCGGTGGGGCCGTAGACGTGGACCAGTTCCAGCCCCGGATGGCGCTCCCGCACCCGCTGGAAGGCGCGCAGCGAGGCGGCTTCGCCGCCGGTCCACAACGTGCGCAGGGTGGCGAAGCAGTCCGGCCGCTCCTCGGCCAGCAGGTTGAACAGCGCGGTGGTCAGGAAGGCCGCGGTGACGCTTTCCCGCTGCAGGATGTCCGCCAGCGAGTCGATGTCGTTGTCCCCCGGCGGCGCCAGCGTCGCCTGGCCGCCGTGCAGCAAGGGCGTCCACAGCTCGTAGGTGGAGGCGTCGAAGGCATGCGGAGAGTGCAGCAGCACCTTGCTCTGGGACGCGCCCTCCCAGCGGCGGTCCAGCGCCAGATCACCGACGTTGGCGTGGCTGACGGCTATGCCCTTGGGCACGCCGGTGGAGCCGGAGGTGTACATCACATAGGCCAGCGCGTCGGGGGTCAGCTCCAGGCGGGGTGGGTGCTCGGCGTTGTCGGACGGACCGTCTATCCGCAGCACCGGCAGGCCCGGCGGCAGCATGGCCGGCGCCGGTGCCTCGTCGGCCAGCAGCAAAGCGGCGCGCGACTGGGCCAGGGTCCAGGCCCGCCGCTCTTCCGGCTGGGCGGTGTGCAGCGGGATATAGCAGCCGCCGGCCTTGAGCACGCCGAGGATGGCCACCGGCAGCAGCGGGCCGCGCCGCAGCCACAGCGCCACCGGCGTTTCCACGGTCACGCCGGCCGCGCGCAAGCGGTGGGCCAGCGCGTTGGATTGCAGATCCAGCTGGCGGTAGCTCAGGCGAACGTCGCCGGCGCAGACCGCGACGGCGTCCGGCGTCAGCCGGGTCTGCCGGCGGAACAGTTCGGGCAGCGTCGCCGGCGCGGTGGCGCGAGTGGTGGCGTTCCAGCCGTCCAGCTGGCGGCTCTCGGCCTCGTCCAGCCAGCGCAGGCTGGCCAGCGGCCGCTCAAGATCGCCGGCCAGCGCCTGGAACAGGCGTGTCAGGCTGGCGAGAATGCGCTCGGCCGCGGCCGGCGGGAAGGCGTCGGCGCGGCAGCCCAGCCGGAGTTCCAGTCTTTCCCCCGGCACCACGCAGAGGCCCAGCGGGTAATGCGACACATCGCCGCCCAAACCGTCGACGGGGCGCACGCTCAGGCCGTCTCCGGCGCGGCTTTGGCGCAGCGCGTCGAGCTGCGGATAGTTTTCGAACACCATCAGCGTGTCGAACAACTCCTCCATGTCCGTCAGCTGCTGGATGTCGCCGAGTCCGAGATGCTGATGCTCCATCATCGCGGCCTGGCGCGATTGTAGATCGTCCAGCCAGCCGGCCAGCGTGGCCGACGGTTCCAGTTTCAGGCGCAGCGGCACGGTGTTGATCAGCAGGCCGGGCAGCCGCGCGATGTCTTCCAGCGGCGCGGTCCGTCCGGACACGGTGATGCCGAACAGCAGATCGTCGCGGCCGGTCAGGCGGGCCAGCAGCAGGCCCCACGCGGCCTGGGCCAGGGTGTTGAGGGTCAGCCCGCGACGCCGCGCCTGGGCGGACAGCGCGGCGCTGAGCTCCGCCGTCAGCGCGGCGGTGTGCAGATCCGGCCGCCGTTCCGCGGCGGGGAGGCCGGGCGCCACCAGGGTGGGCTCGTCCACGCCGCGCAGGTATTGGCCCCAGGCCTGGCGGGCGGCGGCCTGATCGCGGCCGGACAGCCAGAGCAGGTAATCGCGGTAGGCCGGCGCGGGCGGCAGCGCGGCCGATTCTCCCTGGCGGTAGAGCGCGAACAGTTCTTCCAGCAGCACGGGAAGGGACCAGCCGTCGAGCAAGAGGTGGTGGAAAGTCCAGAGCAGGCGGTGGCGCTCCGGCGCCAGCCGGATCAGGGTGAAGCGCAGCAGCGGCCCGCGGTCCGGCGGCATGCTCTCCCCATGATCGGCCGTCTGCATGTCTTCCAGCCGCGCGTGCGCCTCGTCGTCGCTGAGCGCCGACAAATCGGCTTCCCGCCACGGCGCGGCGCTGTCCAGGCTCAAGGCCTGCATCGGTTGCAGGGTGTCCTCGTGAATGAAGGAGGCCAGCAGATGCGGGTGGCGGCTAAGCAGACGTTCGACGGCGCGGCGCAGCGCGGCGCCGTCCAGCGCGCCGTCCAGCTCGATGCGCATCTGCACCACATAGGGGTTGGCGGCGGAATGGTCGTAGAGCGCGTGGAACAGCAGGCCTTGCTGCAGCGGCGTCAGCGGCAGCAGTTCGGCGAGGCCGGGGCGGCGGCGGCTCAGGCGCTCGATTTCGGCCGGCTCCAGCCGCAGCAGCGGCGCGTCGGCGCGCGCGTCAACGGCCAGGGCCGAGGCCTCGGCCGCAACTTGGGCGAGGCCGCGGACGCTGGGGTGTTCGAATACCTGGCGCGGCGTCAGGCCCAAGCCCCGCTTGCGGGCCAGGCTCACCAGCTGGATGGAGCTGATGCTGTCGCCGCCGAGATGGAAGAAGCTGTCGTCCAGGCCGACGCGCTCCAGGCCCAGGGTCTGGGCGAAGGCTTCGGCTAGCAGTTTTTCTTTTTCGGTGACCGGCTCGCGGTGCTCGGCCAGCGTCAGCTCCGGCGCCGGCAAGGCGCGGCGGTCCAGCTTGCCGTTGGGGGTCAGCGGCAGCGCGTCCAGCGCCACCCAGGCGGCGGGCGCCATGTAGTCGGGCAGACGGGCGGCCAGCGCGTCGCGCCAGCGCGCGACGTCGGCCTGGGCGCCGGCGGCGGGCACCGCGTAGGCGACCAGCCGGCGCTGCCCGGGCGCGTCCTCGCGGATCAGGA
>NZ_JBMDIQ010000050.1:0-7714 GCF_057808735.1 Chromobacterium sp. FG89 | reverse complement strand
CGGAGTTCCACATCAAGCCGAACAAGGACGCGGGGTATGAGCCGGTGGCGATGGTGCTGGCGGAATCTCAGCGTTTGGGTGTGACTAAATTGGGCATCGTGGGCTCCGAGCAGTTTGTGCAGTGATCCCGCGAGTCCGGCCAAGGCACGCTTTATATAACTTGTCTTGATTCATATATTGTCTTTGTCATGAAATTGATGTTTGACCCTTTGTGAGGAAAAGGCAGCCTTCGGGCTGCCTTTATTTCGCAATTGTGAGCCGGCCCGGCATTTTCACCGGAACCAAAACAAGGAAAACAGGGCCGCAGAGAAATGGAGTGAAAGGAACCCCGATGAAAATGAAGTTAGCCCTGATGGCCGCCAGCTTGTTGCTGGCTTGGCAAGCGCAAGCCAGCGCCGTGTCCGGCATCGACAAACAGCATTTCGACAGCGCGGTGCGTCCGCAAGACGATATCTATCACGCGGTCAATGGCGCCTGGGTCAAGCACGCGGTGTTGCCGGCGTCCGAAGACAACGACGGCGCTTTCAAGCAATTGCGCGATCTGAGCCTGGAGCGCAGCCGCAAGCTGATAGAGGAGGCTGCCGCCAAGCCGAAGGCGTCGGCTGAGGCGCAAAAGATCGGCGATCTGTATCACAGCTTCATGGACGAGGCCGCACTGGACAAGCTGGGCCTGACGCCGATGCGCGGCGAACTGACGGCCATCGCCGCCTTGAAGGATAAGAGCGCCTTGGCGGCCTGGATGGGCGCGGCGCAGGGCTTGGGCGTGCAACAGCCCTTGGCTTTTTACGTTGAAGCGGACGCCAAGGACGCGCGCCAATACCTGGCCGGCCTGTATCAGAACGGCCTGAGCATGCCGGACCGCGACTACTATCTGGGCAAGGACGCGCGCTTCGAGAAGGCGCGCCAGGCTTATCGCGCCTATCTGGTCAAACTATTCAAGCTGGGCGGCTACGCCGACGCGGAGCAGCGCGCCCAGCGCGTGTTCGCGCTGGAAACCACGCTGGCGGAAGCCCAGTGGAGCAAGGTGCAGAACCGGGACCCGCAAAAGACTTACAACAAGATGAGCGTGGCCGAGCTGAAAAAGCGGGCGCCGGGCTTTGACTGGCAGGCTTTCCTGGATGCGGCCGAGGCCGGCGGCATCAGCGCCGTCAACGTCAATCAGCCCAGCTATGCAGAAGCCTGGGCCAAGCTGGCGGCCGCGTTGCCGCTGCAAGACTGGCAGGATTATCTGACGGCGCAGACGCTGGACGCCTACGCGCCTTATCTGGACGGCGTCCTGGCGCAAACCCGTTTCGATTTCCACGGCAAGGCGCTGGCCGGCACGCTGGAGCAACAGCCGCGCTGGAAGCGCGGGGTGAAGGCGGTGGAGGGCAATCTGGGCGAAGCCCTGGGCAAGCTCTATGTGCAGGCTTACTTCCCGCCGGAGTCCAAGGCCAAGATGGAAGCGCTGGTGGGCAATCTGATGAAGGCCTACGCCCAGAGCATAGACACGCTCAGCTGGATGAGCCCGGCCACCAAGAAGGCCGCGCAGGAAAAACTGTCCAAATACATGCTGAAGATAGGCTATCCCAACAAGTGGAGAGACTACGGCGGCCTGGAGATCAAGCGGGACGATCTGGTGGGCAATATCAAGCGCGGCTCGATGTTCGAATACCGCCGCATGCTGGCCCGCTTGGGCAAGCCGGTGGACCGCGAGGAGTGGGGGATGACGCCGCAAACCGTCAACGCCTACTACAACCCGTCGCTGAACGAAATCGTGTTTCCGGCCGCCATTCTGCAGCCGCCGTTCTTTGACGCCAAGGCGGACGACGCCGCCAATTACGGCGGCATCGGCGCGGTGATCGGCCATGAAATCAGTCACGGTTTCGACGATCAGGGCAGCCAGTTCGACGGCGACGGCAATATGCGCAATTGGTGGACGGCGGAAGACCGGGCCCGTTTCGACCAGCTGACCGGCAAGCTAGTGGCGCAGTACAGCGGCTACGAACCCTTGCCGGGCAAGCATATCAACGGCGAACTGACGCTGGGGGAGAACATCGCCGACAACGCCGGCCTGCAAATCGCCTACAAAGCCTACCTGCTGTCCCTGGACGGCAAGCGCGCGCCGACGATAGACGGCATGAGCGGCGACCAGCGTTTCTTCTACGGTTTCGCCCAAGTGTGGCGCACCAAGATTCGCGACGAGGCCTTGTTGTCGCGTTTGGTGACCGATCCGCATTCGCCGGGGGAATTCCGCGCCATCGGCGCGGCGAGCAATAGCGACGCCTTCGCCGAAACCTTCGAGGTCAAGCCCGGCGACAAGATGTTCAAGCCCCAGGACGAGCGCATTCGCATTTGGTAAGCGCCGGCGCAATGCCCGCCGCGCGTCGGCGGGCAGGAAAAAGCCGGGATCTCCCGGCTTTTTCAATGGCAGGCGCGTAGCACGGCTGCAATCTGGCGGGCGCATAGTGACTTGGGCGGGCTAAAGTCCAGATTGCGGCCCGGCGGTCTCGGTCCCGGCCGAGGGCTCGGAGCAAAAACTCTAAAAAAATGGATTTTCCCACAATGCGGGGGGATAATGCCCGCCAGCATTCAGGAGAGATAGGCTGATTTAATGAAGTGCGTTGACGATTTCAGACTGCGGCTGGGCAAGCAGGAGCTGGTGCCCATCATGATAGGCGGCATGGGTGTGGACATCTCCACCTCGGCGCTGGCGCTGGAAGCGGCCAGGCTGGGCGGCGTGGGCCATATTTCCGACGCCATGGTGCCCACGGTGACCGACCGCCGCTTCAACACCAAATACGTCAAAGACAAGCTCAAGCAGTACAAATTCAATGTCGAGAACAGCGACAAATCCGTCGTGCAGTTCGACTTGGGCCTGCTGGCCGAGGCCACCCGCATGCATGTGGGCAAGACCATGGAAGCCAAACGCGGCGACGGCCTGGTCTTCATCAACTGCATGGAAAAGCTGACCATGAACGCGCCCAAGGAAACCTTGCGCACGCGCATGCACGCCGCGCTGGACGCCGGCATCGACGGCATCACCCTGGCCGCCGGTCTGCACCTGGGCTCCTTCGCGCTGATGGAAGACCACCCGCGCTTTCGCGACGCCAAACTCGGCATCATCGTCTCCTCGCTGCGCGCCCTGCAGCTCTTCCTGAAAAAGAGCGCGCGCAGCAACCGCTTGCCGGACTACGTGGTGGTGGAAGGCCCGCTGGCCGGCGGCCACCTCGGCTTCGGCATGGACTGGGCGCAATACGATCTGGCCGCCATCGTCATGGAAATCCGCGACTGGCTGCGGGCGGAACAACTGGATATCCCGCTGATTCCGGCCGGCGGCGTGTTCACCGGCAGCGATGCGACTCAGTTCCTGGAAATGGGCGCCGGCGCGGTGCAGGTGGCCACCCGCTTTACCGTGGCGCGCGAATGCGGCCTGCCGGAGAAGGTGCAGCAGGAATACTTCAAGGCCAACGAGGACGACATCGAAGTCAACCAGCTGTCGCCCACCGGCTATCCGATGCGGATGATCAAGCACTGTCCGGCCATCGGCGACGGCATCCGGCCCAATTGCGAGGCCTACGGCTATCTGCTGGACGCCAAGGGCGGCTGTTCCTATATCGAGGCCTATAACCGCGAAGTGGCGGCCCACCCCGGCGAGCGCCGCATCAAGGTGTGGGACAAGACCTGTTTGTGCACGCAGATGCGCAATTTCGATTGCTGGACCTGCGGCCACAACGCCTATCGTCTCAAAGACACCACAGTCCGGCGCGAAGACGGCGGCTATCAACTGCTCAGCGCCGAGCACGTGTTCCACGACTACCAATACAGCAAGGATCACAAAATCGCCTTGCCGGAGCTGGAGAGCATTGTTCTGGCTTGAGCGGAACAAGACGCGGCAGACTAAAAACCGGAAGCGAGGCTTCCGGTTTTTTTATGTGTTACGTATTTTCACGTAGTTACCTTGTGATTGTCATTATTTAAAATGGGGACATAAATACCATTTAAATAATTTAAAATAATCACTCTAAGTCTCCGTGAACCATACCCTGATTCAGGCCGCCGTTTTGGGCGGCTTTCTTGTTCCCGCCGCCGGAGCCGCCGCGCTGGATGAACACATTCTTCGGCATCAGCAACAACAACTAGAGCAGCAGCGGGAAGAGCTGCAACGGCGGCCCGACGTGCTCCAATCCCCATCCGCGCCCAGTCCCGCCGCTCTGCCCGCCGCCGCGGGGGCTCATGAAGGCGCGTGTTTCATGGTGAGGCAAATCGCGCTGGAGGGCATGCCCGTCGCCTGGCGCGGCTGGCTGCCTGCGGCGGCGGCCCGCTGGCAAGGCCAATGCCTGGGCTTGGCCCAACTGGACCAAGTGGTGGCGGAGCTGAGCAATGCGATGGTGGAGCGCGGCTATGTCACCAGCCGGGTGTATCTGCCGGAGCAAAACCTGACGCAGGGGCGCTTGCGGCTGGCGGTGGTGCCCGGCCGCATCCATCAAATCCGGCTCAAGGAAGGGCCGGGCGACCGCGGCCTGGCGTCCGCCTTTCCGCTTGGCGCCGGCGACATTCTCAATGTGCGCGCGCTGGAGCAGGGGCTGGAACAGCTGGGGCGGGTGCCCACCCAGCAGGCGACGATGGAAATCGTCCCCGGAGAACAGCCGGGCGAAAGCGACGTGGCGGTCAGCCGCAGCCGCGCGCGCCAGCTGACCGGGCAACTGAGCCTGGACGACAGCGGCCAGCCCGCCACCGGCAGGCTGCAGAGCAACGCCAGCCTGCTGCTGGGTGGCGCCACCGGCTTCAACGATCTGCTGTCCCTATCCTGGAGTCAGGACGCCGAGCATATCGCCCACCCGCTGAGCCAGGCGCATACCGTGTCCTGGCTGCTGCCCTGGGGCGATTGGACCGCCTTCGCCAGCTATAGCGCGTTCGCTTACCGGCAAACGGTGAAGGGCGTCAACCAATCCTTCTCTTCCAGCGGCCATAGCCGCAATACCCTGCTATCGCTGGCGCGCTTGCTTCACCGAGACCAGAGCAGCAAGACCGAACTCAAGGCCAGCCTGACCCGCAAGGCCTCGCGCAGCTTTATCGAAGACGCGGAAATCGCGCAGCAGCGCCGCGATCTGACCATCGCCGGCCTGGAGCTGAGCCATCGCCGCTATCTGGGCGAAGCGGTGCTGGACGCCTCGTTTAGCTATCAGCGCGGCATCGGCGGCTGGGGCGCGCAAAACGAGGCGCAAACCGCCGCCTCCGGCTTCACCGCCCGCCATGAACTGTTTCAAAGCCGTCTGGCCTTGCAGCTGCCGCTGCGCTTGGGCAGCCAAACCTGGCGTTGGAGCAGCGAGCTGCGCGGCCAGTACAGCGCCGATCCGCTGCTGCCCTCGGAACAGTTTTCCATCGGCAGCCGTTACACCGTGCGCGGCTTCAACAGCAACAGCCTCAGCGGCCGCGGCGGCTTGTATTGGCGCAATGAGTTGAGCGCGCCGCTGCCGGCCTTGGCCGGCGCGCAGCTGGAAGGCTATCTGGGCTTGGACGCTGGCCGGGTGTCGCATCCGGCTTACGCCGACGACAGCAGCCGCAGCCTTTCCGGCTGGGCCGCCGGCCTGCGCGCGCAGTTGGCGGGCAAACTCAGCGCCGAACTCAGCCACGAACGCGCAATGCGCCAGCCGCAAGGCTGGAACCGGTCCGCCATTACCCATTTCAATCTGACCCTGCTCTGGCAATAAGCCCGTTTTGCCGAGCTCCCGGCCTTGAGCGTGCGTTCAAGGCCGGGCCCTGTCCCGTTTCGACGACGCCATCATGAACAAAACACTCTATCGCATCATCTTCAACCAAGCGCGCGGCCAACTGATGGCGGTGCAGGAAACCGCAAGCGGGCAGGGCAAGGGCGGCGGCCGCGGCCAGAATGCGGCGGAGGCGAGATTCGCCGCCGCGCGCAGCTTTGGCTTCAAACTATGCGCGCTGTGGGTGGGCGTCGGCCTGGGCAGCGTCGCGCTGGCGGCGGACATCGCGGCGGATCCCGGCGCGGCGGCCGGCAAACGGCCGACGGTGATTCAGGCCAACAACGGGTTGCCGGTGGTGCAGATCGCCGCCCCCACCGCCGCCGGCGTGTCCCACAACCAGTACCAGCAGTTCAACGTCGGCCCCAAAGGGGCGGTGCTCAACAACAGCGCGCAAGTCGTCAATACCCAGCTGGCCGGCTATGTCGGCGGCAATCCCAATCTGGCCGGCGGCAGCGCCCGCATCATCCTCAACGAAGTCACCCACGCCAACCCCTCGCAGTTGAACGGTTATCTGGAAGTGGCGGGCCAGCGCGCGCAAGTGGTGGTGGCCAACCCATGGGGCATCAGTTGCAGCGGCTGCGGCTTCATCAATACTCAGCAAGCGATGCTGAGCACCGGCACGCCGCAACTCAACGCCCAGGGCGCGCTGACCGGTTTTCAGGTCAACGGCGGCGCCGTCAATATCAGCGGCGCCGGCCTGAACGCCGGCAATGTCGATAAATTCGCCATCATCAGCCGCGCCTTGCAAGTGAATGCCGAGCTGCACGCCAAGCAGTTGGAGCTGGTGCTGGGCCGCAACCAGGTGGACGCCGACACCCTGCAGGCGCGACCGCTGGCGGCCGACGGTTCCGCCGCGCCGGCCTTCGCGCTGGACGTGGCGCAACTGGGCGGCATGTACGCCAACGCCATCCGCCTGGTGGGCACCGAGGCCGGGGTGGGCGTCAAGCAGCAAGGCGAGATGGCGGCGCGGGCCGGCGATCTACAGCTGAGCAGCGCCGGCGACCTGGTGCTGAAGGGCAAGACTTTCAGCCAGCAGGACATCAAGCTCAACAGCGGTGGCAAGCTGGAACACAGCGGCCAGACCCGCAGCCAGGGCGCCTTGCAAGTGACCGCCGCCGACACGGCCCAACTGGAAGGCAGCCTGACGGCGGGCGGCGCGCTCGGCATTGAAGCGGCCGCGGTGGCGGGCAAGGGCAGCGTAGCCGCCGGCGCCCAAGCCGACGGCAAATTGGGCGAGGCCGGCGCGCTGACGCTGCGCAGCCGCGAGGGCCTGGATTTCCATGGGGAGCTGTTGGCCGGCGGCGAGGTGAGCATTCAGGCAGGCAGCGTCCAGTTGCAGGGGGCGGTTGTAGGCGCCCGCCACGGCGATTTGCGGGTGACGACGGGCGGCGAGTTGAATGCCTCGCAAGCCAAGCTGGGCGCCCGAGGCCTGGCCCGCATGCAAGCCGGCGAGGACATCAAGCTGCAAGAAAGCGCCTTGAGCGCCGGGCAGTTAGAACTGCAGGCGAGGGCGCTGGACAACCGCGGCGGCCTGATCGCGCAAAGCGGCGCGGCGGCCGGCTCCGTACGCTTGCAGCGCGTGTTGGACAACCGCGACGGGGTGATCTCCAGCCGGGGCAAAACGCTGGACGTGGAGGCTGCGGCCATCGACAACCGGCATGGCGAGATCAGCCACGCCGGCGCGGACACGCTGCGAGTGAGCGCGGACAAAATCGACAACCGCGAGCAAGGCAAGCTGCACAGCGACGCCAAAGCCGAGCTCAAGACGGCGGAGCTCGACAACGCGCAAGGGCGATTGACCGCCTTGCAGGGCCTGAGTCTTAGCGCCAGCGGCGCGCTGCGCAACAATGGCCTGCTCGGCAGCGACGGCCAGTTCAAGCTGACGGCTGGGCAGCTGGAGAATGGCGTGGGCCTGATCCAGGCGGGCAAGGATTTGCAACTGACGGCGGCCAGCGTCAGCAACG
>NZ_JBMDIQ010000005.1:0-272160 GCF_057808735.1 Chromobacterium sp. FG89 | reverse complement strand
TTGAGGCTGTTGCATGGTGTTTCTCCTGCTGTGACACAAGATAAACCACCTGCCGGGGAAGACTGAAGTATTGGGCAGGCGCGAAGCAGGATTGGCGTACCGGAAACGATAAAACCGGCGAGTGCATAGCACTCTCCCACCACGAGCCTGCCCTTTAGGGCACTGCTATGGTGTGCGCGGCGGTAGGATCACCGCCGCTTTTTTTATCGTTTAACGGGACGCCAATCCCGTGTGCCGCATGTGGGCGGCAACGGGGGGATTGTTGCCGACCGGGTGCGGAGGGTCAAGGCATGGAGGCAAGGCTTGCGCCGGATGCGGTGGCCTCCGCGAAATTGTCCTTGTAATTCAATTGTTTCCCTAACCGGCTTTAAAAGCCCCGCGGCGGGCCTTGCGGCATCATAGGCCCATGACCCGCATATCCGACATCTCCTCCTTGCACTGGCAGCCGGCCTTGCAGGCCCGCGATCAGGCATCCCCCGCTGACATCGTCGAAAACCTCGACGACATCCATCAGGCCTTGCGCATCATCTTGGGCACGCCCAAGGGCAGCGATCCGCTGCGGCCGGAGTTTGGCAGCGATTTGTTCCGTTACCTGGACTACCCGGTGGATCGGGCCCGGCCGCATGTGGTGCGCGAGGCGGTTGAGGCGATCAGCCACCCCTTGTACGGCGAACCGCGCGTCGCCGTGGCGCGAGTGTTCTACAGCGTGGGCGGCAACGGCGACGCGCGGCTCAGCGTGCAATGGCGGCTGGCCGACGGCGTGATCCGCGAAACCGAGTTGCGGCTATGAGCGCGGCGGCTACGGGCAGCGGAACCGTACCCAATATGTTGGCCAAGGACGAACGCTTCGGCCAACTGGCGCAGCTCACCACCCGCTTGGGCGACGCCGATCTGAGCACCTTGCTGGTCTATCTGGTGGATCAGGTGGACGCCGGCTGGCTGCCGGCGCTGGCCGAGCAATTCCATGTCGCCGGCGACGAGGGCTGGCGGCTGAGCCAGGGCGAGCGCCAGCGGCGCGAGCTGATCAAACAGTCCATCCACCTGCACCGCAGCAAGGGCACGCGCTGGTCCTTGCAACAGGTGCTGGCCACGCTGGCCTTGTCCGGCCAGATCAGCGAATGGTTCGAATACGGCGGCAAGCCTTATCACTTCAAAATCCAAATCGACCTGGCCGCCCGCGGCATAGACGCCGCCACGCTGGCGGCGCTGGAGGCGATGATCAACGAGTACAAGAACGCCCGCTCGGTGCTGGAGCGGCTGGCGCTGGTGTTGAGCAACCGCAGCGCCGTTCCGGTGCTGGCCTTGGCCACCCAGGCCGGCGAACTGGCCACCGTGCTGCCGTTCCAGCCGGTGTCGCTGGAGCAGCGCGCCAGCTTGAACGCCGCGCTGGCGTTAGACAGCGTGGAGACCGCTACTGTCTATCCGTTTCAGACGACGGCGCTGCGGCAGCAGGCGCCGGTGACGCTGGGCCTGGCGCACGCCAGCGTCGAGACGGTCACGCTTTATCCCGCAGCATGAGACCCCTTGAATCTTTTCCAGGAGCAATCGATGGCCAATGAGTTTTTCACGCTTCTCACCGCCAGCGGCAAGGCCAAGCTGGCGGCGGCGCAAGCCAACGGCGCGCCGCTGCAGATCAGCCAGATGGCGGTGGGCGATGGCGACAACGGCGGGTATTACACGCCCAGCGAGAGCCAGACCGCGCTCAAGCACGAAACCTGGCGCGGCGCGCTCAACCACCTGGCGGTGGACCCGAACAACCCCAACTGGGTGGTGGCGGAGGCGGTGCTGCCGGATACGGTGGGCGGTTTTTACATCCGCGAGGTGGGCCTGTTCGACAGTCGCGGCGATCTGATCGCCGTCGGCAAATTTCCCGAGAGTTACAAGCCGCTGCTGGCGGCCGGCTCCAACAAGCAGCTCTATGTGCGGATGATTCTGGAAGTGTCCAACACCGCGGCGGTCACCCTGCTGGTGGACCCCAGCGTGGTGCTGGCCACGCGTTCCGCGGTGGAGCAGCGCATCGCCGAGGAGTTGGCGAAGCGGGACTTGCCCCTGACCGCTTTGCCGCTGCCCTGCGTGGCGACGGCGGACAACCGGATGGCGGTGACCGCGGCAGCGGTGGCGGGCCAGGGCGGCACGGTGTCGGTGCCGGCCGGCATCGCCATCAGCCTGGGGCAGGACACTCAATCCGGCGCCGGCAAAGCGGGAACCTTCATCACCAGCGCCTGGACCAGCCCGGTATTGGCGCCCGGCAGCGAGTACTTCCTGCGCGCCCAAATCGTGTCCGGCGTCTTGACTTGCTATGTGCAGAAAGGGGCGTTGACGGACGCGGCGCCGGCGTCCTTGAAGGGGGCCGCCAATGGCGCGGCGGGAGGCGGTTTTTTCTCCACGGCCTTGGATATCTGTTTGGCCAGGGTGATCACCGGCGCGGCCGGCAGCGCGCCCGTTGTGCAAAAAGTGATCAATCGCGGCGCAAGCAGCTGGTCCGCGACGATGAATGGCTCCGGCACCGTCTATCTGCCGTTCGATCCCTTCATCAAAACCGGGCGGATCACCGCGTCGACGATCACGCCGCATCCGACGCAAATTTCGCAAATTAGCCATGGCAGCGGGGGCTGGACGGGCGCCGCCTATTGGTTGGGCTGCCCTACCGGCACCGGCGGCGGTACGGCGAACATGTCCAGTTACTCGAACTGGACGGGCCCCGCCGCCGTGCTCATCACGTCCAATAACGTGGTGGGCGATATGGTGGTGTCCACCTGCACCGGCATGTTCGAGCACATCGCCGGCAAGTCGATGTGGCAGGTCTTGCAGATGGAGCATCAAATCGGCGACGCCACGGGCGCAAACGGCGATGAGCATTTGATGGGGGAGGGCACCAAGAACCTGTTGCCCGCCGATTACGACAACGGCTTGGCCATCAGTTACAGCAACTGCGTCAATGCCTTGCTGACTTGGGAGGTGGTGCGATGAGAATGGTGGAAAACCTGCTGTCTTACGATGGCGAGCTGCGTCCGGCCCAGCCTTCCGACAATCATGTGTGGACCGGTGCGGAATGGCGATTTGACGCCGCCTTGCAAGCCGAGCGGCTGGAGCAGCATAAATTGGCGCAGTGCGCGCGCCTGGACGCCGAGGCGGACGCGATTGCCAACTGGCATGCGATTTCGCCGCCGCGTCTGGCCGAATACCAGCGCGCCGCCGCCGAGGCGCAGGCGTTCAAGGACGCCGCTTACAAGGGCGAGGCGCCGCCGGCGGTGCGCTCCTGGGCCGAAGCCAAGAGTTGGGACGGCCAGCAGGCGGCGGACAGCATCCTGGTCAAGGCGGCCGCCTGCGAACAGGCGCTGTACGCGATCCGCGACGCGCGGCTGAAGGGCAAGGAGGCGGTGCGTCAGGCCGCGGACGAGACGGCGGCGCGCGCGGCGACCGACGAGGCCGTGTCCCGGCTGCAGCAGCTGGCCGCCGGCGATTTCGCCGCCGCCTTGCCGGAAGCCGAAGCCGGTCGCGCCGGCAGTCTGTTCAAGTTCTTTTCCAAACGGCTTTAAAAGCCGGCCGGGGGCATGATGGCGGATCATTTCGCCATCCGCTTCCTCTCCGGCGCCCCGCGGCGGCCGCGCCTGGCCGCCGTCGCTCCCCATTCAAGGACGTTCTTCCATGACCCCAGACTTGCCCAAGTTCATTGATGACGATCCGCATCTCGTCACCGCCGAGCTGATCGACGCCTACCAGAAGATGAGCGGCAAGACGCTCTATCCCGGCCAGGTGGAGCGTTTGCTGATCGATTTGATCGCCTACCGCGAAAGCGTGGTGCGCGCCGCCTTCAACGACGCCGGCCGTCAAAACCTGGTGGCCTTCGCTCGCGCGCCGATGCTGGACTACTTGGGCGAACTGGTCGGCGTCAGCCGGCTGCCGGCCCAGCACGCGCGCTGCACGGTGCGCATCGCCTTCTCCCAGCCGCTGGCGCTGGCGCAGCTGATTCCGGCGCAGACCCTGGTGGCCGGCGGCGGCGTGCAGTTCCAAACGCTGGCCAGCCAGATTGCGCCCGCCGGCAGCAGCAGCGTCGACGTGCCGGTCAGCGCGGTGGAGGCCGGCGCCGCCGGCAACGGCTTTGTGCCGGGCCAGATCAACGCTCTGGTGGATGAACTGGACGTGGACGCCAGCGTGGTCAATATCGATACCAGCGCCGGCGGCGCCGACGCCGAGGATGACGAGCGTTTGCGCGCGCGGATTAGGCTGGCGCCGGAGTCGTTCAGCGTGGCCGGCAGCGCCGCCTCCTATCGTCACCACGCGCTGCGCGCGCATCAGGACATCGCCGACGTGGCGGTGATCAGCGCCAGCTTGCAACAGCAGAACGGCGAATTGCAAAGCGCCAATCAGGTGCCGCCCGGCGTGGTGCGGCTATACCCGCTGACCAAGACCGGCATGCCGCCGGACAGCCTGCTCAGCGTGGTGGCCGCCGCCTGCAGCGCCGACCGGGTGCGGCCGCTGACCGATCTGGTGGAGGTCTTGCCGCCGGAGGATTACGGCTACCGGGTGCGCGCGCGGCTGACGCCGTATCGCGACGTCGATCCCAAAACCGTGCAGCAGCAGGCGCAGGCCGCCGTCGGCGCTTTCGTGCAGGCGCAGGCGGAGCGCTTGGGCCGTGACATCGTGCCGTCGCAGCTGATCGCCACGCTGTCGGTGTCCGGCGTTTACCAGGTGACTTTGCTGGAGCCGGCCGCCACCCAGGTGGTGCCGCCGCAAGGCTGGTCGCACTGCACCGGCATTCAGCTGGAAATGACCGGAGGCCAGGATGGCTGATGTGACCCCCAATCTGCTGGCGCGCGACGCGCGCTTCGGCCCGCTGGCCCGGCTTAGCGAACGCTTGGGCGACATCGATCCAGGCGGCTTGTTGGTTTATCTAGTGGACGCGGCCAAGCCGGAGTTGTTGCCCCTGTTGGCCGAGCAATTCCATATCGACGGCGATGAAGGCTGGCTGCTGACCCAGAGCGAGCGGCAGCGCCGAGATCTGATCAAGCAGAGCATAGAACTGCATCGACACAAGGGCACGCCCTGGGCGCTGCGCGAAGTGTTCCGCATCCTCGGCGTGACGGTGGAACTGGAGGAGTGGTGGCAGCGCCAGCCGCCGGCCGCGCCCTATACCTTCGAATTGACCGCCTGGGCCAACGACAATCTGTTGCCCGGCCAGGCCTTGTTGAATCCCGAGCTTTACCGCCGGCTGCGGCGCATGGTGGAGCTCGCCAAGCCGGCGCGCAGCACTTATCGCTTCAAGCTGGGCGCGCGCTTCAACGGCCGCTTGGGCCTGGCTTCGGCCGCTCAGGCGCGCGCGTTGATCCGCCGCAGCGCCGAGACGGCGCCGATGCGGCTGGCGCCGCAGCAGCCGCTGGCCCTTTCATCCGCCACGCAGATCTATGGCGTGGTCCACGTCACCATGGAGGCATCGTTGTGAGCACCCCTTTAGCACCTCTTATCACCGCCGCCGGCCTGGCCGCGATCTGGCGCGCCAGCAATGATGGCGTGTCCGCGCAGATCACTCACATCGCCTTGGGCGACGGCGCTTACGCGCCTGCGCAGAGCCAGACCAAATTGCGCGGCGAGCAGGCGCGCTACCCTATCGCCGGCGGCGAACGGCTGGGCAATACCCAGATCCATCTGACCGCCATCGCCGACGACGACAAGGCGTTCTGGGTGCGCGAGATCGGCTTCATTCTGGCGGACGGCACTTTGCTGGCGGTCTGGTCGGACCCGAAGGCGGCGCTGGCCTATAAGGCCGCCGATGTGCAATTGCTGCTGGCCTATGACCTGGCCTTGAACGCGCTGCCGCCGGACAGTGTCACCATCCAGTCCAGCGGCGCCGGCCTCAATTTGAGCCTGGCCAGCGAGTTGGCGGCTTTGGCCGCCGCCCAGATCAGCGAGGCCACCCGCGGTCTGGAGCGCGACTATCGCATCCGCGCGCAGGCGGACAAGCAGCAGGCGCTGGAACCGCAGGTGGCCGCCCTGCAAAGCCAAAGCCGAGCATTGGAGCAGGAGCATGCCGCCGATAAACGCGCTGGCCTGGAACTGGCCACTGCCAACGCGGCGGCCATCGTCAGTCTCCAGCATTTGTTCGTGAAACAACATCTGGGCATTTGAGCCAACGGATCGTGGGGGGAGGCGGGCAGCCAAGCGTTGAGGATGAAACTATTTTGAGCCGTCTAGGCGAGCTGTGCTGATGTTGCTGGCACATCGCATGCGGTAAAGAGACAGCATCCAGCACTTGTCGCAGGGCTTCCCCGCCTATCTCATGAATACGCTGATCCGCTGTTTAGTTCGGCATTTATTGAATTTATTAATTTAAATGTTCATTAATTGCTGGACTTGTCATGAAAGAGTGTTGGTAAAGGCGGTTTTGATGTCAGCCGAAATGGCTGTGTGTTGTTGTTTGACTTTAAGGAGAAAGAGATGAGCTTGGAAAGCAATGTTGCAGATCTGGTCAAGTCAGCAAATGCATTGACTGGAGTTGTCAATGGCAAGATCGGCGCTATTGATAAAAGGGTGGATGTTCAAGTCGCTAAAATGGACAGCACGATGGCCAATTGGGGAACCACGGCCAGCCAGATTCTGGAAGTGGGACCGGGCAAGCCCTTCAAGACGATTTATGAGGCGTGGACATCCTTGAGTGGCAAGGTATTGCGACATGATGTGAAAATTAAAGTGAGTGACGGGGTGCACACCAGTACTTCAATTCATTTGAGAGGGCAGCCCTATGCGCATCGGATCAGGATTGAAGGCAATATCAAAAACCCGGAGGCATGTGTGCTTAAGTTTGTGCCGGATAACGCCAAGCTTTCTCATGGGGTGATTTTTAATGGGGTGCGGGGGGTCAATTTTAGTGGGTTTAAAATTGTCGGAGAGAACGATGCCGATAAAAATTTCACTTGGCGTGGCGTGAATTTGCAAAGAGGAGCTTATGTGGTGTCCGACCCTAACTCTATACAAATAGAAGGTGTGCATAATGGTGTTGAATTGATTTATGGCAGTCTTTATTTTTGCCCTGGTTTAAAGGTAACAGATTTTGGCGGTCATGGAATATTGGTGCATGATTTTTCTCGAGCGACTGTTGATGACGTGAAGTTAAAAGGAAGGGGGAAGCAGTTTGTAAGTGTCAGGCCTGATGGTGTCAAAGTCATAACCATTGGAATCAAGGCTGACTATCAATCTTTTGTAACAGCGCATCGTGCTGTGATTAGCCAGTGCAGTGATACGGGGTGCCTTGCCGGCAAGAATAGTGTTGTTTTTGCCTATGGAGTACAAATCCGAGATTGTGCCAATTATGGTATTTACAGCAGTTCCGGTTCTAAAGTGGAGGTTCACCCAAATGATGGGGAGCCTTCTGCAATCAAGGATTGTAAGGTAGGTGTTGGCGCACGGTATCAAGGCGCTGTATTTGGTAGTGATCTGGCTATTCAAAATGTTGAGAAGGGTTTCTATGTTGATCTGGCGGGTCTGGCTAGTGTGGTTGGTAGCTCAGCCAGTCATTGTTCGGTCATCGCTTATGAGGCAACCAACGGAGGATTCATCAATGCGACAGGTAGCTCTGCCAAATCAATAGAAAACAAAGTCAAGTACTCCCCGGCGAGTAGCGGTGTGGCAGGTAATGCCAACGCGACCATCGTTTTTAGTTAAGGAGAAACATCATGGACTATATTGAAAATATTAATGAATTTGATGAAGGAGCGGCCGGCCTGAATTTGGATGGCGGCTGGTTTGATTATACAGAAGGCACCGAGGTGCCGGAGGTGGATGCTGATCATTATCTGCGGGCAGCGGCGGAGGGGAAAATCCTTAGCGCCTATAGCATCCAACAACAGTTGAACATCGTGCGTAGAGGAAAAAAGGAGGAGGTCGAAGCAATGGGTACATTCATCGATGCGGTTCTGGCTTGGAGAGGTGGTGCCAACCCAGACTTCGACGAGCTTGAGAAAATTCAACCCTGATTGGAAGGGATGAATAAGAAGCCACTTGGGGAGGTGGCTTCCTTTGCTTTTTTAAAATGTTTTAAGATACAGCGCATTTTGCCAGTGCCAGAATGCTTCCTTGTCAGTCTCGAGTTCGTTCATACCTTTCTTGCTGTGGACGAAAAGCATGGTCGGACTCTGGGTTCCGGCCGAACTCTGTGATGAACTATTGGAGAGCATGATGAGCTTGGAAAGCAATATCGCGGAACTGGTACAGGCGTCGAACGCGCTGACCGGCACGGTAAACGGCAAGATTGCCGATATCGATCGACGCGTGGATGTCAAGATTCAGCAAATGGAGGATTGGCGCAAGGAGAATACGCCGGAACGCCGCATCGTCATCGATTTTACTATCGGTGGCAGCAAGGACTTCTTCTATCCGGTGTGGTGGCGTTTCCAGTCCGCGGGAGATGTCGGAGTCCATCAGGTATCCATTGTTCGTCATTATGCGTGGAATGGCGCCGAGACGGAGCGGCCGTTGAATGCCAGCAGTGTGCATCAGGCGGGCTTGTTGCTGGAAATGGAGGGCAGTGACGTGGCTTGGGGCGGGGACGCCAAGTTTCTCGAAATCAAGCGCTTCAGCGAAACCTATAATCCAACGGTGTCGCATGTCGCCCATGCGATGTATTGCAAGCAAAATCGGATAGATGTGAATAAGCCGGCGTACAACAGCCTTCCGGAGGGAACGTTGGCTGAGTGCAATATGGTGTTGAGTGGAGCTTATCTGCGTGGCGGCGGTTTGAATTATCGAGTCATTTCTAATTTGCCCTTGAATTTTGGTTTTCATGATGGGAAAGGGGAGGAGAGGGAGTTGGCGCGTTATGAGCATGTCAACACCCGCTGGGTGGCCAGCCCTATTGCATTGGCCAGCCGCGTTGCGCCGCCGCAAACCCTGAACGCCTTTGTCGACGCGCCGACCGCTTAACTCCAGGAGATTCCGATGCTGATGATTGCCAAACTGCCTAACGGCATGATCAATGTGCCCGCCGACCAACTGGCCGAACTAGACGTCGACGCGGCCACTGCGAGCCAGCTGATTCGCGCAGCCAAGTTGGAGCTGCTGCGTATTGAGCGTGACCGCCTGCTAGCCGCGTCCGACAAAACCCAGTTGCCGGACGCGCCGTACAGCGCCGAGCAGCGAACCGCCTGGCAGGCCTACCGCAAGCAACTGCGGGATATGCCCGAGTCCGTGCCGGACCTTGACCATGTAGTGTGGCCGGCTCTCCCGGCCTGATGCCGCGGTTAGCCAATAAAAAACCCCGCCAAGGCGGGGTTTGTCTTTGCACGTAGCGGATCAGGACTTGGCCGGGGCTTCCCAGCCGCCGCCCAGCGCCTTGTACAGGCCCACCACGGCATTCAGTTGGTCCAGCTTGGCGCTCACCAGGCCCAGCTCCGCCTGGAAGCTGTTGCGTTGCGCATCCAGCACGTCCAGATAGCTGGCGTAGCCGTTGTCGTAACGCAGATTGGCCAGGCGCAGCGATTTGTTCAAGGCCTGGAACTGCGTGGTCTGCGCCGCCTGGATCTCCCGCGCCGCGCCGTAGCCGGACAGCGCGTCCAGCGCGTCCTTGAACGCGCTTTGCACCGTCTTCTGATACTGCGCCAGCGCCTGCTTCTGCCGCGCGCTGGCCGCGTCCACCGCGTAGCCGGTCTGGCCGAAGTTGAACACCGGCGCCGCCAGATTGCCGACAAAGCTCCAGGTCCGCGTCGGGCCGGTGAACAGGGTGTCCAGTGACAGGCTTTGCGAACCCAGCGCCCCGCTCAGGCTGATGCTGGGGAAGTAGGCCGCGCGCGCCACGCCGATGCGGGCGTTGGCCGCAATCAGCTGCTGCTCGCTGGCGGCGATGTCCGGCCGACGCTCCAGCAGGCTGGAGGACAGCCCGGCCGGCACTTCCGGCGGGGCGGACAGCGCGTCCAGGCTTTGGCCGCGCTGGATGCCGCCGGCCACCAGCTGCTTGGGCGAGTGGCCGAGCAGCACGCCCAGCGCGCTTTCGGTCTGCTCCAGCGCGCTGGCGATCTGCGGCACCTTGGCGCGGGCGGAGGCCGCCTCGGCCTCGGCCTGCTGCTGGTCCAGCTCCGAGATCAAGCCGCCCTTGAAGCGCTTGGTCTGCAGCTTCAGCGATTCCTCGCGGCTTTGCAGCGTGCGCTTGGCGATGTCCAGCTGGGCGTCGTAGGCGCGCAGCTGGAAATAGGTCTGCGCGGTTTGCGCGGCGATCGCCAGCTTCGAGCTGTCGCGGGCGAAACGGCTGGCGGCGAAGTCGGCGCGGGCCGCTTCATTGCCGCGGCGCAGCTTGCCCCACAGGTCCAGTTCCCAAGACGCGGTGAGGTTGGCGTTGCGCACGTCGCTGACCAGCGGCGCGCCCGGCGTGCTTGTCGTGCTGGAAGCGCGGCCGCGCTGATAACCGGCGTTGGCGTTCAGCGCCGGCAGCAGCTGGGCGCGGGCGATGCCGGCCTGGGCCGCGGCTTCGTCGACGCGGGCGGAGGCGGCGGCCAGGTCCTGGTTGTGTTCCAGGGCTTGGACGATCAACTGATCCAGCACCGGATCGTTGAACTGCTTCCACCAGTCCAGGGCGATGGCCGGGTTCTGGGCCTGGGCGCTGTCCGGCAGCTCCAGTTTGGGGCGGCTGTAGTCGGGGCCGACCGCGCAAGCGGTCAGCGCCAGTGCCACCAATGAGGGAATCAGGGCGCGTTTAAGCATCGGCCTTGTCTCCTGCCTCGGCTGCGGGCTGAGGCTGTTTCGGTTTGCTGAACTTCATGATGAGCATGAAGAACATCGGGATGAAGAAGGTGGCGATGAAGGTGGCGGCCAACATGCCGCCCACCACGCCGGTGCCGATCGAGTGGCGGCTGGCGGAGCCGGCGCCGCTGGAGATGGCCAAGGGCATGCAACCCAGCACGAAGGCCAGCGAAGTCATCACGATGGGGCGGAAGCGCAGTTTGGCGGCCTCGATGGCGGCTTCGACCACGCTTAGGCCTTCTTCTTCCATTTGTTGGACGGCGAACTCCACGATCAGGATCGCGTTCTTGGCCGATAGGCCGATCAGCGTCACCAAGGCCACCTGGAAGTAGACGTCGTTGGCGAGGCCGCGCATCCAGTTGGCCATCAGCGCGCCGAACATGGCGAAAGGCACCGCCATCAGCACGCTGATCGGCAGGCTCCAGCGTTCGTACTGCGCCGCCAGGATCAGGAACACCATGATCATGCCGAATCCGAACACCACGGCGGAAGAACCGCTGGTGGATTTTTCCTGGAAGGCGGAACCGGTCCACGCCAGGGTGTAGCCGTCGGGCAAGGTGTCCTTGGCCACGGCTTCCAGCACGTTCAACGCCTCGCCGGAGCTGAAGCCGGGCGCGGGACCGCCCACCAGCTTGGCCGCCGGGAAGATGTTGAAACGCTCCAGGCTTTCCGGACCGGTGGTGTGCTTGATGGTCACCAGCGCCGTCAGCGGGATCATATTGCCGTCCTGCGAACGCACATAGATGTTGCGCAGGTCTTCAACCCGGGTGCGGAAATCCGCCTCCGATTGCAGCTGCACGCGGAAGGTGCGGCCGAACTTGTTGAAGTCGTTGACGTACAGCGCGCCGAAGGTGCTCTGCATGGTGTCGAACACGGTGTTGACCGGCACGCCCAGGGACTTGGCCTTGGCCCGATCCAGCTTGACGTAGATCTGCGGCACGCTGGCGGAGAAGGTGGTTTGCACCCCTTTCAGTTCCGGGCGTTTGGCGGCCGCGGCTACCAGTTTCTTGGTGACTTCGCCCAGTTCCACGGAGCTGGCGCCGCCGCGGCTTTGCACATAGGCCTCGAAACCGCCGGTGTTGGACATGCCGGAGATCGGCGGCGGGTTGAAGGCCAGCACGATGCCGTCGGTGATGCCCATCATGCCCTTGGCGAAGGTGTCGCCCACCACGGCCTGAGACGACAGGTTGGGCGTTTTGCGCTCATCCCACGGTTTCAGGGTGATGAAGGACACGCCGGCGTTGGTCTTGTTGCCGCCGGTCAGGATGTCGAAGCCGGCGAAGCTCATCACGTCCTGGACCGCCGGGTTCTTGCTGGTCATCGCGTCCAGTTTGGTCATGGTGGCCGAGGTACGCTGCATCGACGCGCCGTCCGGCAGGAAGGCGGCGGCGATGATGTAGCCCTGGTCCTCGTCCGGGGCCAGGCTGGACGGGATGATGCGGAACAGGCCAACGCAGATGGCGATCAGGCCGGCGAACAGCAGGATGCCCACCGCGCTGCGCTTGATCAGGAACACCACGCCGCGGGAATAACCCTGGGTCAGGCGATCGAACCAGTTGTTGAACCAGACGAAGAAGCGGGCCGGATGCTGATGGCCTTCCTTCAACAGCAGCGCGCACAGCGCCGGGGTCAGGGTCAGGGCCACCAGGCCGGAAATCGACACCGACACCGCGATGGTGATGGCGAACTGCTTGTACATCTGGCCGGCGATGCCGCCGAGGAAGGCCACCGGGATGAACACCGAGCACAGCACCAGCACGATGGCCACCAGCGCGCCGGACACTTCATCCATCGCCTTGAAGCTGGCTTGCAGCGGCGACAGCTTTTCCTGGGTCATCAGGCGTTCGACGTTTTCCAGCACCACGATGGCGTCGTCCACCACGATGCCGATGGCCAGCACCAGGCCGAACAGCGTCAGGGTGTTGATGGTGAAGCCGAAGGCGTACATGCCGGCGAAGGTGCCGATGATGGAGACGGGCACCGCCAGGCAGGGAATCAGGGTTGCGCGCCAGTTCTGCAGGAACAGGAACACCACCAGGAATACCAGCACCATGGCTTCGGCCAGCGTGGAGTACACCTCTTTGATCGACACTTCCACGAACTTGGTGGTGTCGTAAGGGATGGCGTAGCTCAGGCCTTTGGGGAAGCTCACCGCCAGTTTCTGCATCGTCTGTTCCACGGCTTGCGCGGTGGCCAGCTGGTTGGCGCCGGGCGCCAGGAAGATGCCGATCGGGATGGTGGGCCGGCCGTTGTGCGTGCCGGTGAAGTCATAGGACAAGGCGCCCAGTTCCACGCGCGCCACGTCTTTCAGCCGCACGGCGGAGCCGTCCGGGTTGGAGCGCACGATGATGTTCTCGAACTCTTCCGGTTCGGACAGGCGGCCCTGGGTGGTCACGGTGTAGGTGAAGTCCTGCTTGCCTTTGACCGGCTCCGCGCCCACCTTGCCGGCGGCGAACTGAGCGTTCTGCTCGCGGATGGCGGCGGCCACGTCGCTGGGCGTCAGCTTGAGCTGGGCCAGGCGATCGGGCTTCAGCCAGACGCGCATCGAGTAGTCCTGGCCGGCGAAGTTGATCACGTCGCCCACGCCCGGCACCCGCTTGAGCTCGTCCACCACGTTCAACAGCGCGTAGTTGCTGATGAACAGGGTGTCGTAGGTCTTGTCCGGCGAGAACAGCGAAATCACCTGCAGGAAGGCCGAGGATTTCTTGGTCACGTTGACGCCCTGCCGAC
Source organism: Chromobacterium sp. FG89 (assembly GCF_057808735.1). Taxonomy (NCBI): domain Bacteria; kingdom Pseudomonadati; phylum Pseudomonadota; class Betaproteobacteria; order Neisseriales; family Chromobacteriaceae; genus Chromobacterium; species Chromobacterium sp. FG89. The sequence goes on along the minus strand of NZ_JBMDIQ010000005.1, from coordinate 258,705 downwards.
GCACTTCTTCCGGCAGCTGCGACAACACCGACTGCACGCGGTTGTTGACGTTGATGGTGGCCTGGTCGGCGTCGGTGCCGATCTTGAAGGTCACGCTCAACGACAGCTTGCCGCTGGAGGAGCTGGTGGACTGCACATAGAGCATGTCGTCCACGCCGTTGATCGCCTGTTCCAGCGGCGAAGCGACGGTGTTGGCGATCACCTCGGCGGAGGCTCCCGGGTAGCTCGCGCTCACCGAGATCATCGGCGGCACGATTTCCGGGTACTGCTCAATGGGCAATGCCTTGAGGGCGGCCAAGCCGGCCAGCGTGATCACGATGGAGATCACGCTGGCGAAGATGGGCCGCCTGATGAAAAAGGCGGAAAACATGGATGGTTACCCCTTTGCCTTATTGTTTGGGCGCGGCGGCGGGCGCGCTGGCGTCGGCCTTGAACGGATGCGGCTTCACATCGGCGCCCGGGCGCAGCTTGATGATGTTGTCCACCACCACTTTGTCGCCGGCTTTCAGGCCGCTTTCCACCAATACGTTCAGACCCACGTCCTGGGACACGGTGATGGGACGCGGCTGCACCTTGTTGTCGGCGCCGACGACCCAGACCATCTTGCCCTGCTGCGAGGTCAGCACCGCGCGCTGCGGCACGGCGATGGCGTTGCTGCGTTGGGCGCCTTGCAGGATCACGCGCACGAACTGGCCGGGCAGAATGCTGCCGTCCGGGTTGGCGAAGGTGGCCCGCGAACGGATGGTGCCGGTGCTGGCGTCCACCAGGCTGTCGGTGAAGTTCAGCCGGCCGCTCTTGCCGTAGGTGGAGCCGTCGGTCAGCTTCAGCTGCACGTTGAAGTGGCCGTTGGAGGCCAGCTTCAATTGGCCGGAGTCCTGCATCTTGCGCAGATTCATCATGTCGCTGTCGGACATGCTGAAATTGACGTAGACCGGGTCCAGCTGGGATACCTTGGTCAGCAGGCTGCCGTCGGCGCTGGTGGACACCAGGCTGCCTTCGGAACGGGTTTCCTGGCTGGTCATGCCGGAAATCGGCGCGGTGACGCGGGCGTAGCCAAGATTGATCTTGGCCTGCTGCACCTGGGCCTGGGCGGCGGCGACGGAAGCCTTGGCGGCTTCATAAGCGCTGACCGCGTCGTCGCGGTCTTTCTGGCTGACCGCGTTCTCTTTGAACAGCGGGCTGATGCGGTCGAAGTCCTGCTTGGTGCGCACCAGCTGAGCCTGTTGCACTTGCAGATTGCCCTGGGCCTGGTCCAGCGTCGCCTTCAACGGCTCCGGATCGATCTGGAACAACAAGTCGCCCTGTTTGACCGGCTTGCCTTCGGTATAGGCGCGCTTGAGCAGAATGCCGCCCACACGGGCGCGTACTTCCACTTCTCGCGAGCCTGCCGCCTGGCCGACGAATTCGAAGGAGACCGGCACATCGCTAGGGGTGATTTCAATCACGCCTACCGGCACCGGCGGCATGGCGCCGGCGTGCTGGTCGTTTTTTTGACCGCAGGCCATCAGGCTGGCGGCCAGAGCGGTGAGCAACAGCCAGTGCCCGCCTTTCTGGGCGAAGGTGTTTCCTTGCATCTTCATGGGATGTCCTCAGGAATGTGGGGGTATGAGTGTTATAAGTAAAAGGTACTGCAATTTTTCTTTGATAGTGGGAATTGATCGATCTTGAGTCGCGACATTTTACATACATGCGTGTACGTATGTAAAATGCTTCCAGCGACGCATTGTGTTATGGTGCGGGCTTCCGACAGACCCCTTTGATCAGCGATACGTTCAACATGGCACGCAAAACCCGGGAAGAAGCCGAACAAACGCGGCATCTGCTGCTGGATACGGCGGAGCAGCTTTTTAGCGAGAAGGGTGTCTCTAAAACGACACTGGCAGACATCGCCAGCGCGGCGGGATTGACGCGCGGCGCGGTGTATTGGCATTTCCAGAACAAGCTGGACTTGTACCGGGCGATGCTGGACAGGATGGGCGGGCAGTTTGATGACATCTGCGAGCAATTGTTGAGAACGGCACACTCGAGTCCGGCTCTGGCCTTGTGGAACCATAGCCACCGGCTGCTGACCATGATTGGGGAGAACCAACAGGTTCGTCGTATATTACTCATTCTGTTTATGCGTAGCGAGCATGTCGGCGAACTGGCTCCCATTCACGACGAGTGTGTTGCGCATATGCAAGAAACCCGCGAGCAATTGACCCTGGTGGTGCAGATGGCGGTGGATGCCGGCCAGACCTTGCCCTATGTGACACCGGAGACGGTGGCCGAGGTGTTGCAGTCCATGCATCACGGCCTGATCAACCGCTGGCTGGCGGACGGCAGCCAGACCAATCTGGGCGAGAATGCCACGCAACTGTTGCAATATGTCTACCGTGGAATATTCCTGCCGGAAGTGATGGAAGAACTCTCCCCCTCAAGCGTAGCCCAGCGCTATAATTGACCTTTTTTGTCAAAACATTAGCGCCGTCGGCGGCTTCAGCCGCGCGGCGTTGTCGGTGTTACCTCTCTCATGCCCCAGGCTATTGAAATTCAGGCGGTGAGCAAGCGCTATGGCCAGCTGCAGGCGCTGGACCAGGTCGGCTTTACCGTCGCACCGGGCGAATTCTTCGCCCTGCTCGGCCCCAACGGGGCCGGCAAGACCACGCTGATTTCCGCGATGGCAGGTTTGTCGCGGCCGGACAGCGGCAGCATCCGCATCATGGGCCACGACGTGGTCGGCGATTTCCGCGCCGCGCGCAAGGCGCTGGGCGTGGTGCCGCAGGAACTGGTGTTCGATCCCTTTCTGTCGGTGCGCGAAACGCTGCGCTTCCAGTCCGGCTACTTCGGCCTGGGCCGCAACGACGACTGGATCGACGAGTTGCTGTTCAAGCTGGGTTTGGCGGACAAGGCGCACAGCAATATGCGCGCCCTGTCCGGCGGCATGAAGCGCCGGGTGATGGTGGCCCAGGCGCTGGTGCACCGCCCGCCGGTCATCGTGTTGGACGAGCCCACCGCCGGCGTGGACGTGGAGCTGCGCCAGAGCCTGTGGGTGTTCGTGCAGGAACTGAACCGCGCCGGCCACACCATTGTGCTGACCACTCATTATCTGGAGGAGGCCGAGGCCTTGTGCTCGCGCATCGCCATGCTGAAGAAGGGCCGGCTGGTGGCGCTGGAGAACAAGGACAAGCTGCTGGCGCACAGCGCGCGCCGCGAAGTGGCCTTGCTGCTGTCCGGCGATTTGCCGGCGGCCTTGCTGCCTTTGAAGCTGCGCGACGAGGACCGCCGCGTGGTGTTGCAGCTGGAGCACCTGGGCCAGTTGGAAGCAGTGCTGACCGCGCTGCGCGAAGCGGCGGTGGAAGTGCGTGAACTGAACGTGGTGGAGACGGATCTGGAAAGCGTGTTCGTCAAGATGATGAATGGAGGGCCGCAGCCATGACCGGCTTCATGACCCTGTTCAAGAAAGAGCTGGTGCGCTTCTGGAAGGTGGCGTTCCAGACCGTGGCCGCGCCGGTGTTGACCGCGTTGATGTATCAACTGATCTTCGCCCATGTGTTGTCGCGCCATGTCGAGGCCTATCCGGGCATCAGCTACACCGCCTTCCTGATTCCGGGCCTGGCGATGATGTCGATGGCGCAGAACGCCTTCGCCAACAGCTCCAGCAGCCTGATCCAGTCCAAGATCACCGGCAACATCGTGTTCCTGCTGCTGCCGCCGCTGACCGCGCTGGAATTCTTCGGCGCCTATCTGCTGGCCTCCGTCGTGCGCGGCCTGGCCGTCGGCGCCGGGGTCTTGCTGATCACCGGCTGGTTCGGCCTGCCGCTGCCGGCTCAGCCGCTGTGGGCGTTGACCTTTGCCGTGCTGGGCTGCGGCGTGCTGGGCGCGCTGGGCATCCTGGCCGGCATCTGGGCGGAAAAGTTCGATCAACTGGCCGCCTTCCAGAACTTTCTGATCATGCCGCTGACTTTCCTGTCAGGCGTGTTCTATTCGATCAACAGCCTGCCGCCGTTCTGGTACGCCGCGTCTCATCTCAACCCGGTGTTCTACATGATAGACGGCTTCCGCTACGGCTTCTTCGGCCAGGCCGACGTCAGCCCCTGGCTGTCGGCCGGGGTGGTGGGCGGCAGCTTCGCCGTCTTGTCGGGCCTGACGCTCTGGCTGATCAAATCTGGCTATAAACTGCGCCATTGAGCGCATCCACGGGATTTCTCATGATTACTCCGCAACAAGTCAAACAGTACATCGAGGCCGGCCTGGCCTGTACCCATCTGGAAGTGGAAGGCGACGGCCACCACTTCTACGCCACCATCGTGTCGGCGGCTTTCGAGGGCAAGCGCCTGATCGACCGCCACCGCCTGGTCAAGGAGGTGATCGCCACCCGCTTGGCCAGCAATGAAATTCACGCTCTGTCCATCGTCAAGGCCGCTACGCCGGACGAATGGCAAAAACTGCAAGGCTGATCCGTCATGGATAAATTGAAAATCATCGGCAACGGTCCGATCAACGGCGAGATCCGCGTTTCCGGCGCCAAGAACGCCGCCCTGCCCATTCTGTGCGCCAGTCTGTTGACCGGCGACACCATGCGCTTCACCAATGTGCCGATGTTGCGCGACATCGCCACCACCCAGAAGCTGCTGCAAGGCATGGGGGTGCGGGTGATGACGGACAATGTGCACGAGATGGAAATCACCGCCGGCCATCTGGACAGCCTGGTGGCGCCGTACGATCTGGTGAAGACCATGCGCGCGTCCATCCTGGTGCTGGGCCCGACGCTGGCGCGCTTCGGCGAGGCCACGGTGTCCCTGCCGGGCGGCTGCGCCATCGGCAGCCGGCCGGTGGATCAGCACATCAAGGGCCTGGTGGCGATGGGCGCCGAGGTCAGCATCGAGCACGGCTACGTCAAGGCCAAGGCCCGCCGCCTGCGCGGCGCGCGCATCATCATGGACATGGTGACCGTGGGCGGCACCGAGAACCTGTTGATGGCGGCGACGCTGGCCGAGGGCACCACCGTACTGGAAAACGCCGCGCGCGAACCGGAAGTGACCGATCTGGCCAACTGTCTGGTGGCCATGGGCGCCAAGATCAGCGGCATCGGCACGGACCGGCTGGTGATCGAGGGCGTGGAGCGTCTGCACGGCGCGGATTACGCGGTGATGCCGGACCGCATCGAGGCGGGCACCTTCCTGGTGGCCGGCGCGATGACGCGCGGCCACATTGTGCTGCGCAACGCCGCGCCCAAGAGCATGGAAGCGGTGCTGGACAAGCTGGCCGAAACCGGCGCGGTGGTGGAGTGCGGCGACGACTGGATCTCGCTGGACATGAAGCGCCGTCCGCAGGCGGTGAACTTCCGCACCTTGCCTTACCCGGCTTTCCCCACCGACATGCAGGCCCAGCTGATGACGCTGAACTGCGTGGCCGAGGGCGCCGGCGTGGTGACTGAAACCATTTTCGAAAACCGCTTCATGCACGTGCCCGAGCTGAACCGCATGGGCGCCAATATCGAAGTGGAAGGCAACACCGCCATCATCAAGGGCGTGGAGAAGCTGTCCGGCGCCACGGTGATGGCCACCGATCTGCGCGCGTCGGCCAGCCTGGTGATCGCCGGCCTGGTGGCCGAGGGCGAGACCATCGTCGATCGCATCTACCACCTGGACCGCGGCTACGAGCATATCGAGAAGAAGCTGGGCGCGGTAGGCGCGCTGATCGAACGGATCAGCTAAGAGTCTGTTTACGATCTGCTGCGCGTCGGCGATACGGCGTTGAAACCGTCTTCGAAATGCTCATGTACCGAATGTACATTCCGCTTTCTCAGCCGCTTTCGCCTTGTCTCGCTCTAGCTCGCGAGATCGTAAACAGGCTCTAAGCGATAAGCTTGCTTTTGCAATGAAAAACGCCACGGCTCAGGCCGTGGCGTTTTGTTTTGGTGCGCGGGATTTACGCTTTCTTGACGAATTCGGACTTCAGGCTCATCGCGCCGATGCCGTCGATCTTGCAATCGATGTCGTGGTCGCCGTCGACCAGGCGGATGTTCTTCACCTTGGTGCCCACTTTCACCACCAGGGAGGAGCCTTTGACTTTCAGATCCTTGATCACGGTGACGCTGTCGCCGTCCTGCAGCACATTGCCGTTGGCGTCCTTGATCACGCGGGCCTCTTCGGACGGCGCGGCCTGCTCGTTCCATTCGTGCGCGCACTCCGGGCAGACATACATCGCGCCATCCTGATAGGTGTATTCGGATTTGCATTGCGGACAGGCTGGCAGATTGCTCATGGCGTTTCCTGTTGATAAGTAAAAAGGAAGGCCGCCGGCCAGTGGCCGGCGGCGGAGAGGTGGGTTTACTGCGCGGCGGAGGCCGCTGTCTTGTCGCCGGGCGCCGTCGCGGCGGGCGAGTCGACCAGTTCGTCCAGGCTGAAGGTGTCCGCCGGCTGGGTGGGGTTGGGCAGGCCCAGCTGCTGCGCGCGCAACTGCATATAGGCGTCGCGGGTGTAGCTGTACGGATCCAGCGCCGCGGTGCTGAGCATGGCTTCCACGCCCAGGTAGCGGGCGCGGGTGTTCACGCCGTACAGGCCGTAGAAGCCCACCGCCTGCCAGGTGGTGTCGTAGAACATTTTTTCCGGGCCCGGGCCGGCCAGCGAGGCGGTCAGGCCGGCGCCGTCGCGCACGGTGGAGGGGCCGAAGAAGGGCAGCACCAGATAGTTGCTGTCGTGCCAGCCCCAGGCGGCGAAGGTGTCGCCCAGCGTGGTCTTGTTGTTCTTCAGGCCGGCCTGGCTGGCGATGTCGATCAGGCCGAACAGGCCGAAGCCGGTGTTCATCGCCACTCGCATCACGTCGTTCAGCGCTTTTTCCGGTTCGGCGCGCAAGGCGTTGGACAGCGCGCTGTAGACGTCTTTGAGATTGTCGAAGAAATTGCTGACGCCGGTGCGCACCGGCGACGGCGTGACGGCCTTGTAGCCCTCGGCCACCGGCTTGATCACGTAGCGGTCGGCGGTGTCGTTGACCTGGTACATGGCGCGGTTATAGGGCTCGAAGCGGTCGTAAGGCACCGTCGGGTTGCTGGCGCAGCCGGCCAGCAGCAGCGAGAGCGCCAAGCCGGTCAGCGCGGGTTTCAGGGACGACATAAATCCTCTCCGCATATCAATCCGCCGCCGGGGCGGACAGCAGCTCCGCCAGCGAGTAAAGGTCCAGCAAGGCGCTGAGCCCGCTCGGCCAGTTTTCCAGCGACAGGGCGTGGCCGGCGGCGTCGGCGGCGCGGCGCGCGCCGAGCAGCAGGGCCAGCGCGGCCGAGTCGGCGCCGGTCACGCCGGACAGATCCAGGCGCAAGGGCGCTTCGCCGGCGAGCTTGGCCAGCGGCGCGGCGAAGGGGCCGCAGCTATCCATGTTCAGTTGGCCGCTGAGCCGGGCCTGGCCGGGGGCGGTGCGTTCCAGCATCAGGCGTTGCCCTTGGCGGGCGCGGCGGCGGCCGGCGCCGCGTTCTTGTTCTGCAGCAGCTTGATCAGGCCGTCCACGCCGCTTTTACGCACTTCTTCGTTGAAGGAGTTGCGATAGACGGTGACCAGGCTGGCGCCTTCCACGCTAACGTTATAGATCTTCCAGCCTTGCGCGCCCTTGTTCAGCGAATAATCCACCGCCACCGGGTTGGCGTTGCCCGGCAGGGTCACCGTGGTTTTCACGGTGGCGTCGCGGTCGCCGTTGCTCATCAGCGGGTTGGGCTTGACGTCGACCTGGGCGGTCTTGAAGCGGGTCATGGTTGCGGAATAGGTGCGCACCAGCAGGGTCTGGAATTGCTGGGTCAGTTGCGCGCGCTGTTCGGCGCTGGCCTGACGCCAGCCCAGGCCCACGGCCAGCGCGGTCATGCGCGGGAAGTCGAACATCGGCACCGCCACCGCTTCCGCCTGCAGGCGGATTTGCTTGGTGTTCTTGCCGTTGTCCTGTTTCAGCACTTCCAGCACCTGGCGGGAAGCGTCCTTGATCACGTCGGTGGGGGTGTCGCCGGCGGCTTGGGCCGCGGCGGACAGGCCGAACAGCAGACAGCAGAATGCGAGCAGTTTTTTCATCTTTTTTCCAATCGATTGCGAATGAGCCGGCGGCGCGGGCAGCGCGCCGGCCGGCAGTGTGTTGCGGGGTGCCCCGTCTTTGTGCCGCGCTATTTGTCAGCGCTCTTGTTGCTATCGGTAAAGCCCGTTATGAACTTGCCGATCAATTGTTCCAGCACCATGGCCGAGGAGGTGATGGTGATGGTGCCGCCCGGGGCCAGATTGGTTTCCGAGCCGCCTTGCAGCATGCCGATATATTGTTCGCCCAGCAGGCCGGCGGTCAGGATGGACGCGCTGGCGTCGTCGCTGATCTGATAGGTCTTGTCAATATTCAGAGTCACGCGGGCGCGATAAGTTTTCGGGTTGAGCCGGATGTCGGCCACGCGTCCGATCACCACGCCGGCTTCCTTGACCGGCGCTTTGACCTTCAGTCCGCCGACGTTGTCGAAGTCGGCGTAGAGCACATAGGTCTGGTTGGCGCTTTGCGGGACCAGATTGGCCACTTTCAGCGACAGAAAGGTGACGGCGGCAATGCCCAGCGCCACGAAAATGCCTACCCACAAGTCAATAGTAGAGCGTTTCATTCGGGTTTTTCCTAGAACATGAAGGCGGTCAGGATGAAATCCAGCGCCAGGATGACCAATGCGGAGGTGACCACGGTCCGGGTGGTGGCGGCGGACACGCCGCTGGCCGTCGGAGTGGCGTCATAGCCTTCGAACACGGCGATCAGGGTGACGGCGACGCCGAAGCACAGGCTCTTGATCAGTCCGTTGACCACATCGAAATGCAGATCGACGTTGGCCTGCATCTGCGACCAGAAGGTGCCGACGTCCAGGCCTATCATCACCACGCCCACCAGGTAGCCGCCGAAGATGCCGACCACGTTGAACAGCGCGGCCAGGATGGGCATGGAGATCACGCCGGCCCAGAAGCGCGGCGCCACGACGCGGGCGATCGGATCGACCGCCATCACGCTCATCGCGTCCAGTTGCTCCGTGGTTTTCATCAGGCCGATTTCGGCCGTCATCGCACTGCCGGCGCGGCTGGCGAACAAGAGCGCGGCCAGCACCGGGCCCAATTCGCGCAGCAGGGCCAGCGCCACCACCGCGCCCAGCGCGTCGGAGGAGCCGAATTTGGCGAGGGTGCTGTAGCCCTGCAGGCCCAGCACCATGCCGACGAAGAGGCCGGACACCAGGATGATGATCAAGGACATCACGCCGGCGAAGTAGACCTCGCGTATGGTCAGCTGCGGCCGCAGCAGGCTTTGGCCGCTGCCCCGCAGGATGGCCACCAGAAAGCGGCAGGCGAAGCCCAGCCGCCAGACGGCGTTGATGGCGAGATGGCCTAGTCTGCGCAAGGGCGCGGCGATCAGGTCAAGCATGGCGGCCTCCGTTGAGTCCCAGGTCGTCGGCGAGCGAGCGCTCCGCCGGATAGGCGTAACGCACCGGGCCGTCGGCCTCGCCCCAGATGAATTGGTGCACCCATGGCGAATCCGAATTGCGCACCTGGTCCGGCGTGCCCTGGGCGACGATTTCGCCGCCTGCGACGAAGAGCACGTGGTCCACGATCTCCAGCGATTTGTGCACGTCGTGGGTGACCATCACCGCGGTGGTGCCCAGCGCGTGGTTGAGCTTCTTGATCAGGTGGGCGATCACGCCCAGCGAGATCGGGTCCAGGCCGGTGAAGGGTTCGTCGTACAGCATCAGCTGCGGGTCCAGCGCGATGGCGCGCGCCAACGCCACCCGACGCGCCATGCCGCCGGACAGTTCGGCCGGCATCAGCTGCTGGGTGCCGCGCAGACCAACCGCTTCCAGCTTCATGGTCACCAGGTCGCGGATCATGCTGTCCGGCAGCTTGGTGTGCTCGCGAATGGGAAAGGCGACGTTGTCGAACACCGACAGATCGGTGAACAGCGCGCCGAACTGGAACAACATGCCCATGCGGCGGCGGTGTTGATAAAGTTCGGCGGCGCTCATTTTGGCGACGCTCTTGCCGTCCACCAGCACCTCGCCGCTTTGCGGCCGGTTCTGGCCCGAGATCAGCCGCAGCAGCGTGGTCTTGCCGCTGCCGCTGCCGCCCATGACGGCCACCAGCTTGCCGCGCGGAATCGCGAGGTTGAGGTTTTTCAGAATGGGCCGTTCGCCATAGGCGAAGCTGACGTTTCTGAACTCGATGAAATTGTCAGAAGACACAAGTTTTCCAGATAGCATGCGTGAAGCCGCGGACGGCTTCGGTTGAAACGGCGGACCCGGAGCGGTGCGATGGCGGGCCGTTCAGGCAAAGCGGCTCTTGAAGCCCGTCGCCCAAGCTTTGGCGTTGCGCTGCGCCTTGGCTGGCGGCGCTTCGCGGCCTGGGCTGAGTGGTGCTTGGAGAGCGGCCGCTTTTTTGCCGATTCTTTTCGAACTGGAGATTTTATAGACTTGTCGTGGACTAGCCAAATTTCAACAGCATTCGCGATGCAAATATGCTGCATTGCAATGCGGCCGGAGACGCCGAGAGGCGACGACGGAGGGGAGAAAAGGCGAACGGCGGGCGAGCCGACCGTCCGCCCGAGCCGGCGGACGGCGGGGCCTTACACGCCGCGCAGCAGCTCGTTGATGCTGGTCTTGCTGCGAGTCTGAGCGTCCACTTTCTTGACGATCACCGCGCAGTAAAGGCTGTGGCTGCCGTCCTTGCTGGGCAGGTTGCCGGACACCACCACCGAGCCCGGCGGCACGCGGCCGTAGCTGACTTCGCCGGTTTCGCGGTCGTAGATCTTGGTGGATTGGCCGATGTAGACGCCCATGGAGATCACCGAGCCTTCGCCTACGATCACGCCTTCGACGATTTCCGAACGCGCGCCGATGAAGCAGTTGTCTTCGATGATGGTGGGGTTGGCCTGCAGCGGTTCCAGCACGCCGCCGATGCCGACGCCGCCGGACAGGTGAACGTTCTTGCCGATCTGGGCGCAGGAGCCGACGGTGGCCCAGGTGTCCACCATCGCGCCTTCGTCGACGTAGGCGCCGATATTGACGTAGGACGGCATCAGCACGGTGTTCTTGGCGATGAAGCTGCCCTTGCGCGCCACCGCGCCCGGCACCACGCGGAAACCGGCTTCCTGGAAGCGGGCCGGCTTCCAGTCGGCGAACTTGGTGTCGACCTTGTCGAAGTAGCGGTTGACGCCGTCGTCGGAGATTTCATTGTCGCGGATGCGGAAAGACAGCAGCACCGCCTTCTTCACCCACTGGTTCACCACCCAGTCGGCGCCCTGTTTTTCCGCCACGCGCAGGCGGCCGGCGTCCAGCTCGGCGATCACCTGGCCGATGGCGGCCTTCAGTTCGGCGGAGACGGTGGCGGGCGTGATCTCGGCGCGCTTCTCAAACGCTTCTTCGATCAGGGTCTGGATCGGATGCATGGTGTTCAGTCCTTTGGCAATGTGGATGGAAGTCGTCATTCAATTCGCTTTCAAGCGGCCGCGCCGGAGGCGGGCCGCGTGGATTCAGGGGGTCTGGCGCTGCCGGCGCTCGGCGAAGGCGACGATGCGCTCGACGCCGGCCACGCATTCCTCCAGCGTGGCCACCAGCGCGACGCGGACATAGCCGGCGCCGGGATTGACGCCGTGGGCCTCGCGCGCCAGGTAGCTGCCGGGCAGCACGGTGACGTGTTCTTCGGCGAACAGCGCCTTGGCGAAGTCTACATCATTCCCGTCCGGCACCTTGGCCCACAGGTAGAAACCGGCGTCCGGGCGGCGCACTTCCAGCCCCATCGCCAGCCGCGGGGTGACCGCGTCGAACTTGGCGATGTATTGCGCCCGGTTGGACTCGACGTGATCCTCGTCGTTCCAGGCCGCCACGCTGGCCGCCTGTATCGTCAGGCTCATCGCGCTGCCGTGGTAGGTGCGGTAGAGCAGGAATTTCGCCAGGAGCGCCGCGTCGCCGGCGACGAAGCCCGAGCGCATGCCCGGCACATTGGAGCGCTTGGACAGGCTGGTGAACATCAGCAGCCGCTCAAAGCCGCGTCCCAGCTTGCTCGCCGCCTCCAGCCCGCCCAGCGGCGGCCGGCCGAAGTGGATTTCGGAATAGCACTCGTCGCTGGCGATGACGAAGCCGTAGCGGTCGGACAGCTGAAACAGGGTTTCCCAATCGGCCAGCGACATCACCGCGCCGGTGGGGTTGCCGGGGCTGCACACGATCACCAGCTGGGTGCGTGCCCACACCGATTCCGGCACCTGGCTCCAGTCCGGCTGGAAGCGCTGTTCGGCCAGGCAGTTGACATAGTGGGGCTCGGCGCCGGCCAACAGTGCCGCGCCTTCGTAAATCTGGTAAAAAGGATTCGGGGATATCACTACCGGCGCCGGCTCCGCGCTTGCGTCGATCACCGTCTGCACAAAAGCAAACAAGGCTTCACGGCTGCCGTTGACCGGCAGTATCTCGCTTTGCGCATCCAGGTTCAGATCATAACGCCGCCGCATCCAGGCGGCGCAGGCCTGGCGCAGCGCTTCGCTGCCCAGCGTGGCCGGGTATTGCGACAAGCCGCCCAGATTGGCTATCAGCGCCTGTTCCACCAGCGCCGGCGTCGGGTGCTTGGGTTCGCCTATCGACAGGTTGATGTGCGCCTTGTCCGCGGGCGGCGTCGCGCCGGCGAGCAGGGCGCGCAGGCGTTGAAACGGATAGGGCTGCAATTGGGCCAGGCGAGGGTTCACGGGTATCTCCAGGAAAGCGGGCGCAAGCAAACGAACAGCGAACATCTTAAGAACAGCAATGACACCTGTAAAACAAAAGTTTCTGGCCACCACCGGCATTCTGACCACCGCGCTGGTGTGGGGGCTGATGTGGTATCCCTTCCGCAGCCTCAATCAAAGCGGAGTCAGCGTGGCGATGACCTCGCTGGTGGTCTATCTGGTGGCCATCACCCTGGGCGTGATCACCTTTTTCGACGTCTACCGCCGCCAATTCCGGCTGCAGCCGGTGTTGCTGGTGCTGACCGCGGTGTTCGGCTGGTGCAACTACAGCTATACCTGGGCCGTGTCCGAGGGACAAGTGATGCGGGTCTTGCTGCTGTTCTACCTGTCGCCGCTGTGGACGGTGTTTCTGTCGCGGCTGATCCTGAAGGAGCGCCTGACCCGCAGCGGCTGGCTGGTGGTGGCCTTGTCGCTGCTTGGCTGCTTCATTTTCATCTATCGTCCCGGCCTGTTCGCCGGGGAGCTGCCGCTCAGCCATCGCTACGAATGGCTGGCCTTGTCCGGCGGCATGGCCTTCGCGCTGGGCAATGTGATCAGCCGCGGCGCCCAGTCCATTCCGGTGCCGGTCAAATCGGCGTCGATCTGGTTCGGCGTGGCGTCCATCGGCGCGATCAAGCTGGCGCTGGCCGGGCAGTTGGGCGGCATCCTGGAGATACCGCCGCAAAGCTGGCTGGTGCTGGGCATCCTGGGCGTCACCTTGCTGTGCACCAGCGTGATATCGCAGCACGGGGTTTCCATTCTGCCGGCGACGCAGACGATGACGTTGATGCTGATGGAGTTGTTGTTCGCGGCGGCGTCGGCCTATTTGCTGGCCGGCGAGGCGATGACGCCGCGCGAATGGGCGGGCGGCGCCTTGATCGCCAGCGCCAGCCTGTTGTCCGGACGCATGACCAGGAAGCCGGGGACGGCGCAATTGAAACAGGAGGCAGCATGATTACGATCAGACCGATGAACGACGACGATTTCGAGCGTTTCTGGCCGGTGTTCCACGCGGTGGTGGCGGCCAGGGAAACCTACGCCTTCGATCCGGAGATGACGCGGGAGCAGGCGCGCGAGCTGTGGTTGCGGCTGCCTTTGCACACGCTGGTGGCGGAGGAGGGCGGCGTGCTGCTGGGCTCGTATTTTCTCAAGCCCAACGCCGCCGGACCGGGCGGCCATGTCTGCAACTGCGGCTATGTGGTGGCCGAGGCGGCGCGCGGCAAGGGCGTGGCGCGGCTGATGTGCGAGCATTCGCAGCAATTGGCGCGCGACAGCGGCTTCCTGGCGATGCAGTTCAATTCCGTGGTGGCCAGCAATGAGGTGGCGGTGGCCTTGTGGCGCAAGCTGGGCTACGAGCAGGTGGGGCGTTTGCCGCGCGCCTATCGTCACGCGCGGCTGGGTCTGGTGGACTGTCTGGTGATGTACAAATGGTTGGGCGACGCCGCGCCGGACATGCCGGAACCGGCGCCGCTGATCGGCCGCAAGAATATCGAGGCGACGGTGTCGCGTCGCAAGGGCCACCGCTAGCGCCTGTTCCAAGCCTGCTGCGCATCGGCGGGATAATGAGATACAGGGTGTTGAAACCGCTTCGAAATGCTCATGCGCCACGAGTGCATTCCGCTTTCTCAGCGGTTTTCGCCTGGTCTCGCCTTAGCTCGCGAGACGTTGAACCGCTTCTAAGCCGCCGCCGGCTCAATAATGCGGCGGAACCTCGTCGCGCAGGCTGAGGCCGGACGCGGCGTCGTCCGGCTGGGCCTGACGGAATTGCTGGTAGAGCAGACGCATCTGCTGTTGCAGCAACTCCATGTCTTTTTGCTGGCGCGCCACGGTGGCGTTCAGCGCGTCCAATAGTTCGTCCTGGAAGGCGAGCTTCACTTCCATTTCGGCCAGGCGGGCATCGATTTGATCATCCATGCCGGCCATTCTACAACACCATGGCCGCGATCCAGCCGGCCGCCAGCACAGGCAGGTTGTAGTGCAGGAAGGTGGGCAGCACGGTGTCGCGGATATGGTCGTGTTGGCCGTCCACGTTCAGGCCCGAAGTCGGGCCCAGCGTGGAGTCCGAAGCCGGCGAGCCGGCGTCGCCCAGCGCGCCGGCGGTGCCGATGATGGCCACGGTGGCCAGCGGCGAGAAGCCCAGGTGCATGCACAGGGGCACGTAGATGGCGGTGAGAATGGGCACGGTGGAGAAGGACGAGCCTATGCCCAGGGTCACCACCAGGCCCACTAGCAGCATGGCGAAGGCGGCCACGCCCTGATTGCCGGCGAACAGGCCGGCGCTGGCGGTCACCAGCGCGCCCACCTGGCCGGTGGCTTTCAGCACTTCCGCGAAGCCCTGGGCAGTGATCATGGTGAAGCCTATCATCGCCATCATCTTCATGCCTTCGTTGAACAAACCGTCCGCGTCCTTCCATTTCACCACGCCGGTGGCGAGGAAGAGCAGAAAGCCCGCCAGCGCGCCCATGATCATCGAATCGGTATACAGCTGCACCGCGAAGGCCAGCGTGATCGCCAGCAGCGCGGTGGCCAGCGATTTGCGGCTGACCTTGGCGCGGGTGCGCTCGGCGTTTTCTATCTTGCCCAGCGCGTACTGGCGCGGTTTGCGGTAGCTGACCAGCACCGCCCACAGCAGGCCGGCCAGCATGCCCAGCGCCGGTATCGCCATCGCGTGCATCACATTGACGCCGCGCACGTCCATGCCGGATTTGGCGATGTTGCCGAGCAGGATCTGCTTCAGAAAGATATCGCCGAAGCCCACCGGGAACACCATATAGGGCGTGACCAGGCCGAAGGTGATCACGCAGGCGACCAGGCGGCGGTCCAGATGCAGCCGCGCCATCACATAGAGCAGCGGCGGCACCAGCAGCGGGATGAAGGCGATGTGGATGGGAACCAGGTTCTGACTGGCGACGCTGACCAGGGCCAGCAACAGGATCAAGGCCCATTTCAGTTTGCCTTGCGCGCCGCCTCGTTCCAGCCGCTTGATCGCCAGATCCGCCATCGCGTGCGGCAGGCCGGATTTGGCGATGGCCAGTGCGAAGGCGCCCAGCAGGGCGTAGGACAGGGCCACCGCGGCGCCGCCGGTGATGCCGTTGTTGAAGGCTTCCAGCGTGCAGGACAGGGACAGGCCGCCGCTAAGGCCGCCGATCAAGGCGCCGAGCAGCAGGCTGATGACGACGTGGGTGCGCAAGAGCGCCAGCCCGAGCATGACGATGACGGCCAGAAGAACTGCGTTCATTTGTATATACAGATCAATAGGTTGGGCGGATAGGCCGAGGGCGCGCAGCGTAGCGGGTTTCGGTTTTTCTGTCGATAGTTTTGCTGGCAAGGACGGGGGGAGGGGCGCGCGATGAGGCCAGCCGCGGCGGCGGGGGCGGCGTCTTGTTTTACCTAGAGATTTCAAAGGTTTGCCGATTCATCGTCGCTGAGGGCGACGCGATGGGACCGCTGCGGCATTTATATATTTATTGGAAATAAAAAACTAATTTTATATATCTTTACTGCGCCATTACATCGGCTTAGAGTGAGGGCATGTCAAGGCGGCGTGCCGCGCCGCGCGAGAAGGAGGTGGCTGATGAACGCTCTGCTGATAGGCGCGGACAGCTTGGGGAATATTCCGGCGGTTCTGCAAAGCTACGATATCCGGATTTCCCGCCACATCTGCGGGCGCAACGTCGCGCATCAGCGCAAGGCGCCGCTGCCGGGCAAGCCGGATCTGTTGATCCTGCTCACCGATTTCCTGGGACACAATGTGATGCGCAATTACCGGGACAGCGCCCACGCGCTGGGCATTCCGGTGGTGGCCTGCCGCCGATCCGCCACCGCGGTGGAGCGGCGTTTGCAATATGAGGGCTGGAGGAAGCTGCCATGATTTTTTCAGGCAATGAAAATTGGTTGGACAGCCTGGCGCGCGCCGAGGGCTCGGCGCTGCCGCTGCGCGAGGATTCCGTCACGGTGGAATGGGCCGGATTGGCGCCGCCGCCCTTGCCTCCGCCCTTGGCGGCCCAGGCCTCGCCGCCGGCTTGATCCGCCAGCGTCCGTCTATTCGCGATGGTAGGGGTGGTTGTTGAGAATGGAATAGGCGCGGTAGATCTGCTCGGCCAGCATCACCCGGACCATGCCGTGCGGCAGCGTCATCGCGGACAGTTGCAGCAGCACGTCGGCGCGTTGTTTCAATTCCGCGGCCAGGCCGTCGGCGCCGCCGATGATGAAGGCCACATCGTCGCCGCCGGCCATCCATTCCTTCAGGCCTTCGGCCAGCCGCACCGAGGTCCAGTTCTTGCCGCGCTCGTCCATCACCACCAGCCGCGCGCGCGGCGGAAGGGCGGCGAGCAGCCGCTCGTGTTCGGCGGCGATGCCTTTTTCGGCGGTGACGCCGCCGCCGCGTTTCTCCGGCTTGATTTCCTTCAGTTCCAGCGTGATGTCGCGGCCAAAGCGCTTGGCGTAATCGCCGTAGGCCTCGTCGACCCAGCGCGGCATCTTGGTGCCGACGGCGAGAATAGTGATTTTCATCGTGTGTGAGCCAGGGAGTAAAACGCAAACGGGGACTTGCGTCCCCGTTCTTGATGGCGGCTTAGCGCAGCCGGATCAGGTCGCCGACCACGGACGGCCGCCGGCCGGCAGGAAGCTGGGCTTCTGACCGCCCCACAGCGCTTCGATGTCGTAGTAGTCGCGCACCGCGGGCAGCATCACGTGTACCACCACGTCGCCGGCGTCCACCAGCACCCATTCGCCGCTTTCGTGGCCTTCGCTGCCGACGATGTCCACGCCGGCTTCCTTCAGCTTCACGTGCACGCTGTTGGCCAGCGCCTTGACCTGGCGGTTGGAGTCGCCGGTGGCCACGATCATGCACTGGAACAGCGAGGTCAGCTTGCTGGTGTCCAGTTCGATGATGTCCTTGCCCTTGACGTCTTCCAGGGCTTCGATCGCCAGCTTGGCAATGTCTTGCACTTCCATAATGTCCTTTTCCTATGCGGGGTCCGCGTCGGCCAGAGCCGGCGCAAAGCGGCCGCAAAATGGCGGGCGGGCCGGCGCGCGCAAGCGGCCGGCAGACCCGCCGTATTGCTTTTAAAGTGAATCGCTGCCGGCCGTCTGCTGACGGCCTGGCGGAAAGTGGCCGGACACGGCGGCTACACTGTCTGGTATAGCCGGTGTTGGCGGATATAGGCCAGCACCGCGGGCGGCAGCACATCGTCCACCGCGTCGCCGCGCGCCAGGCGCTGGCGGATGTCGGTGGCCGCGATGTCCACCGGCGGCAAGGCCAAGGGGCGGATTGTACCGGATGCGGTTCGATTTGAAAAATCAGAGACTTGCCGGGCGCGCCACAAGGGCCGCACCGGCGCGGGCAGCGAGGCGGGATCGAAGCCGGGGCGCAAGGCTACGGCCAGGTTGGCGAAACGCAACAGTTCGTCCCAGCGCTTCCAGGTGTGCAGCGCGGCCAACGAGTCGCCGCCGATCAAAAACCACAATTCGGCGGCGGGGCCCAGCTCGGCGCGCAGTTCTTCCAGGGTGTCTATGGTGTAGGCCGCGCCGGGGCGGCGCACTTCGCGCTCGTCCACCGTCAGCCGCGGATGATCCGCCGCCGCCAGCTCCGCCATGGCGAGGCGCTGGGCCGGCGCGGCGTACGGGCCGTGGCTGCGATGATAGGGCCGGCCGGCTGGAATCAGCCTGACCTCGTCCAGCGCCAGCTCCGCGGCGAAGGCGTCGGCCATGCGCAGGTGGGCGTTGTGGATGGGGTCGAAGGTGCCGCCGAACAGGCCCAGACGCACCGGCTTACTCCGGCGCGTCGTCGTTCTGGTAGCCGTCGACGATGACTTCCAGCCGGCCGGTGGACGGATGGATCACCATGCCGTGCACCGGAACGTCCTTGGGCATCAGCGGATGGTTACGGATGGTGTGCACGGTGTGGCGCACGCTGTCGGACACGTTGTCGAAGCCCTTCAGCCAGCCGTCCAGGTCGATGCCGGCCGCGCGCAGCGTGGCGATGGTGTCTTCCGACACGCCGCGTTCCATCGCATGGTCCAGCACGCGCTGCGGATCGACCGCGCGCATGCCGCAGTCGCGGTGAGCGACCACGCAGATCTCGTCGGCGCGCAGTTCGTACACGGCCATGATCAGGCTGCGCATCACCGAACCCCACGGGTGGGTGATCAGCGCGCCGGCGTTCTTGATCAGCTTGGCGTCGCCGTTCTTCAGGCCCATGGCCTTGGGCAGCAGTTCCACCAGCCGGGCGTCCATACAGGCCAGGACGGCCAGGCCTTTGCCGGGGAATTTGTCGGTCTTGAACTGCTCGTATTCGCGGTTTTCCACGAAGTGGCGGTTGTGTTCGAGCAGAGCGCTTAATCTATCCATGATGGCAATCTCCTACTGAGAGTCTGTTCATGAGCGTTCTGGCGCGGAGACGCAAAAGGATCATGGACAGGCTCTGACGCTGCATTGGGTCGTTTAGAGAAAATACTCGGTTGCGGGCGCATCCTACCACTGTTGTTCCGGCCGGTCTTGTGTTTTCGCAAACCAGGGATTTCCCTGACTACAGCAGGGAATTTCGATGAACTCCAGACAATGGCGGCGAATGGGCGCTGGCGCGCCGCATCGAGCGGGCTACGCTCACCAACGCGACAGATGGTCTTCGGTCACGCCGAGCAAGTCGTCGACCACATGGACGGCGCCGTCGTCCGGGTCGCGGATCTGGCCGTTGAAGCGGCCGATAGGCTGCACATAGCGGCTGGCGGCGATCAGCAGATTCTTGTCTTCGCGGCGCGCCCCCTCAGGGGCGAAGCTCAGGTCCAGCAAGCCGTTGTCGCTCTGCATGCGCCAGCCCAGCAGCGGATCCTCCGGCTGATAGTCGAAGCGCACCGGCCCCAGCCGGATCAGTTTGCCGCGCAGCCAGGCGGCGTTCTCGGTGTCGCCCATATAGCCTTGCTGCAGATTGAAGCCCAGTTCCAGCGAATGCGCGCTGGCCCAGCGCCAGCGGGTTTCCCGCGCCAGCAGGCCGTTGGAATAGTCGAGCGCCGCCACCGCGCCGTCCAGCGAGTAGCGCCGGTCCTGGCAGTCGGCGAAGCCGCTGATCCTGAGGCCGCCGCTTTTATGGGTGGAGTGGGCCAGCCAGTTGGCCGGCGCGATCACCGCCAGCACCGGCGGCATGTCCGTCAATTGAATGTGCGCGGCCAGCTTCAACTGTGGCGAGTCCACCGCCAGTTCCAGCCGCTCGCCGTCGCGGTGGAAGCTCAGCCGGCAGCGGCCGGCCTGGAAGGCGGCGTCGCCAAAGGCGCGGTCTTCGATTCGCGTGGACAGGCCGGGCAGGCCGTTGGCGCTGGCGGCGGCGATGACTTCGCCGCTCTTGCGGTCGAACAGATAGGCGAAGGCGGTGCCGGTCCAGCCGACGTCGACGATGGCGACGCCGATGAAAAAGGCCGGGTGGGCGATGGCCGCGTATTGCCAGCGCTTGTGATGCAGCCGGCGCGTCAGCCTTTGGTAAGGCGTGGTTTTCAGCGCGCGCCAGTCCAGCCGCTCGATGATGCCCTGGTACACGCCGAAGGCGGGAATGCCGCGCTCGTGCACCAGTTGCCTGGGGGCGGGCGGGAGGAGGGTGGAGGCCATGGCGGTGCTGGGCCGGGCCGGCGCCGCGGCTGGAAATAGGTTCATGGCCTTGAGTCTACAACAGTTTTTCCCGGTGCGATGGTGACTGATAGGCCATGTGGCGACGGGCGGACAGTGTGGCGCGGCGGTAACAGTTAGTTGATTTACATTATATTATAAAACATAATGTTTGCGACGCCGGATCGCGGCGGCGGGAGAACGAAATATGGATTTGAACATGCTGCGCGCCAATGCCGGCCGCGCCGCCTTATTGTTGAAGGGCCTGGCCAACGAGGACAGGCTGCTGCTGCTGTGCCAGCTGGTGGACGGCGAGAAATCGGTGTCGGAGCTGGAGCGTCTGACCGGCATCCGTCAGCCCTCTTTGTCGCAGCAGTTGGGCGTATTGCGCAATGAGGGCCTGGTGGCGACGCGGCGCGAAGGCAAATGGGTGTATTACAGCGTGGCCAGCGCCGACGCCCTGGCCTTGCTGAACGCCTTGCACGCGCTGTTCTGCGCCGACCAGCCGGCAGGGGCGGCGTGATGGTCGTGGATTGGGCGGTGTTCACGCCGTGGTCCGCCCTGTCGGGCGGGGCGTTGATAGGCGCGGCGGCGGGCTGGTTGGCTCTGTCGCACGGCCGCGTCGCCGGCATCAGCGGCATGGTGGCCGGCCTGCTGGGACGGCGGGCGGACTGGCGCGCGCGCTTGGCCTTTCTTCTGGGCCTGACGGCCGCGCCGGCGCTGTGGTGGCTGGCGGCGGGCGAATTGCCCGTCGTCAAGATCGAGGCCGGTGGCTTGCGCTTGCTGGCCGCCGGCTTGCTGGTGGGCCTCGGCGCGGGCCTGGGTTCCGGCTGCACCAGCGGCCACGGCGTTTGCGGGCTGGCGCGCATGTCGCCGCGCTCCTTGGCGGCGACGGCGGCCTTTATGTTCGCCGGCTTCGTGGTGGTGGCCGTGTTCAGACATTGGGGGGCGTGAAGATGGCGGCGGAGTGGAAGCGCTTATTGTCGATGGCGGGCGCGGGCCTGTTGTTCGGCCTGGGGCTGTTGCTGTCCGGCATGGCCAATCCGGCCAAGGTGCTGGCCTTTCTGGATCTGGGCGGCGCTTGGGACCCCAGCCTGGCGTTGGTGATGGCCGGCGCCGTCGTCGCGGCCTGGCCGGCTTTCCGTCTGGCCGAGCGCCGCCCGCGCGCGTTCTTGGGCGAGCCGGCGTCTTGGCCGGCCAAGACGCCGCTGACGCGCCGGCTGATAGGCGGCAGCCTCTTGTTCGGCATTGGCTGGGGCCTGGCCGGCATCTGTCCGGGGCCGGCCTTGTTGCTGGGCGGCATGTTGTCGCCGCAGAGCGCTTGGTTTTTGCCGGCGATGGCGGCCGGCCTGTGGCTGGCCGGACGATGGGAGCGGCGCGGATGAGGCTTTGGTTGCCTGCCTGGCTGCGCGGCTACCGGCGCGCTTACTTGCCGGGCGATCTGGGCGCGGGCCTGGTGGTGACCCTGTTGCTGGCGCCGCAAGGGCTGGCTTACGCGCTGGTGGCCGGCTTGCCGGCGCAGGCGGGTTTGTACGCTAGCATTGCGCCCTTGCTGATTTACGCGCTGGCCGGCCGCAGCCACGCGCAGTCGGTGGGGCCGATGGCGATGACTTCCTTATTGGTGGCGGCTACGCTGTCGCGGCTGGCCGAGCCGGGTTCGGGAGATTATCTGGCGCTGGCCATTGGCCTGGCGCTGTTGTCCGGCGCGATGCTGGCGGCGCTGGGCCTGCTGAGGCTGGGCTTCGTCGCCGATCTCTTGTCCGAGCCGGTGCTGGCGGCCTTCACTTCGGCGTCGGCCTTGCTGATCGTGTTGTCGCAGCTGGCGCCCTTGCTGGGCGTGCAGGCCGGCGGCGCGTCCTTGCCGCAGCTGCTGGCCGGGCTGTGGCGAGCGGCCGAAGGGTTCAATTCCGCCGCGCTCTTGCTCGGCGCTCCGGCCTTGGCCTTGCTGCTGCTGGCGCGTTGGCTGGGCGAACCGCTGCTGCGCCGCTGCGGCCTGAGCGCGCCGGCGCGGCAATTATGGCTGCGGCTGGCGCCGCTATTGGCGGTGCTGCTGGGCATGGGGCTGGTGGCCGGTCTGGATTTGCGCTCCGCCTTGCCGGTGGTGGGCGAGATCCCGCCGGGCCTGCCGGCGCCGACCTGGCCGGGGCTGAGCCTGGAGCAGTGGTCGCAGCTGGCCTTGCCGGCCTTTTTCATCGCGCTGATCAATTACGTGCAGAGCCTGGCGGTGGCTCAGGCGCTGGCGCAGCGCCGCGGCGACGAGGTGGATCCGGACCGGGAGCTGTTGGCGCTGGGCCTGTGCAATATCGGCGCCGGCCTGTCCGGCGGCTTCCCGGTCACCGGCGGGCTGACCCGCTCCATGGTCAACGCCGAGGCCGGGGCCCAGACTCAACTGGCCTCGGTGATCGCCGCCCTGGGCCTCATGCTGCTGGCCGGCTTCGCCGCCGCGGCGCTGGCCTTG
This sequence comes from Chromobacterium sp. FG89, assembly GCF_057808735.1. NCBI lineage: Bacteria > Pseudomonadati > Pseudomonadota > Betaproteobacteria > Neisseriales > Chromobacteriaceae > Chromobacterium > Chromobacterium sp. FG89. The sequence continues at coordinate 235,940 of NZ_JBMDIQ010000005.1, read as the reverse complement.
CTGCCGCTATCGGTATTGGCGGCGATGATCATCGCCTCGGTCAGCGCCATGATACGTTTCGACAGCCTGCGTCTGGCCTGGCGCGTCGATCGCGCCGATGCGGCGGCGTTCGCGCTGACCTTTGTTCTGGTGCTGTGGCTGGGGGTGGACTCCGGCATCGTCGCCGGCGTGCTGATGTCGCTGGCGGCCATGTTGTGGCGCAGCAGCCGGCCGCATATCGCCGAACTGGGCCGGCTGCCGGGCAGTCATCATTTCCGCAATCGGCTGCGTTTCGCGGTGGAGCGCCTGCCCGGCGCGCTGTTTCTGCGCGTGGACGAAAGCCTGTTCTTCGGCAACGCCCGCCAAGTGCGCGGCGAGACGCTGCGCCGGCTGGCCGCTCAGGCCGGAAGCACGCGATTGGTGCTGATCATGAGCGCGGTCAATCGCGTGGATACCAGCGCCTTGCTGATGCTGGCGCGGCTGGACGCGGAGCTGGCGGCGCGCGGCGTGACGCTGCACCTGGCCGAGATCAAGGGGCCGGTGGCGCAGCGGATGGAGGGCGGCGGCCTGCTGGCCGGTTTCAACGGCCGCGTGCACTTGAGCGCGCAAGCGGCGTGGGAGGCGCTGACCGCGCCGCGGCGGGATGGCGGGGAAGCTCATACTCTTTGACAGTTGATGTTGCGCCGCCTCATGCAACTTGTGGGCGAACCTGGCTATCATAGCCGGATGACCAAACAGACCCTGCTGGCCGGCGTGCTGGCGCTGAGCTTGTTGCACCCGTCCGTCAGCTATGCCGATTTGCCCGATCTGGGCGAGGTGTCGGACGCCTCGCTGACGCTGGCGGATGAAAACCGCATCGGCCGCCAGGCCTGGCGCGCCATGCTGGAGGCGGGAGACATCGTCGACGATCAGGAGGTCAACGATTACCTCAACGATATCGGCGGCCGGCTGTCCAGCGGCGTCAAGCTGCCCGGCGTCGGTTTCACCTATTTCTGCGTCAACGACAGCGGCATCAACGCCTTCGCCATGCCCGGCGGCTATATCGGCATCAATATCGGACTGCTGCTGGCGACCCAGAGCGAAGGCGAGCTCGCCTCGGTGCTGGGGCATGAAACCGCCCACGTCGCCCAGCGCCACATCGCGCGGATGAAGGCGGCCAGCAGCGCCACCAGCCCCTTGCTGTTGTTGGGCACCATCATCGCCGCCGCGCTGGCGGCCAAGGCCGGCAGCGGCCAAGGCGCGATGGGCGTGGTGTCCGCCGGCATGGGGCTGTCGATTTCCAACCAACTGGCGTTTTCGCGCGATTTCGAACGCGAAGCCGACCGCGTCGGCATGCAATACATGAGCCAGGCCGGCTTCGACGTGCGCAGCATGCCGGCTTTCTTTCAGCGGCTGCAGCTGAACGAGCGTTACAGCGACAACGCGGCGCTGGCCTTCCTGCGCACCCACCCGGTGACGCTGGAGCGCATCAGCGAAGCGGAAAACCGAGCGCTGGACTACCCGGTGAAGATGCGCGCCGACAGCGTCGATTACCTGCTGGTGCGCGAGAAACTGCGCGCCGCGACGCTGACGCCGGACGAAGGGGAGCGCTATTACGAGGCGGCGCTGGACCGCGGCCTGTACCTGAACGAGGGCGCGCAGTGGTATGGTCTGGCCCAGGTCAAGCTGCGTCAGCGCGATATCGCCGGCGCGCGCCAGGCGCTGGCCAAGGCGCGGACCAAGCTGCCGGACCACCCGATGCTGCGGGGCCTGGACGTGGCGATAGAGCGCGAACGCAAGGACTGGCCGGCCGCCCGCAACGCGGCGCGCGCCGGGCTGGCCCGTTTTCCGCAGAGCCTGTCGCTGCAGTTGCTGGACATCGACGTCGCCATCGCCAGCGGCGACAGCCAGGGCGCGCTGGCCCTGATCAAGACCCAGCTGAACCGCCATCCGGACAATCCGGGGCTGTATCGGCGTCAGGCCAGCTTGTACGCCGACCGCGACCCGCTGCGTTACCACGCGGCCTTGGGCAACGCCTTCTATCATGAACAGCGCTATCAGCCGGCGATGGAGCAGTTCCAACTGGCCGGCAAGGCCAAGGGCGACGATTTCTACCTGCGCTCCTCAATCGAAGCGCGCATCCGCGAACTGGACCGGCTCGTCCGGGACGAGAGAAAGAAGTAAGCGCGCAACTGAAACGAATGTTTCAATTTGCGACAGTAAATCGCAAAAAAACAACATGGTGCGGCGCAATAACCGCTGTTTTCCGCCCCGAAACAAGCGTTAGTACGCTTGACCTATTCCTTTGTGAAAGCCGGAAGACGTACACTTGCTCAAGATACGGCGCTCTTTTCGCAAATGAACATTTTTATTTGCGATTGCGTTCGTTTATAATCTGAAGCTAATAAATAGGTTCGAATTCGAGCCGATTGCAATAACGCGGGGCCGCGCAGTGCTACATACGGCCCCCGATCCACCTTGCTGTGAGGACCAGAGATGGCTGCAACTTTCCCTGACGATATCGATCCGTTGGAAACCCAGGAATGGACTGAAGCGCTGGAGTCGGTGCTGGATGCCGAAGGCCCGGAACGCGCGCATTACCTGTTGGAGAAACTGGTCGAGCGCACCCGCCGCCGCGGCGCCCATCTGCCGTTTGACGCCACCACCGCATACCAGAACAGCATTCCGCTCGGCAAAGAAGTCAAGTCGCCGGGCAACCACGAGATGGAGCATCGCATCCGCTCGATCAACCGCTGGAACGCCGCCGCTTTGGTGCTGCGCGCCGGCAAGAAGGATCTGGAGCTGGGCGGCCACATCGCCTCCTTCCAATCCTCCGCCACCCTGTACGACGTGGGCTTCAACCATTTCTGGCGCGCCCAGAACGATGAGCAAGACGGCGATCTGATCTACTTCCAAGGCCACATTTCCCCGGGCGTGTACGCGCGCGCCTTCATGGAAGGCCGCCTGTCCGCCGAGCAGCTGGACAGCTTCCGCCAGGAAGTGGACGGCAACGGCCTGTCCTCCTACCCGCACCCGTGGCTGATGAAGGACTTCTGGCAGTTCCCGACCGTGTCGATGGGCCTGGGCCCCTTGATGGCCATCTACCAAGCCCGCTTCCTCAAGTACCTGGAAAGCCGCGGTCTGGCCAAGACCCACGGCCGCAAAGTCTGGTGTTTCTGCGGCGATGGCGAGATGGACGAGCCGGAGTCCCTGGGCGCCATCTCCATGGCCGCCCGCGAAGGCCTGGACAACCTGATCTTCGTGGTCAACTGCAACCTGCAGCGTCTGGACGGCCCGGTGCGCGGCAACGGCAAGATCATTCAGGAGCTGGAAGGCGACTTCCGCGGTTCCGGCTGGAACGTGCTGAAAGTGATCTGGGGCTCGCGTTGGGACCCGCTGCTGGCGATGGACAGCAAGGGCCTGCTGAAGAAGCGCATGGACGAGTGCGTGGACGGCGACTACCAGACCTTCAAATCCAAGGACGGCGCTTACGTTCGCGAACACTTCTTCGGCAAGTACCCGGAGCTGCGCGAAATGGTCGCCAATATGTCCGACGACGAGATCTGGGCGCTGAACCGCGGCGGCCATGACCCGCACAAGGTGTACGCCGCCTACCACGAGGCGTCCAACAGCGCCAACGGCCGTCCGACCGTGATCCTGGCCAAGACCATCAAGGGTTACGGCATGGGCGCGTCCGGCGAAGCCAAGAACATCGCGCACCAGGCCAAGAAAATGGATCTGGATTCGCTGCGCAAATTCCGCGACCGCTTCGGCATTCCGGTGTCCGACGAGGACCTGGCGAACGTGCCGTACTACCTGCCGGCCGAAGACAGCCCGGAAATGAAGTACATGCGCGAACGCCGCGCCGCGCTGGGCGGCTACCTGCCGGCCCGCAAGCCGGTGACCACCGCGCTGCAAACGCCGGAACTGTCCGTGTTCGACGCGCAGCTGCAAGCGTCCGGCGACCGCGAGTTCTCCACCACCATGGCCTTCGTCCGCATGCTGGGCACCATCATGAAGGACAAGAACATCGGTCAGCGCGTAGTGCCCATCGTGCCGGACGAGTCCCGCACCTTCGGCATGGAAGGCATGTTCCGCCAGTACGGCATCTGGTCCACCCAGGGTCAGAACTACGTGCCGCAGGATCATGACCAGCTGATGTTCTACAAGGAATCCAAGGACGGCCAGATCCTGCAGGAAGGCATCAACGAGCCGGGCGCGATGGCTGACTGGATCGCCGCGGCGACCAGCTACGCCAACAGCAGCCAGCAGATGATTCCGTTCTACATCTACTACTCGATGTTCGGCTTCCAGCGCATCGGCGACCTGGCCTGGGCCGCCGGCGACATGCGCGCCCGCGGCTTCCTGCTGGGCGGCACCGCCGGCCGCACCACGCTGAACGGCGAAGGCCTGCAGCACGAAGACGGCCACAGCCACATCCAGGCCGGCCTGATCCCGAACTGCATCAGCTACGACCCGACCTTCGCTTACGAACTGGCGGTGATCGTGCAGGACGGTCTGCGCCGCATGTACGCGGAGCAGGAAGACGTCTTCTACTACCTGACCCTGATGAACGAAAACTACGTTCACCCGGCGATGCCGGCGGGCGCGGAAGAGGGCATCCTGAAAGGCATGTATCTGCTGCAGGACGGCGGCGACGCCCAGGTGAAAGTGCAGCTGATGGGCTCCGGCACCATTCTGCGCGAAGTGATGGCCGCGGCCGATCTGCTGAAGGCCGACTTCGGCATCGGCGCCGACATCTGGAGCGTGACCTCCTTCAACCAGCTGCGCCGCGACGGCATGGAAGCCGAGCGTCACAACCTGCTGAACCCGACCGCCGAAGCGCGGGCCTCCTACGTGGCCCAGCAGTTGTCCGGCCGTCAGGGTCCGGTGGTGGCCGCGACCGACTACATCCGCAACTACGCCGACCAGATCCGCGAATACGTTCCGGGCCGTTACGTGGTGCTGGGCACCGACGGCTTCGGCCGTTCCGACAGCCGCGCCAACCTGCGTTCCTTCTTCGAGGTGGATCGCTACCACGTGGCGCTGGCGGCCTTGTCCGCACTGGCGCGCGACGGCAAGATCGAAGCGTCCAAGGTGGCCGAGGCGATCGCCAAGTACGGCATCAAGACCGACAAGCTGCCTAGCTGGAAGGTGTAATCGCAGAGCGGAAGCCCCGGTTCAGGCCGGGGTCTTCCGCCTTTGCATGGCAAGCGAATCTGTAGCGGATATCCGGTGGCAAGCCCCGACAGGGGCTTCCGCCTTACGAATGGAAAGCTCATGAGCAATCTGATCGAATTGAAAGTGCCCGACATCGGCGGTCACAGCAATGTAGACATCATCGAAGTATTCATCGTCCCGGGCCAGACCGTGTCCGTGGACGATTCCCTGATCACGCTGGAAACCGACAAGGCCACCATGGAAGTGCCGGCGGAAACGGCGGGCGTGATCAAGGAAGTCAAAGCCGTCGTCGGCGGCAAGATCTCCGAAGGCGACGTGATCGCCATCCTGGAAGTGGGCGCCGCAGCGTCCGCGCCGGCCCTGGCCCCGGCCGCCGCCGCCCCGGCCGCGGCTCCGGCTCCGGTTGCAGCCGCTCCCGCTGCCGCGCCGGCGGCTTCCGGCCGCAGCGAAATCCGCGTGCCGGACATCGGCGGCCACAACGGCGTCGACGTGATCGAAGTGACCGTCAAGGTCGGCGATGAGATCGCCGTCGACGACAGCCTGATCACGCTGGAAACCGACAAGGCCACCATGGAAGTGCCGGCCTCCGCCGCCGGCCGCGTGGTGGAAGTCAAAGTGAAAGTGGGCGACAAGGTCAGCGAAGGCGATCTGATCGTGGTGGTCGAAGGCGCCGTTGCCGCCGCCGCCGCTCCGGTTGCTGCCGTTGCGGCCCCGGCTCCTGCCGCCGCCTCGGCTGCCCCTGCCCCGGTGGCCGCCGCGCCCGCCGCCGCTCCTGCCAAGGCCGCCGCCGCCATCGACGAAGCCTCCTTCTCCAAGGCCCACGCCGGTCCGTCCGTGCGCCGTCTGGCGCGCGAACTGGGCGTGGACCTGGGCAAGGTCAAGGGCAACGGCCGCAAGGGCCGCATTACCGAAGAAGACGTCAAAGCCTTCGTCAAGGGCGTGATGCAGAACCCGGCGGCGCTGGCCCCGGCCGCCGCGGCCTCCTCCGGCGGCGGTCTGGATCTGCTGCCGTGGCCGAAAGTCGATTTCGCCAAGTTCGGCCCGATCGAAACCAAGCCGCTGTCCCGCATCCAGAAGATTTCCGGTGCCAATCTGTCGCGCAACTGGGTGATGATCCCGCACGTAACCTTCAACGACGAGTGCGACATCACCGAGCTGGAAGACTTCCGCAAGACCGTGGGCAAGGAATGGGAAAAGTCCGGCCTGAAGATCAGCCCGCTGGCCTTCATCATCAAGGCCGCCGCCGAGGCGCTGAAAGCTTTCCCGAACTTCAACAGCTCGCTGGACGGCGACAATCTGGTGCTGAAGCAGTACTACCACATCGGCTTCGCCGCCGACACGCCTAACGGCCTGGTGGTGCCGGTGATCAAGGACGCGGACAAGAAGGGCCTGCGCCAGATCGCCCAGGAACTGACCGATCTGTCCAAGCTGGCGCGCGAAGGCAAGCTCAAGCCCACCGACATGCAGGGCGCCACCTTCACCATCTCCAGCCTGGGCGGCATTGGCGGCACCAGCTTCACGCCCATCGTCAACGCGCCGGAAGTGGCCATCCTCGGCGTCTGCAAATCGCAGATCAAGCCGGTGTGGAACGGCAAGGAATTCGCGCCGCGCCTGATGTGCCCGCTGTCGCTGTCCTTCGATCACCGCGTGATCGACGGCGCCGCCGCCGCGCGCTTCACCGTGCATCTGGGCAAACTGCTGTCCGATGTGCGCCGCCTGATTCTGTAATCGCCAGCCGGGCGGACGCCCCGGCCTGGCCGGAGCGCGCCGCCCAAGCGAACGACTCTGCTGAATAGCGGCGGGGGCCCCCGGGCTTCCGCCTTACGTTGCGGATGGAAAACCATGAGCAATCTGATTGAACTGAAAGTCCCGGACATCGGCGGCCACAACAACGTGGACGTGATCGAAGTCTTCGTCAAGCCGGGCGACGTGATCGAGAAAGAAGCCAGCCTTATCACGCTGGAAACCGACAAGGCCACGATGGAAGTGCCGGCGGAAACCGCCGGCGTGGTAAAAGAAGTCAAGATCGCCGTCGGCGGCAAAGTGTCCGAAGGCGATGTGATCGTGATCGTTGAAGCCGCCGGCGCCGCCGCGGCTCCGGCCGCGCCCAAGCCGGTGGAAACCACCGGCGTCGCTTCCGCCACCACCCAGGCCGGTTTCGCGCCGCAAGCCGCTCCGGTGGCCGCCAGCCATAGCGGCGGCGCCGACATCGAGTGCGACGTGATGGTGTTGGGCGGCGGTCCCGGCGGTTATTCCGCCGCCTTCCGCGCGGCCGACCTGGGCCTGAAAGTAGTCATCGTCGAGCGCTACGCCACCCTGGGCGGCGTCTGCCTGAACGTGGGCTGCATCCCGTCCAAGGCGCTGCTGCACAATGCGGCGGTGATCGACGAAGTCAGCCATCTGGCCGCCAACGGCATCAAGTTCGGCAAGCCGGAAGTGGACATCGACATGCTGCGCGGTTACAAGGAAAAAGTAATCGCCAAGCTGACCGGCGGCCTCGCCGGCATGGCCAAGGCGCGCAAGGTGGAAGTCGTGCGCGGCAACGGCCATTTCATCGATCCGCATCATATCGAAGTGTCCGCCACTACCGGCAAGGGACGCGAAGAGAGCGGCGAGAAGAAGATCGTCAAATTCAAGAACGCCATCATCGCCGCCGGTTCCCGCGTGGTGAAGCTGCCCTTCATCCCGGACGATCCGCGCGTGGTGGATTCCACCGGCGCGCTGGAGCTGAAGGGCGTGGCCAACCGCATGCTGATCATCGGCGGCGGCATCATCGGCCTGGAAATGGGCACCGTTTACTCCACGCTGGGCGCGCGCCTGGACGTGGTGGAAATGATGGACGGCCTGATGCAGGGCGCGGACCGCGACCTGGTCAAAGTGTGGCAGAAGTGGAACGCCCACCGTTTCGACAACATCATGCTCAACACCAAGACCGTGGCCGTGGAGCCCAAGGACGACGGCGTGTGGGTGACTTTCGAGGGCGATCAAGCGCCGAAAGAGCCGCAGCGCTACGACCTGGTGCTGTACGCCACCGGCCGCGCGCCCAACGGCAAGCTGCTGGGTGCCGAGAACGCCGGCATCGCGGTGACCGACCGCGGCTTCATCCCGGTGGACAAGCAGCAGCGCACCAATGTGCCGCACATCTTCGCCATCGGCGACATCGTCGGCCAGCCGATGCTGGCGCACAAGGGCGTGCATGAAGGCCATGTGGCGGCGGAAAACTGCGCCGGCCAGAAGTCCTACTTCGACGCGCGCGTGATTCCGGGCGTGGCTTACACCGATCCGGAAGTGGCTTGGGTCGGCGTCACCGAGGACGAGGCCAAGAAGCAGGGTCTGAAGATCGAGAAGGGCGTGTTCCCGTGGGCCGCCTCCGGCCGCGCCATCGCCAACGGCCGCGACGAAGGCTTCACCAAGCTGATCTTCGACGCCGAAAGCCACCAGATCATCGGCGGCGGCATTGTCGGCCCGCACGCGGGCGACATGATAGGCGAAGTCTGCCTGGCCATCGAAATGGGCTGCGACGCCACCGACATCGGCAAGACCATTCACCCGCACCCGACCATGGGCGAGTCCATCGGCATGGCGGCGGAAGTGGCGCACGGCACTTGCACCGATTTGCCGCCGCAGCGCAAGAAGTAAGCGCGGCGCGGTAAGGATGAGGGGCGGACTTTCGGGTCCGCCCTTTTTTATGCGCATCGTCTTAAATGACGGGGCGGCAAAACTATTGCCGATTTCGCCTGTCACACCGCCCTGCGCCCGTAATCGGCGCGCGTGAGCGGCCGCCATGAGGAAAACGTATGGCTGTCGCGTGTGAATCTGAATTACGGTTGAATATAAATTAAGCTTTTGGTTTAAGAAAACGCCGGTCTGTTCCCGCGATTTTGAAGCCGCCCCGCCGCTTCTCGCCAGCCGCCGCAAGTTTCGTTACCATGGCCTCGACACCAAACGAATCGGACCATGCCAAGCTCCCGCCTGCTTATTTCATTGATCTTATTGCTGTCGGCGACGCCCGTCTGGGCCAAGCTCGATTACAGCGTGCGCGTCGACGCGCCTTCCGGCCTGGCCGGCTTGCTGCAAGACAATCTGGAATTGGTCACCAGCCGTCTGGAAGAAGAAATGGACGAGACGCTGTTGACCGAGTTGGTGCGCAGCACCCCGGAGGACGCGCGCAAGCTGCTGGAGACCGAGGGTTATTTCGACGCGCGCGTCAATGTGCGCGAAGAAAGCGCCCGGCAGTACGTGATCGAGGTCAAGCCCGGCGAGCCCACGCTGATAGACGACGTGGTCATCCGCCTTAACGGGCCGATACGCGACGAAGGCGACTTCCAGCAACGCTTCGCCGCGGTGCTGGAAGCCTGGTCGCTGCCCATGGGCGCGCCTTACCGGCAGTCCGATTGGGACGGCAGCAAGCGCGCGGTGATGCGGCTCATCACCGCCGATCGCTTTCCCAAGGCGCAGATCAGCAAGAGCGCGGCGGAAATCGATCCGGCCACCCGTCGTGCGCAATTGCTGGTGGACATCGACAGCGGGCCGGTGATCCTGTTCGGCGAGATCACCGTCAAAGGCATGAAGCGTTATCCGGAGAAGATCGCCACCGGTCTGGCCGACTTCTCCCCCGGCACCGCCTACCGGCTGCAGAAGATCTTCGATTACCAGTCGGCGCTGGAGCAGGCGCCGCATTTCTCCAATGTGGTGGTCAGCCCCGACATGGCCCATATCGACCCGGACACCCATCGGGTGCCGGTGGAGGTGGACGTCACCGAGATGCCGCGCCAGAAGCTGGAGCTGGGTTTGATCTACGACTCCGGCGACGGCCCCGGCCTGCGCGTCGGCTACGACCATTACAATATTTTCCGCCGCGGCTACACCGGCTCCTTGGTGACCAACTGGAAGAAAAACCAGCAATCGCTGTCGCTGGGCCTGGGCTTTCCGCGCCAGTCCGACGGCTATTCCCATTCCATCACCAGCGCTTTCAAGACCGACGACGTGCAGGGCCTGAAAACCCGCAGCAGCGACGTGGGCGGCTGGCGCACCCGCACCCGCGGCAATATCGAGGCCCGTCTCGGCCTGCAATACCTGCTGGAAAGCGAAGAGGCCGGCGGCGTGTCCAATAAGGACACCCGCGCCTTGCAGCTGGTCTACGGTTGGACCCAGCGCGCGGTGGACGATTTGATGCGGCCGCGCTCCGGCGTTTTGCTGGACTTCCAGCTCTCCGGCACCGTCGGCAGCGCCCTGTCCTCCACCTCCTATGTGCGCGGCTACGCCCGCACCGTCGGATACTGGTCGCCGTTTCCCAAGTACGGCACCTTCGTCGGCCGGCTGGAACTGGGCCAGGTGTGGGCCAACGACAAGGACGCGGTGCCGTCCTCCATCCTGTTCCGCGCCGGCGGCGCCAACAGCGTGCGTGGCTACGATTACCAGAGCCTGGGCCTGCCGGGCCCCAACGGCTCGGTGCTGGGCGGCCGCGTGGTGGCCACCGGCAGCCTGGAGTACCAAATCCCGATCAAACCGGACTGGTATCTGGCGCTGTTCACCGACGCCGGCAACGCCAGCCAGAGCTGGAAAGGCTTCCAAGTGGAGCGCGCCAACGGCGTCGGCGTGCGCTGGATGAGCCCGGTGGCTCCGCTGGCCTTCGACTTCGCCAAGGCGGAGCGCGACGGCAAGATCCGCTGGAACCTCAGCCTGGGCCTGGCTTTCTGACCCGAATGCATTCATGAGCGAAACCGACACTCCCCAAACTCCCGACACCGCGCCGCCGCCGCCGGCCAAGCCCAAGCGCCGCCGCTGGCGCTGGCTGCTGTGGCTGCCTTTGCTGCTGATCGCGTTCTTGCTGGTCGCCAGCGCCTGGCTGACCGGCAGCCGCGCCGGCTTCGCCTGGCTGATGCAGTCGCTGGGCGGCCTCAGCGGCAACGCCGTCAGCGTCAAGCAAGCCGAAGGCACGCTGTGGGACGGCTTCAAACTGAGCGAAGTACGCGTGCGCAGCGCCGGCAGCGACGTGGACATCGAGTCCGTGCAGCTGGACTGGCGGCCGAGCGCCTTGTGGCAGCGCCAATTGTGGGTGAGGCAATTGGCGGTGGGCCACGTCAAGGTGGCGGTCAAGCCGACGCCGGCCGCCCCGTCCAGCGGCGCGCCGGAATCGCTGGCCTTGCCCCTGGGCGTCCGCCTGGACCGGTTGAGCGTGGCCAGCGTGACGCTGGAGCCGGCCAAGCTGCGGCTCTACGGCCTGGAAGCCGGCTACGTCTACGACGGCCGGCGCCACGATCTCAAGCTCAAGCGCCTGGGCTCGCCCTGGGGCGAGGCCGCGGCGGCGCTGCAATTGGCCGACGCCAAGCCCTTCGCGCTGCAGGGCAAGCTCAGCGCCGACGGCGAGCTGGACAAGATTCCCTATCAGGCGCGGCTGGCGCTGGGCGGCGATCTGCTGCACCTGAGCTTTGACGGCGAGTTGTCCGGCAAAGACCTGGTGGCCGACGTCAAGGGCGGCCTGCTGCCCTTCGCCAGCAATCCCTTCAACAGTTTCACCCGGCTGGACGCGCGCATGGCCGGCATCAATCCGCAGGCCATCCTGCCGGAATGGCCGCGCGCCAAGCTCAGCCTGGCGGTGTTCGCCGAGCCGGACGCCGGCCAGCGCGTCAAGGGCGGCCTGACCCTGCTGAATGAGCTGGCCGGCCCCTTGTCCGAGCAGCGGCTGCCGCTGTCCTTGCTGGCCGGCGAGTTCCGCGCCGACGACAAGGCGCTGGAGCTGTTCAATACCCACGCCCGGATCGCCGGCGGCGAAATCGGCCTGGCCGGCCAGCTGCGGCCGGATAGGCTCAAGCTGGCGCTGGATGTCTCCAAGCTGGGCCTGAGGCAATTGCACGCGGACGCGCCGGACGACAGCCTGGACGGCCGGGTGACGCTGGACGGCCCCTTGAGCGGGCCGAACATCCTCGCCCAACTCAAGGGCAAAACCCTGCAAGCCAAGGCCGATGTCGGTTTCGCGCCGGCGCCGCATCCGGCGCTGCTGATCCGGCAGGCGGAGTTGACCGCCGGCGTCGGCACCCTGGCGCTGGCCGGTCAACTGGGCCTGGACGGCAAGCAGCTGTTCGATTTCAACGGCAAGCTCAATCGCGCCGACCCGTCCAAACTCAAGCCCGGCCTGCCCAGCGGCGACCTCAACGCCAGCTTGCAGGCCAAGGGTCAGCTGGCCAGCCCGCTGAGCGTGGCGGCCAAGCTGCAATTCGCGCCCAGCAAGCTGTCCGGCGCGCCGCTCAGCGGCGGGGCCGATCTACAGCTGCAGGGCGAACGCTTGAAGTCGCTCAGCGCCGATCTGAAGCTGGCGCAGAACCGGCTGCAGGCCAACGGTGCTTACGGCGCCGCCGGCGACAAGCTCAAACTCTTGATCGACGCGCCCAATCTCGGCCTGATCGGCCCCGGTTTCTCCGGCGTGGTCAAGGGCCAGGGCGAGTTGGCGGGCACACCCAAGGCGCCGTTGATCAGCGCCAATCTGCAAGCCGACCGACTGAAGCTGCCGGGCAATATCGCCGTGCAGAGCATGCAATTCAGCGGCAACGTCAAGGCCGACCAGAACAGCCCGTTCCAACTCAAGCTGGACGTGGCCGCGCTGCAAGCCGGCGGTTTCCGCGCCGAGCAGCTGCGCGCCAGCGCCAACGGCACGCGCGCGCGCCATGGTCTGCAACTGGACGGCCGTTTCCGCCTGGCCGACCACCCTTACGCGCTGCAATTGGCGGCCAGCGGCGGCCTGCGCGGCGAGGCCGGGCCCTGGGCCGGCACCCTGAGCAAACTGGAGTTGAGCGGCCGTCCCGGCCTTAGCCTGCTGGCGCCGGTGGCGCTGGAACTGGGCGAGCAGATCAAGGTGGGCAACGCCCGGCTGTCGGCCTTGGGCGGCAGCATCACCCTGGCCGAACTCAACCGCGGCGCCAACGGCGCGCTCAGCACCCGCGGCTCCGCGCGCGGCCTGCGGCTGGCGGAGCTGGGGCCCTTGCTCAGCCTGCCGGTGAAGCAGGATCTGAGCTTCGATTCCGACTGGAACCTGAATCTGGCGGCCAACGCCAAGGGCCAGTTCACGCTGCGCCGCGCCGGCGGCGACGTGCAGCTGCCGGGCGACAAGGGCAAGGACGTGGCGCTGGGTCTGAAGACCGCCGCCGTCACCCTGACGCTGGACGGCGGGCGCGCGCTGTTCGACCTGAATCTGGACAGCCGCTACGCCCAAGCGCAAGGCAAGGGTTCGGTGCCGTGGAACGGCGGCGCCATCGACGCCAAGACCCCGCTCAACGCCACGGTCAGCGCCAGCGTGCCTTCGCTGGCGACGCTGGCCAGCTTCGCCGGTCCTTCGCTGGAGCTGGGCGGCCTGATCAGCGCCAATCTGGCTTTGACCGGCGCCTTGAGCCAGCCTATGGCCCAAGGGACGATACGCGGCGACAAATTATTGCTGGCCGACCGCCGCACCGGCATCCGCCTGGGCGACGGCAGCCTGCTGGCGCGGCTGGACGGCCGCAAGCTGGTGCTGGACCGTTTGCGCTTCGCCGGCGGCGAAGGCGAGGTGGCGGCCAGCGGCGCGCTGGATCTCAGCGGCGACACCCCGGACGCGCGGGTGGCGGTGGAATTGCGCAAGTTCGGCGTGTTCGACCGGCCCAACCGCCGCCTGGTGGTGTCCGGCCGCACGGAACTGGCGATGGTGGCCGGCAAACTGTCGCTGACCGGCCATATCCGCGCCGACCAGGGCCGCATTGGCCTGCCCAAGTTCGGCGCGCCCAGCCTGGGCGACGATGTGATGGTCAAGGGCCGGCCGGGGCCGGAGCCGTCGGCCTTCGCCAGCATGCCGCTGACGGTGGCGCTGGATCTGGACCTGGGCGAGCACTTCCGCTTCTCCGGCCAGGGCCTGAACGTGGATCTGACCGGCTCGGTGCGCGTCAGCGCCAATCCGGGCGAAGCGCCGGGCGCCAAGGGCCAGGTGCGGGTGGTCAAGGGGCGTTACAAGGCCTATGGCCAGGATCTGGACATCGAGTACGGCGCCATCACCTTCAACGGTCCCTTGGACAACCCCCTGCTCAATGTGCGCGCCAAGCGCCGGCTGTCGCCGGTGGGCGCCGGGGTGGAAGTCAGCGGTTCGGTGTCGGTGCCCAAGGTGCGGTTGATCGCCGACGAGCCGATGTCGGAAAAGGACAAGCTGGCCTGGCTGGTCTTGGGCCGGGCGGCCAGCGGCGAGCGCGACGACAACGATCTGGCGGCCTCCGCCGGCATGATGCTGGCCGGCTCGCTCAACGATCAGATCGGCCTGTTCGACGATCTGGGCGTGTCCAGCCGCAAGGAAAAGACCTTGGCCAACGGCACGGTGAGCCCGGCGGAGCAGGTGGTGACGGTGGGCCGCCAGCTGACCCGCGAACTGTATCTGGGCTACGAGTACGGCGTGACCAGCGCGAACCAGGCGGTGAAGCTGGCGTATCAGCTGAGCAGGGGCTGGTCGGTGGTGTTGCGGGCCGGTACCGACGCCTCGGTGGAGTCGCGCTACACCTTGCGCTTCGATTGAGCGCGATGCGGCGTCGCCGAAGCGCGCAGGCTTTGAACGGCCTCTAAAACCGCAGCGTCAGCATCCGCGCCAAGGCCCGGTCCTCCGGCCGGGCCGAGCGCATACGCTGGCGCAGCGTCTGCCGCAGGCAGTCGATGAAGCAGCGGGCGGCGTAGCCGTGGGCCTGCCCCTGCAGGCTGATCACGCCGATGACGATATCCTCCATGTCTTCCCGCAGCGACAAGGCCTGGGCCTTGCCGGCGAATTCCGGGCACAGCAGCAAGGGCTCCGGCCCGTAGCTGAGCATGCCGGCCTGGACCAGGCCGGCCAGCAGCGCCATCGACTGCGCGCAGATCAGCCGTTCCGGCGCGATAAGCAGGCCGTGGCGGGTGAACAGCCGGTCCAGCACGTGGCGATAGCTGGAGGGGCTGTAATTGACCACCCAATCCTGTTCCAGCAGCTCGGACAAGGACTGCGCGCGCAGCGCTGGATGGCCGTTGCGGGCGAACACCCGGCCGCCGTGGCTGAACAGCGGCTGGCAATGGAATTCCTGAGCCAGCGGGTCGAACAGCGGGCTGATGGCGAAATCCATCTGGCCGTCGCGTAGCCGCGGCAGCGCCACCGCCAGCAGGCCTTCGAACAATTCCAGCCGGATCGCCGGCAGCCGTTGGCGAAAGCGCAACACCACCTCAGGCAATAGCGTGGGCACCAGCCAGGGCGTGACGCCTATGCACAGCCTGGCGTCGCGCTGGCCGCGCAGCGCCTCTAATTCGTCATGAGCGCGCTCCAGCTGCATCGCCACCTGGCGCGCGTGGATCAGCAAGGCCCGGCCCGCCTCGGTCAGCCGCGCGCCGCTGGCGTGCCGTTGCAACAGGGGCAGCCGCTGTTCTTCCTCCAGTTCGCGCAGCGTTTTGCTGACCGCCGCCTGCGACAGATCCAACATGCGGGCGGCGGCGCGAATGCCGCCGCCGTCGGCCAGCGCGATCAGCGCTTGCAGTTGCTGCAGTTTCATCTCGTCTCCAAACCGACAACCAGAAGTGTTCTCGATCACCGTTCTGCGGCTATTCACCTATTAACTATTGCCGCTAGTCTGGGATCGCAGTCGCGGCGCCGCGTCCGTCGTCGCCACGACAGTGTGCGACAAGAGCGTGATAGACACCAAGGAGACGACGCCATGAACGCCCCCATTCTGCCCGGCATCCGCGATATCGCCCCGGCGATGATCGCGCTGCGCCACGATATCCACGCCCACCCCGAACTGGGCTTCGAGGAGGTGGAGACCCGCCGCCATGTGATCCGCTGCCTGCGCGACTGGGGCTACGAAATCCACGAAGGACTGGGCGTGACCGGCGTGGTCGGCACCCTGCGCCGCGGCGCGGGGCCGAGCATAGGCCTGCGCGCCGATATGGACGCGCTGCCCATCCAGGAAACCACCGGCCTGCCGTGGGCCAGCCGCGTGGAGGGAAAAATGCACGCCTGCGGCCACGACGGCCATACCGCGATGCTGTTGGCGGCGGCTTGCGAGCTGGCGCGGCGCGACAGCTTCAGCGGCACCGTGCATCTGATTTTCCAGCCGGCGGAAGAGGGCAAGGGCGGCGCCAAGCGCATGCTGGACGACGGCCTGTTCCGGCTCTTTCCCTGCGACGCCATCTTCGCCATGCACAATATGCCGGGTTTCCCGGTGGGCCAGCTGGGCTTCCGGCCCGGTCCCTTCATGGCTTCCGCCGACACCGCGGTGATCCGCATCCGCGCCACCGGCGGCCACGGCGCGGTGCCGGACAAGGCGGTGGACCCGGTGGTGGTGGCCGCGTCCCTGGTGATGGCGCTGCAAAGCGTGGTGGCGCGCAATGTGTCGCCGCTGGACATGGCGGTGGTGACGGTGGGGGCCATCCTGGCCGGGGAGGCCCCCAATGTGATTCCGGAGAGCGCGGAAATGCGGCTGAGCATACGCGCCTTGCGGCCGCAGGTGCGCGCCTTGCTGCGCCAACGCATCGAGACGCTGGCCGCGGCCCAGGCCGCCGGCTTCGGCGCGCGCGCCGAGGTGGATTACCAGGACGGTTATCCGGTGCTGGTCAACGACGCGGCGGCCACCGCGCTGGCGAGGCAGGTGGCCGTGGACTGGCTGGGCGAGGGCGGGGTGGTGGCGGAGATGCCGCCGCTGACCGGCAGCGAGGATTTCGCCTTCTGGCTGGAGCGGGTGCCGGGCTGTTATCTGATCATAGGCAATGGCGACGGCGAGGGCGGCTGCATGGTGCACAACCCCGGCTACGACTTCAACGACCAGGCCTTGCCGGTGGGCGCCAGCTACTGGATCAAGCTGGTGGAGCGCTATCTGGGCGGCGCGGCCGGAGGCGGGCAATGACGGCCGCCCAGTTGTCGGCGGCGCGGCCGGCCGCGCCCAGCCGGCGCGCGATCACAGCCATCACCGTGGGCAATGCGCTGGAGTTCTACGACTTCATCGTCTACAGCGCGCTGGCCACCTTGATGGGGCGCTTGTTCTTTCCGTTCAGCGACGAGCCGCTGCTGCAGCTGATGCTGTCCTTCGCGGTGTTCGGCACCGGTTTCATCAGCCGGCCGATAGGCGGCATCGTCATCGGCCTGTACGCGGACCGCAAGGGACGCAAGCCGGCGCTGCGGCTGAGCCTGTGGCTGATGGCGATAGGCTCCATGCTGTTCGTGGTGGCGCCCACCTACGCCCAGGCCGGCCTGCTCGGTCCGGCGCTGGTGGTGCTGGGACGGCTGGTGCAGGGCTTCGCCGTCGGCGGCCAGGTGGGGGCGGCCACCTCGATGTTGATGGAGTACGCCGACGACAAGTCGCGCGGCTACTACTGCAGCTGGCAGCTGTTCAGCCAGGGCCTGGGGGTGTTGGCCGGCACGCTGACGGTGAGTTTGCTGAGCGCGCTGTTGCCGGCGGCGGCGATGGAGGCCTGGGGCTGGCGGCTGGTGTTCGCCATCGGGGTGCTGGCGATTCCGGTGGGCGAGTATATCCGCAGCCAGCTGGACGAGACCGCGGCCTCGGCGGTGGCGCCGCAGGCGACGACGGAACCGGCCGGGCCCTTGCTGCGCCGGCACGGGCGGCAGATATTGGCCGGGGTATTGCTGACCATAGGCGGCACCGGGCCCAACTTCATCATCGCCCACTATCTGGCCAATCACGCGGTGACGGTGCTGGGCATGCCGCTGGCGGTGGCGATCTGGGCGGCGTCGACCGCGGCTCTGTTGCAAGTGCTGCTGTCGGTGGCGGCCGGACGCTGGAGCGACCGTGTCGGCCGTCGCCGTTCCATTCTGTGGCCGCGCTTGGTCTTGCTGCTCTTGCTGTATCCGGGCTTCATGCTGTTGAACGCCGCGCCCGGCCTGCCGACGCTGCTCTTGGTCGTGGTGCTGCTGACGGTGCCGCTGGTGTTGACCGCGGTGCCCAGCATCGCGGTGCTGCCGGAGTTGTTTCCGCGCCGCATCCGCGCCAGCGGCATGTCCATCGTCTACTGCGTGGGCGTGATGATTTTCGGCGGCTTCGCCCAGTTCTTCGCCGCCGGCCTGATCCGGCTGACCGGCGATCCCAACGCGCCGGCGCTGTATGCGGTGTTGTGCATCCTGGTGTCGATGATAGGGCTGGCGATGGTGCCTGAGACGGCGAACCGGCCGCTGGACTGAGCTTGCCGGCCCGGCATCGCCGGGCCGGATTCAGACGGACAGCCGTTGCCGCAGCGCGTCCATTCTTTGTTCCATCGCCTCCGCGGACAGCGGCGCGCCCAGCAGATAACCCTGCATCGCCGAGCAGCCGAGCTTGCCCAGATAGTCCTGCTGCTGCGGATGCTCGACGCCCTCGGCCAGAGTGTCCATGCCCAGCGCGTTGGCCAGGTGGACGATGGCGGAGACGATGGCGGCGTTTTCCTCGTCCTGCGGCAGGTCGATGATGAAGGAGCGGTCTATCTTGATGGTGTCCGGCGCGAAGCGCTTCAGATAGGCCAGGCTGGAATAACCGGTGCCGAAATCGTCTATCGACAAGCGCACCCCCATCGCCTTGATCACCGCCAACTGGCGAGCGGCGAAGTCCGCGTCCTCCATCAGCGTGCTTTCGGTGACTTCGATCTCCAGGCAGTAGCCTGGCAGGCCGCTGCTTTGCAGCGCGTCGCGCACATCGTCGACGAAGTCCGGCCGCGTCAGCTGCCGCGCCGAGACATTGACCGCCATGCGCACCGGGCGCAGGCCGCTGTCGTACCATTGCGCCGCCTGGCGGCAGGCTTCGCCCAGCACCCAGCGCCCCAGCGGCACCACCAGGCCGGTGTCCTCGGCGATGGGGATGAAGCGCGAAGGCATGATCAGGCCGTGTTCCGGATCGCGCCAGCGCACCAGCGCCTCGCAGCCCAGCAGGCGTTCGCCGCTCATATTGAATTGCGGCTGATAAACCAGGTAGAGCTCGCCGTGTTCGATGGCGCGGCGCAGCCGGGTTTCCAGATGTAGCCGTTCGGCCACTTCCACGTTCATTTCCCGGGTGTAGAAGCGGAAAGTGCTGCGGCCGTGCGCCTTGGCGTGGTACATGGCGAGATCGGCGTTCATCAGCAGGTTCTGCAGATCGCGGCCGTCGTCCGGCATCAGGCTGATGCCGATGCTGCAGCTGACGTTGAGCTGATGGGCGCCGATGTCGAAGGGCCGTTGCATCGCGGCCAGCACGCGCTCGGCCACTTGCGCGGCCTCGCCGGGCTGGTCGATGGACGGCAGGATCAGTACGAACTCGTCGCCGCCGGTGCGGCCGACGGTGTCCAGCGCGCCCACGGCGGCGCTTAGGCGGCTGGCCGCCTGTTTCAGCAATTCGTCGCCCAGGCCGTGGCCCAGGGTGTCGTTGATGTTTTTGAAGTGGTCCAGATCGACGAAGAGCACCGCCAGCTGGCCCTGGCGCAACTCGGCCTGACGGATGGCCTGCTGCAGCCGGTCGTTGATCAGCACGCGGTTGGGCAGATCGGTCAGCGCGTCGTACTCGGCCAGGTGCTGCACCCGCGCTTCCTGCTCCTTGCGTTCGGAGATGTCGGTGAACAGCGCCACATAGTGGCTGATCTCGCCCTGTTCGTTCTGCAGCACGCTGATGTTCAGCCATTCCGGGAAGATGTCGCCGTTCTTGCGCCGGTTCCAGATCTCGCCGGACCACTGGCCGCGCTGGGTCAGCTGCTGCCACATGTTTTCGAAGAAGGCCGGTTCGTGGCGGCCGGAGGCGAGCAGGGCGGGAGTCTGGCCCAGCGCCTCGGCCTCCTCGTAGCCGGTGATCGCGCAGAAGGCGCGGTTGACTGCCAGGATGCGGTTGTCCGGGTCGGTGACCAGGATGGCCTCGTTGCTGGATTCGAACACCTTGGCGGCCAGGCGCAGCTGGCGGTCGGTTTGGCGGCGCGCGGTGATGTCCCGGCCGGTGGCGCACAGATAGTCTTCGCCCTGGTAGTTGAGCGGACTGACGGTGACTTCCAGCCATTGCTCCTCGCCGCAGCACTGCAGCCGGGCGTCGAAGGTATGGGGCAGGGCGTCCGCGGCCGGGCGGAACAGCGCGCGGGTCAGCGTCGCGGCGTCGCAACCGCAATCCAGCCGTTGGCGCGCCGCTTGGTTGCAGTAGACGATGTCGCCGGCGGCGTTGCGCAGTGCGATCAGATCGGTGGCGTTGTCCACCATGAAATGGCTGAGGCGCAGATCGCGCGAGCGCTGTTCCAGCGAGAGGTGGCTTTGCTGCAAGTCCTGGCGGTAGCGCTGCACCAGCGCGTTGAGCCAGCGCAGGAAGAACCAGCAGAAGGCGGCGGCGACCAAGAGGGCGGCCAGGGTCAGCAGCAGGGTGGCGACGATGCGTTCACGCAGACTGCGCTCCAGTTCCTGGCGCGCGCGCTGGCTGCTGTCCTCTATGGACTGCACGCGCAGGCTGGTGACCAGGGTCCAGTCCCAGCCGGGCAGCTGGCGCGCGTAGGACAGATAGCGTTCGCCTTGCGGCGCGTCCAGGCTGCTGATCAGGTATTCCATGAAGCCGCCTTGCTTGCCGCGGCGGATCAGTTCGGCGATGCGGCCGCGGTCGGCGCCGGGCAGGGCGGAGTAGTGCTTGCCGTTCATCGCCGGATTGGACGGGTCCAGCAGGATTACGCCGTGGCGGTCTATGATCATGAAGTCGCCGCTGTCGTGGCCGAAGCGCATGCGCGCCAGCATCTCCAGGCCTTGCTTCTGCATGTCGGTTTCGACGTTGTTCAGGTATTCGCCGCTGCCTATCAGCCAGTTGTAGGGGCCGAAGCGGCGGGCGTAGGCGACTTTCTCGCTCATCTCGCCGCGGCCCGGCTGGTACCAGCGGTAGGAGCTGAAGCCGCGCTGTTGCGGGTTGTCCACCGACTCGATCAGCGCGCGCATGATGTAGCGGCCCTGATCGTCGCGGTTGGCCAGCAGCGAGCCGCCCTCCAGCTGCGGCGCGGTGGGCAGCAGCACGCAGCGTCCGTCCAGGCCGTCGATGAAGAAATAGCCGCGGCCGTCGAAGTAGCGCAGCGGCCGCAGCGCCTCCGCGATCAGCCGCTGCACCTGATGCGGCGGGCGGCGCAGGCGTTCCTGGCGCCAGATGGCGTCGGCCAGGTTCCAGGCCTGGTCCACCTGTTCGCGCAGCCTTTGCTTCAGGGTGTCGTTGGTGCGTTCGCGCAGCGCGGACAGGGTTTGCGCGGCGTGGTCGGCGTAGGAGCGCAGGTAGTCGCGCGCGCGCGCGTAAGCGTCCTGGCGTATGGTGTGCTGGCGGGCCTGGAAATCGTTCCAGCTGCTCAGCAGGAAGTAGCTGGACAAGGTCAGCGCCAGCATGAACACAATGGCGAGCGTGCCAAACAATTGCAGACGGGACAGCTTGGCCTGATTCAACTCCATGTTTTTGTCGTTATCGCTCGATGGACCCGCCAGTATAAGGGATTATCGCGTTTGTCATGGCAAAATGTCGGGCCGGCCGGGGCGGAATCGGGTAGAATGGCGGCCGGAAGTTGGCCAGGCAGTCGCTGCGTTCGTTCGCAAGAACGGACGGGGAGGAAAGTCCGGGCTCCGCAGAGCAGGATGCCGGTTAATGGCCGGACGTCGTGAGGCGATGGAAAGTGGCGCAGAGAGCTGAACCGCCGATGGCCGGAGGAAGCGTCCGCAAGGACGTGGACTCTTGATTTCGCCGCGCAAGCGGCGAGACGGATCAGGCAAGGGTGAAAAGGTGTACTGGCCGGGCGAGAGTCCGGTCGGACAGATAGGGTGTGGTGCCCTATTCTGCGGTAAGAGCGCACCGCGGACGTGGTAACACGGACGGCAGGCAAAACCCCATCCGGAGCAAGACCAAATAGGGGGAATTGACGTTGCTCGCGTATATCCCCGGGTAGGTCGCTTGAGCCTGTCGGTAACGGCAGGCCTAGAGGAATGACTGTCCAACGACAAGACCCGGCTTATCGGCCAACTTCCACCTCATCCCCGCGACCCCATGGCTTGACGCTATGGGGTTTGCTCAAAAAATAAGCAAAAAAAATCCACGTTCCTGGGAAAAAGCTTTACAATACCGGCCCTTCAGTCAGCTATCCCAGAGTTTCGCAAGCATGCGCATTGGTTCGTACACATTGAAAAACCGGCTGATCGTGGCGCCCATGGCCGGGGTGACGGATAGACCGTTCCGCATGCTGTGCAAGCAATTGGGCGCCGGCATGGCGGTATCGGAAATGATCACCTCCAACAAGGCGCTGTGGACCACGGCCAAGACCTTGCGCCGCGCCGACCACGCCGGCGAGGTGGAGCCGATCTCGGTGCAGATCGCCGGCTCCGATCCGGCTCAGATGGCCGAGGCGGCGCGGCTCAACGTGGAGCGCGGCGCGCAGATCATCGACATCAATATGGGCTGTCCGGCCAAGAAGGTGTGCAATGTGGCCGCCGGTTCGGCCTTGCTGCGCGACGAGGCGCTGGTGGGACGCATCCTGGAGGCGGTGGTCAAGGCGGTGGACGTGCCGGTGACGCTGAAGACGCGCACCGGCTGGAGCCCGGAACACCGCAACGCGCTGCGGGTGGCCAAGCTGGCCGAGGATTGCGGCATCGCCGCGCTGGCCTTGCACGGCCGCACCCGCGAGGACATGTATCGCGGCGCGGCCGAGTACGACACGATACGCGAGGTGAAGAGGCAGATCCGGATTCCGCTGATCGCCAACGGCGACATCGATACCCCGCAGAAAGCACAGTGGGTGCTGGAACATACCGGCGCCGATGCCATCATGATAGGACGGGCGGCCCAGGGCAGGCCGTGGATTTTCCGCGAAATCCAGCATTTTCTGGAGAGCGGCGAATGCCTGCCGCCGCCGGAAGTGAGCGAGATCCGCCAGCTCTTGCTGGGGCATCTGGATGAGCTATACCAGTTTTACGGCGAATATTCGGGCTGCCGCATCGCCCGCAAGCACATCGCCTGGTACACCAAGGGACTGCAGGGCGGCAACGCGTTCCGCCAGCAGATGTACCAACTCGAGTCCACGGCGGAGCAGCGCTTGGCCGTGGCGGCCTATTTCGACCGTTTGGCCGGGGACTCTGAACGGCTGGTGTATTTGGATGGCGCTGGGGAAGCGTTGGACCACGACTCGGAGACGGTGGTGGATGGCTAATTCCAATCAGACTTGGACAGAATAATAACCATGCAGAACAATGACCATATCTCGCAGTCGGTGCGGCTGGCGATGGAACAGTATTTCAGGGACCTGGATGGCGAGAACCCCTCCGCCATCTACGACATGGTGTTGGCTTGCGTGGAAAAGCCATTGCTCGAGGTGGTGCTGATACACACCCAGGGCAATCAGACCCGGGCGGCGGAGTTGCTGGGATTGAACCGCAACACCCTGCGTAAAAAGATGAAGTCTTATGATTTGATATGAAGACAAACCGGCCATACCGAATAGGGTGGCCGGTTTTTTTTGTGTTCCTTTTTAGTTAACGCGGTAGAGAACCATGAGCAAAATCGAACGCGCGCTGATCAGCGTCTCCGACAAGAGCGGCATTCTGGAATTCGCCCAGGCCCTGGCTTCCCAAGGGGTGCACATCCTGTCCACAGGCGGCACCGCCAAACTGCTGGCCGACGCCGGCGTGCCGGTGACCGAGGTGTCCGACTACACCGGCTTCCCGGAAATGCTGGACGGCCGGGTCAAGACCCTGCATCCGAAAGTGCACGGCGGCATCCTGGGCCGTCGCGATCTGCCGGAGCATGTGGCCAAGATGGCCGAGCATGAGATCGGCAACATCGATCTGGTTTGCGTCAACCTCTACCCGTTCGAAGCCACCATCGCCAATCCGGACTGCGAACTGGAAGACGCGATCGAGAACATCGACATCGGCGGCCCGACCATGGTGCGTTCCGCCGCCAAGAACTGGGCGCACGTGGCCATCGTCACCGACGCCGCCGATTACGCGGCGCTGGCGGAGGAGATGCGCGCCAACGGCGGCGCGTTGTCCAAGGCCACCCGCTTCGAATTGGCCAAGAAGGCCTTCACTCACACCGCGGCTTACGACGGCGCGATTTCCAACTACCTGACCAGCCTGGCCGACGGCGCGCTGGCGGGCAAGCCGGAACGCGTGGCCTTCCCCAAGCGCCTCAACGCCCAGTTCGTCAAAGTGCAGGACATGCGCTACGGCGAGAACCCGCACCAGGCGGCCGCCTTCTATCGCGATCTGGACCCGGCCGCCGGCTCCATCGCCAATTACCGTCAGCTGCAGGGCAAGGAACTGTCCTATAACAACATCGCCGACGCCGACGCCGCCTGGGAAGCGGTGAAGACCTTCGACGACATCGCCTGCGTCATCGTCAAGCACGCCAACCCCTGCGGCGTGGCGGTGGCGGGCGACACCTTGAGCGCCTACCGGCTGGCTTTCGCCACCGACACCACCAGCGCCTTCGGCGGCATCATCGCCTTCAACCGCCCGGTGGACGCCGCCACGGTGGAAGCGGTGACCGGCCAGTTCCTGGAAGTGTTGATCGCGCCGGCTTTCACCGAGGAAGCCAAGGCCGTGATCGCCGCCAAGAAGAATGTGCGCGTGCTGGAAATCCCGCTGGAGATCGGCGCCAACCGCTTCGAACTGAAGCGCGTCGGCGGCGGCGTGCTGGTGCAGACGCCGGACATCCGCAATGTGGGCCTGGACGAATTACGCGTGGTGACCCAGCGTCAACCGACGCCGCAGGAGCTGTCCGATCTGCTGTTCGCCTGGCGCGTGGCCAAATATGTGAAGTCGAATGCAATTGTTTTCTGTAAAAATGGTCAGACTGCCGGTATCGGCGCAGGCCAGATGAGCCGCGTCGATTCCACCCGCATCGCCGCGCGCAAGGCGGCCGACGCCGGCTTGAGCCTGCAGGGCGCGGTGGCGTCGTCCGACGCCTTCTTCCCCTTCCGCGACGGCATCGACGTGATCGCCGAGCAGGGGATCAAGGCCATCATTCAGCCGGGCGGTTCGATGCGCGACGAAGAAGTCTTCGCCGCCGCCGACGAGCACGGCATCGCGATGGTGCTGACCGGGGTGCGTCACTTCCGCCACTGAGCGGTTCCGATTAACCGGAGGAGGCCGGCATGCCGGCTTCTTTACATGGATTTGTTGTTTTTCCGATGAGAGCAATTGTTTGTTGGCTGGGCGCCGGCTTGTTGGCGTCCGCCAGCCTGGCGGCGCAGGCCGAAGAGACGGCCGCCGAGCCGCAAGGTTTCTGGCAACGCGGCCGCGCCAACATCGAGGCGACCTGGCGTTCCGACCAGTACGAGTTGTACGTGCCGGCGGTGACGTGGCACAACCGCGCCTTCTACGATAGAGAGAAGATCCGGCAATTCAACGAACGGCCGTGGGGCTTGGGCGCGGGACGTTATCGCTACGACGCCGACGGCGACTGGCACGCGGTGTACGCGATGGCCTTCCTGGATTCGCACAAGGATGTCGAGCCCTTCGTCGGCTACGCCTTCCAGAAAATATGGCGCCCATTGGACGGCTGGCGCTTGGGCGCGGGCTTTACCGCCGGCGTCACTGCGCGCTCGGACTACAGCTACGCGCCCTTGCCGGCGGTGCTGCCGCTGGTGTCGGTGGAATACCGCCGCCTGGCCTTGCAGGCCACTTATATCCCGGGCGGGCACAACAACGGCAATGTCTTGTTCGCCTGGCTGCGTTGGCAGTTGGGCTGAGTGAAGAATCCGGCGCGTTGCGACGCGCCGTAAAAACGAGTGGAGCATCGAACATGAAAGTACTGGTTATCGGCTCCGGCGGACGCGAGCACGCGCTGGCCTGGCGCATCGCCAAGTCGCGCCGGGTATCCAAGGTCTTCGTCGCGCCCGGCAACGCCGGCACCGCGCTGGACCCCAATCTGACCAACGTCGAGCTCGGCAGCGTGGCGGAGTGGGTGGCTTTCGCCAAGCAGGAGAAGATCGAACTGACGGTGGTGGGCCCGGAAGCGCCGCTGGCGGCCGGCGTGGTCGACGCCTTCCGCGCCGAAGGGCTGCGAATCTTCGGCCCCACCCAGTATTGCGCGCAGCTGGAAAGCTCCAAGGATTTCGCCAAGGCCTTCATGAAGCGCCACGGCATTCCCACCGCCGCGTACGAAACCTTTAGCGACGCCGCCGCCGCCCATGCCTATGTCGACGCCAAGGGCGCGCCCATCGTGATCAAGGCCGACGGCCTGGCCGCCGGCAAGGGCGTGGTGGTGGCGCTGACGCTGGACGAGGCGCACGCCGCCATCGACGATATGCTGGTGGGCAACAAGATGGGCAGCGCCGGCGCGCGCGTGGTGATCGAGGACTTCCTGCAGGGCGAGGAGGCCAGCTTCATCGTGATGGTGGACGGCGACCACGTGTTGCCGATGGCCACCAGCCAGGACCACAAGCGCTTGCTGGATCAGGATCAGGGCCCGAACACCGGCGGCATGGGCGCCTACAGCCCGGCGCCGGTAGTGACGCCGGCGGTGCACAACCGGGTGATGCGCGAAATCATCCTGCCCACGGTGCTGGGCATGAAGAAGGACGGCCACAGCTATACCGGCTTCCTCTACGCCGGGCTGATGATAGACGCGCAGGGCAATCCTTACACCATCGAGTTCAACTGCCGCTTCGGCGATCCGGAAACCCAGCCCATCATGGCGCGTCTGAAGTCGGACTTCACCGTGTTGCTGGAAGCCGGCGTCAACGGCCGCCTGAACCAGGTGGAGGCGGAATGGGACCGGCGCGTGGCCTTGGGCGTGGTGCTGGCGGCCGAAGGCTATCCGGAAGCGCCGCGCAAGGGCGATCTGATCAGCGGCCTGCCGCCGGAGAGCGAGGACGGTATGGTGTTCCACGCCGGCGTCAGCCTGGACGCGGACAAGCAGCTGCGCAGCAACGGCGGCCGCGTGCTGTGCGCGGTGGGCCTGGGCGACAGCGTCAAGATGGCGCAGGGTAAGGCTTACGTGCTGGCCGACCAGATTCAGTTCGCCGGCAAGCAGATGCGCCGCGACATCGGCGCGCGCGCTATCGGCCGCAAACATTAGCGTCTTGCCGCTTGATAGAGAAACAGCGCCGCAAGCGGCGCTGTTTTCATTTTCGGGCTTGGTTCCGGCTCAGCCCAGTTCGGCCTGGCGCAGGCCGGGCGCGGCGCCGTCCTTGGCCGACAGTTGCGGCTCGCCGTCCAGCGGCCAGGCAATGGCCAGCTCCGGATCGTTCCAGGCGATGGAACGCTCCAGCTCCTTGAACCAATAGTCGGTGGTTTTGTACAGGAACTCGGCGCTGTCCGACAGGGTGAGGAAGCCGTGAGCGAAACCGGGCGGCACCCAGAGCTGACGTTTATTGGCGGCGGACAGGTGTACGCCCACCCATTGGCCGAAACTGGCTGAGCCGGGGCGGATGTCGACGGCGACGTCGAAGACTTCGCCGGCGATCACCCGCACCAGCTTGCCCTGGGCGTGCGGCGCCAGCTGATAGTGCAGGCCGCGCAGCACGCCCTTGGCCGAGCGGCTGTGATTGTCCTGGACGAAGGGCGCGGCGCGGCCGACGGCGGCTTCGAAACGCTGTTGATTGAAGCTTTCGAAAAAGAAGCCGCGTTCGTCGCCGAATACGGCAGGTTCGATGATTTTGACGTCGGGAATGCGGGTGTCGATGATATTCATGTGTCGCTCGTCAAGATCAATAGACCGGCTGATCCAGCATCGCCAGCAGGTAGCGGCCGTAGCCGGTCTTCTGCAGCGGTTTGGCCAGTAGGCGCACCTGCTCGTCGCCTATCCAGCCGGAACGGTAGGCCACTTCCTCCGGGCAGGCCACTTTCAGGCCCTGACGGCTTTCTATGGTGGCGATGAACTGGCTGGCTTCCAGCATGGATTCATGGGTGCCGGTGTCCAGCCAGGCGTAGCCGCGGCCCATGGTCTGCACCGAGAGCTGGCCCTGTTGCAAATAGACGTTGTTGACGTCGGTGATCTCCAGCTCGCCGCGCGGCGAGGGTTTGATCGCCTTGGCGATGTCCACCACCTGCTCGTCGTAGAAGTACAGCCCGGTCACCGCGTAATTGGACTTGGGCTGCGCTGGTTTTTCCTCGATGGACAGCGCTTTGCCGTCGGCGTCGAAGGCCACCACACCGTAGCGTTCCGGGTCGTTGACGCGGTAGGCGAACACGCTGGCGCCGCTGCGCTTGGCGTTGGCGTCTTGCAGCAAGGCGGAAAAGTCGTGGCCGTAATAAATGTTGTCGCCCAGCACCAGCGCCGACGGCGCGCCGGCCAGGAAGTCCTCGCCGATGATGAAGGCCTGGGCCAGGCCGTCCGGACTGGGCTGCACCGCGTATTGCAGCCGCAGCCCCCATTGGCTGCCGTCGCCCAGCAGTTGTTCGAAACGGGGCGTGTCCTGCGGGGTGGAGATGATCAGGATCTCGCGGATGCCGGCCAGCATCAGCGTGGTCAGCGGATAGTAGATCATCGGTTTGTCGTAGATGGGCAGCAATTGTTTGCTGACGGAAATGGTGGCCGGGTACAGCCGGGTGCCGGAGCCGCCGGCCAGGATGATGCCTTTGCGTGCCTGAGTCATTGAGTGTCTTTCTGTTGCGGCTGGGCGCCGAGTTCGGCCAGCACTTGTTTGACGCCGCTTTCCCAGGGCGGCAGCGCAAGGCCGAAGGTCTGCCGCAGCTTGGCGCAATCCAGCCGGGAGTTGGCGGGGCGCGGCGCCGGCAATGGATAGTCGGCGGTGGTGATCGGCTCGATGTCGGCCGGCGACAGCCGCAGCGCATAGCCCAGTCTGCCGGCCTCGGCCACCAGGAAGCGGGCGTAGCCGTGCCAACTGGTTTCGCCCTGCGCCGCCAGGTGGTAGCTGCCGTAGGCGAAGCCGGCCGGGTCGCGCAGATAGTCGCGCAGCAGGGCCACGGTGACGTCGGCGATCAGGGCGGTGGAGGTGGGCGCGCCGATCTGATCCGCCACCACCTTCAGGCTGTCGCGTTCCTGCGCCAGGCGCAGAATGGTCTTCAAAAAGTTGCCGCCATGGGCGCCGAACACCCAGCTGGTGCGCAGAATCAAGTGCCGCGGCGCGGCGGCGCGCACCGCCTCCTCGCCCGCCCATTTGCTTTGGCCGTAGACCGAGCGCGGCCGGGCCGGGTCGTCCTCGCGCCAGGGCTGTTCGCCGGCGCCGTCGAATACGTAGTCGGTGGAGTAGTGCAGCAAGAGCGCCTGGTGCTGAGCCGCCCATTGCGCCAGCAGCGCCGGCGCGGCGGCGTTGACCGCATGCGCCTGTTCCGCCTCGCTCTCGGCGCGGTCCACCGCGGTGTAGGCGGCGGGATTGACGATGATGTCGGGCTGGTGGCGTTCCAGCGCCTGGCGGACGCTGTCTGCCCGGCTCAGGTCCAGTTCGGCCCGGCTGAGCGCGACGACCTCGCCCAGCGGCGTCAGCGCGGTCCGCAACCGATGGCCGAGCTGGCCGTTGACCCCGGTCAGCAGAATGGTGGGTGAGCGCTCAGCCATAGTGCTGGTTCACCCAGTCGCGATAAGCGCCGCTGCTGACGTTGGCGACCCAATCCTGATGTTGCAGATACCAGGCGACGGTTTTGCGGATGCCGCTATCGAAGGTTTCCTGCGGCTTCCAGCCCAATTCGCGCTCCAGCTTGCGCGCGTCTATCGCGTAGCGGCGGTCGTGGCCGGGGCGGTCGGCGACGAAGGCGATCTGTTCGGCGTAGCGGCGCGCCGGGTCGGCTTGAGGCGCCAACTCGTCCAGCAGCGCGCAGATCGCCTTGACCACGTCCAGATTGGTTTTCTCGTTCCAGCCGCCGACATTATAGGTTTCGCCGGGCACGCCGGCTTCCAGCACGCGGCGGATGGCGCTGCAATGGTCTTTGACGTAGAGCCAGTCGCGCACCTGGCTGCCGTCGCCGTAGATGGGCAGCGGCTTGCCGGCCAGGGCGTTGAGGATCACCAGCGGAATCAGCTTCTCCGGGAAGTGATAGGGGCCGTAGTTGTTGCTGCAATTGGTGGTCAGCACCGGCAGGCCGTAAGTGTGGTGCCAGGCGCGCACCAGGTGGTCGGACGCGGCCTTGGACGCCGAGTAGGGGCTGTTGGGCTCATAGCGGTGGAGCTCGGAGAAGGGCGCGTCGTCGGGTCCCAGCGTGCCGTAGACTTCGTCGGTGGAGACGTGCAGCAGGCGGAAGGCGGCGCGGTCCGCGTCCGCCAGCCTTGTCCAGTAGCCGCGCACGCTCTCCAGCAGATTGAAGGTGCCCACCACATTGGTCTGGATGAAGTCGCCTGGTCCGTGGATGGAGCGGTCGACATGGCTTTCCGCGGCGAAATTGAGCACCGCGCGCGGCTGGTGTTCGGCCAGCAGGGCGTCGAGCAGCGCGCGGTCGCCGATGTCGCCGCGCACGAAGACATGGCGCGGGTCCTGTCCCAGGGTTTTCAGGGTGTCGAGATTGCCGGCGTAGGTCAGCGCGTCGAGATTGATGATGCGCTCATCGCTCTGCGCCAGCCAGTCCAGCACGAAATTGCCGCCGATGAAGCCGGCGCCGCCAGTGACCAAAATGCTCATATTGTTCTTTCAATAGCTTGAATCAGAAAACTGGCTCATTGCGGCCGCGGGATGGTACGGCTGCAAGAGGATGACAAAAATATTTTATGGGTTCAATGAATAATATCGACAGCTTGGCTAGGTTCCAAATGCTTAAAAATATCGGAGCGGGGCGGTGAAGGAAAGGGGCAGATTTATGGCATTTTTACAGTTGGCATCGGAAATTCGACATTGACTTGATGCGGCTTCTCCTAGATTGGAGGTGAATGGCGAAGGCCGGCCTGCTTATAGGCCGGAGACCGAGCCTGATGTCGAGGAGAGTTCATCGTGAGTCGTATCGCATCGCCGGCAGTGCCGGGGGCCGGAGGCCGATGGCGCGGGGTCGCGCATTTCCTGCGTCATGAGCGCCGCTGCTGGCGCCGGCTGGCGTATTGGTTGAAGCAATTTCGCAGCGACAGGCCGCCGCTTCGCTGCTACGCCTGGCGGCCGGCGCCGGAGGATGTTGACGACGCGGCGTTGAAGCGCTAGGTCGCCGCCGCGGACAGCGGTACAATGCGGCTTTACTTTCGCATCGCCGTCCATCATGAAGTTCACGCCAGGCCAGGTGCGGCCCGTGCCCCGTCTGCCCGGCCGCGCCCTGCAACAGCAGGCCCGCGCCGCCTTGAAGCAAGGCGAGGTCATCGCCTATTCCACCGAGTCCTGCTACGGCCTGGGCTGCAATCCGCTGGATGTGCGCGCCATCCGCAAAATTCTGGCGATCAAGGCCAGGCCCAATCACAAGGGGCTGATCGTGATCGCGGCCGACGTCTCCCAGATCCGTCATCTGATCCGTCCGTTGAGCGCCGCCCAATACGCGGAACTGGCGCGCTACTGGCCCGGTCCATATACTTTTTTGCTGCCGGCCTCGAGCCGGGTGCCGCCGGCCTTGCGCGGCAAACACGACAAGATCGCCGTGCGCGTGACAGCGCATGGCGAGGCGGCGGCCTTGTGCCGCAGCCTGGGCACGGCGCTGGTGTCCACCTCGGCCAACCGCGCCGGCCAGCAATCGCTGAAAACCGCGCGGGCCTGCCGCGAGGCTTTCCGCCAGCGGGTGCTGACCCTGCCGGGCCGCATCGGCAAGCGGCGCAAACCGTCCACCATCATTGATTTGGAAACAGGCCGCGTGTTGCGCTGAGCCTGGCGATTACAAGAGGAGTTGCCGTGCAACAGATTTCCTTCCTGAGCCTGATCCTGGACGCCAGCCTGATGGTGCAATTGGTGATGGCCGGCCTGGCCTTGATGTCGGTGCTGTCCTGGGCCCTGATCTTCAACAAGATCGCCGTGCTGCGCGCGGCGCGGCGCAATAGCGACGAGTTCGAGCGTAATTTCTGGAGCGGCGCGGACCTGAACCGCTTGTACGAGGACGCCAGCCGCCGTAGCGACACCGTGGGCATGGAGCGCATTTTCCAGTCCGGTTTCGCCGAGTTCCTGAAGCTGCGCGGCCGCAACGGCACCGAGCTGTCCGACATCATGGCCGGCTCGCGCCGGGCGATGAAGGCGGCGGCGCAGCGCGAGCTGGACGCCCTGGACAGCCACACCTCCTTCCTCGCCACTGTTGGTTCGGTCAGTCCTTACATCGGCCTGTTCGGCACGGTGTGGGGCATCATGCATGCCTTCATCGGCCTGGGCAACGCCGGCCAGGCCACCTTGTCCACGGTGGCGCCGGGCATCGCCGAGGCGCTGGTGGCCACCGCCATCGGCCTGTTCGCCGCGATTCCGGCGGTGGTGGCCTACAACCGCTTCGCCACCGACGTCGACCGCTTGGCTACCCGCTTCGACAGTTATATGGAAGAGTTCTCCAACATCTTGCAGCGCTTGGCCACGCGTTAAGCCTGGCCCGTCCGCGGCAAAATTGGACTTGCCACGGACATTCCCATACGGCATGGTATCCGGTTCCACTTTCCCGAGCCGCACCATGCCGTTTTCGCGCATTCCCCCGCTGACCTTAGCCGCTTTCTTCGCCTTGTACGTGATCTGGGGCTCCACCTATATGGGCATACGCATAGGCATCGAGTCCTGGCCGCCGATGATGATGGCCGGCCTGCGCTTTTCCCTGGCCGGCTGGCTGATGCTGGCCTACCTATGCTTGCGCAAATACCCGATGCCGAACGCGCGCGAGCTGGGCGGCGCCGCCTTGCTCGGCGTGCTGATGCCGGCGGTGGGCAACGGCTTGGTCACGGTGGCGGAGAAAGACGTGTCCTCAGGCGTGGCCGCCTTGGTGATCGCCACCGTGCCGCTGTTCACCCTGTTGTTCGCGCGCATGTTCGGTCAAAAGGCGCGCAAGGTGGAATGGGCCGGCATCGGTCTGGGCGTTTGCGGCATGGTGCTGTTGAATATGGGGGCCAATCTGAAGGCCAGCCCCAGCGGCGCTGCGCTGCTGCTGCTGGCCTCCGCCGGTTGGGCGCTGGGCTCGGCCTGGAGCCGCCATCTGGCTCAGCCCAAGGGACCGATGGGCAGCGCCTGGATGATGATCTTCGGCGGCGCAGCCTTGTTGTTGGCCAGCCAGGCTTATGGCGAGAAGCTGCAGGCGATGCCGACGCTGTCCAGCTGGCTGGCCTTGTTTTACCTGGCGGTGTTCGGCTCCATCATCGCTTACAGCGCCTATCTGCACTTGCTGAAGACGGTGTCTCCGGCCGCCGCCACCAGCTACGCCTACGTCAACCCGGTGATCGCGGTTTTGCTGGGCGTGGTCTTCCTCGGCGAGCACATCGGCCTGCACGAGATGCTGGCGATGAGCGTGATCGTGGCGGCGGTGGTCTTGATCAGCTGGCGGCGTTAGCCCGTCAGCAGCGACATGCGCCGCAGCAGGCGCCGGCCTTGGCGCTGGTGTTGAATCACCGCGCCGATGTGGGCGGTCAATAGCAGAGCCAGCAGCACATTGCTGGCGAAGTGCAGCTTGGCCAGCGCGCGTGTGGCCGCGCCGGCTTCCAGGCTGGGCGGCAGCGTGATCAGGCCGAACAGATCGACCGGCCGCTCCATCATCAGCCAGCCGCTGGCCAGCGATAGACAGCTCAGCAGATAGAGCAGCGCGTGGGCGCGGCGCGCCAGCCGGTGCTTGGCGGGCGGAACGCCGGCCGGCGGCGGCATGCGGAAGCTGGCGCGGTAAACAACGCGCAGCAGGAAGACCGGCATCAACAAGGTGGTCAGCGCAACGTTGAACGGCGGAATCGCCGCGGCGACGGCGGGCGGCAGCGCGCCGGAGGCGAGCGCGAAGCCGCTGATCATCGCCCACAGGATCACGACTGCGCAAATCCAGTGCAGCCAGGCGGCGATGGGCGGATAGGTCTGGGTTGAGGTTTCCATCGGAATCGGCTTTCTTGCGAATCCCGGCAGGCGACGCGCGGCCGCCGTCCTGCCTGCGTCGCGGGCATGGCGCGGTGGCCATCCAAGGAATGGGCCTGCGGCAGGAGGAGTGTGGGAGAGACCGGCCTTCCGGGACGGGGAAGGCCGGCGAGTCAGCGAGTCAGGCGTTCAGCCCGCGCGCTGACAAGGGGACGGTCAGGCCGGAGCCCACAAGGCGGGTTGGGTGGACGGAGTCCAGCCCGCGCCGGCCCAGGCGGTGTGCGGCTGCAGGCAGCGGTACTTCTTGCCCTGATAGCTGACGATCTGGCCGGCGGTGTAGGACAGGCCTTCCTTCCAGGTGTCGCCCACCGGCGGCGGCGTGATGCCGCCGTCGCCCTTTTTCAGGTCGATCTGATAGGTGTAGCCCTTGTAGCTGTCGTTCAGGTACACGCGGTTGGCGGTGGCGCTGCGTTCCGGGGTGATGCTCACCGTGCGTTGCTTCTGATTCATCACGCCGATGCGGATCGCTTTGGAGGTCGCGTTCACTTTCACGCCCAGCTCGTACGGCCAGTTCGCCATCTGGCCGCTGACGGCGTCCAGCTTGACCGGGATGGTTTCGGCGTCGCGGCCGCTGGCGTCGAACACGCGCAGGGTGGCGGTGCTGTTGTTCGGCAGGTTTTCATAAGCGGTCACCTTGCCGATTTCCTTCCACGGATTGGTCACCGGCGGCGGTTCCGGCGGATTGGTGCCGTCGCCGAATACCACGTCGGAGCACGAGTAGAACGCTTCCTCGCTGTCCGCGCGCTTCCAGACGTTGAAGATGATATGCGGGCCGCTCTTGCCGGCCGGCAGCTTGGCCACCATGTGGTAGCGCTTGTTGGCGTCCAGCGGCGGGTTGCCGGTCACGGTGTGGAAGGGCTGCGGATCCAGGTCGGACCACTTCAGCGGCTTGGTCTGATCCCAGCCGTTCTTGGTGACGTAGAACTTGAAGTATTTGGTCGAGTGCGGCGCGGTGGCGTGGTAGACGAACTCGTAGTTGCCGTTGGCGTCCGGCACCAGCTTGGTTTTCGGCCAGTCGGTGCGTCCCAGATTGAAGCCCTTGAACTTGTCCTGGCCGCCGGCGCAGAGTTTGCCGTCCGGCACCACCGCCGCGTGGTTGTCGCCTTGCGGGTTCTGGTTGATGCCGTTCCAGTCGTACATGGCCTGGGTGCCGCCCACGCGGCGGGCTTCCTGGCATGCGGCGGATTTCGGCGATTCCGCGCCCTCTTTGAAGCAGTTGTAGGTGCGGTTGATCGGCACTTCCATGGTGCCGTGGGCCCAGAGCGGCGCGCTGAGGCAGGCCAGGGCGAGGGCGGCGGGAAGGCGCAGTTGTGGTTTCATTCTGACTCCTTTGAGCTACGAGTGGTATGCAAGCGCCCAGCAGTTTGCCGAGCAGTCCAATCATCATATGAATGCCATATGATTTAAAATGAGACGACTATTTTTAATGTAAGTTTGGCGAAAGGTACTATTGCCATACTTACTGTGTGGTCTTGTATCTGCTTGATTCTTGCAAAAAACGCTCATTACCTGACCTGTCCCGCAGGTCAATACGCATTGCTCCCGCAATTTCCCCTGCCAAATCATCTGTTTGTCGTTTTGCTGCCATGCAGCAAGCGGACAATGATGTGCGCAAATAAAATGGTATTGACGTGGTATTAATGTGGTATTAACGTTCGCGGTAAGCCGGAAGGCCGGAATCGACTCGCGTCAGCGCGGAAGATGCCAGCCGGGGAGCCAGGTTATACACTGGGGTTTTCAGACCACTTGCAGACAACCCATGGAAAATCGCTGGCTTGCATTGAAACCGGATGAAACCCTGACCACGCCGCTGTATCTGCAGTTGTCGCGGAAATTGGCCGACGCCATCAACGCCGGCTGGTGGCAGGCGGACGAGGCGCTGCCGTCGGAGCGCACGTTTTCCGAAGAACTGGGCATTTCGCGCGTGACGGCGCGCAAGGCGATGGATGTGCTGCTGGAGCAGGGCCTGATTCGCCGGCGCCAGGGCTCGGGCACCTTCATCACGCCGAGGCTGGAGCAGCCCTTGTCGCGGCTGACCGGCTTTACCGAACAATTGCGCCAGCGCGGCTTCGTGCCGTCGTCGGTGTGGCTGGAGCGCGGCGTGTTCGCGCCCAGCAATGAAGAAGTGATCAAGCTGGGGCTGTCGCCCACTTCGCAGGTGTCGCGGCTGAAGCGCCAGCGGCTGGCCGACGGAGTGGTGATGGCGATCGAGATGACGACGCTGCCGGTGGCGTATCTGCCGGAGCCGCAGCAAGTGGGCACCTCGCTGTACGCCCATCTGGACGCCAGCGGCCATTCGGTGGTGCGCGCGCTGCAGCACATCCGCGCGGTGAACGCCTCCGGCGACATCGCCACGCTGGCCGGCATCCGCCCCGGCGAAGCGATGTTGCTGATCACCCGCATCGGCTTCAACGCCGAGAACATCGCGATTGAATTGACCGATACCTATTGCCGTAACGACTACTACGATTTTGTTGCCGAACTGAGACGATGACCCAAAACCGAGTGCTGCAAGGACGCATCCTGACCGAGGCCGGCTGGATGGACGGCGAATTGAAACTGGCTGCCGACGGCCGCATCGAGGCCATAGACGCGCGCTTGGCCTCCGGCCGAGCGGTGGAGCGTTATTTGCTGCCGGGCTTCATCGACCTGCACGTCCACGGCGGCGGCGGCGTCGACATCATGGAGGGCGGCCGCGCCGCCGAGAGCGTGGCCAGGCTGCACGCCCGCTTCGGCACCACATCCTTGCTGGCCACCACGATGACCGCGCCCCCGATCGACATCGAGCAGGTGTTGCGCGCGCTCGGTTCCTCCTGTCGCGAACGCCAGCCCGGCGGCGCCCGCATCCTGGGCGTGCATCTGGAAGGCCCCTACATCAATCCCGGCAAGCTGGGCGCCCAGCCCGACGACGCCTGCCGCGCGGTGATGGAGCAGGTGGACTGGTACCGCTCGCTGGCGCCGGTGTCGCTGATCACGCTGGCGCCGGAAATCGCCGGTCATATGGACATCATCCGCCAGTTGGCGGAGCAGGGCGTCAAGGTGCAGCTGGGCCACACCCTGGGCAGTTACGAGGACGGGGTGCGGGCGCTGGAGCAAGGCGCGTCCGGCTTCACCCATCTGTTCAACGCGATGAGCGGCCTGCACCACCGCGAGCCCGGCATGGTGGGCGCGGCGCTGGCGCACGCCGAATACGCCGAATTGATTCCGGATCTGCTCCACGTCCATCCGGGCGCGATCCGAGCCGCCCTGCGCTCGATTCCGCGCCTCTACTGCGTGACCGATTCCACCGCCGCCGCCGGCATGCCGGACGGCGAATACAAGCTGGGTTCGCACTCGGTGACCAAGTGCATGGGCGGCGTGCGTCTGGCCGACGGCACTCTGGCCGGCAGCACGCTGACCATGGACCAGGCGCTGCGCAACCTGGTGTCCATCGGCCTGCCGCTGGCGGACGCCTCGCACCGGCTGTCGCTCTATCCCGCAGACTACCTGGGCCTGGCAGATCGCGGACGGCTCGCCGTCGGCGCCTGGGCCGACATCGTGACGATGGACGCGGATTTGAATTTGCAGCAAGTCTATGTAGAGGGAGAACAGATTGGCCTCGTTGATGCTTGAAGAAGCGCTGTACGCCGCCGAGGCGGTGGCCGCGCAACACATGTACGCCGATGAAGCGCTGGCCGCGCTGGGACGCGCGCTGGCGGTGGAACGCCCCAGCCTGGCGCTGACCGTGGCCCGCGGCAGTTCCGATCACGCCGCCAACTACTTCGCCTATCTGGCGATGCAGCGGCTGGGCGTGCCGGTGGTGTCCTTGCCGATGTCGCTGGTGACCCTGCACCGCGCGCCGCTGGCGGTGAAGGGCCAGCTGGTGGTGGCCCTGTCCCAGTCCGGCCAAAGCCCGGACCTGATCGACACCATGAAGGCGCTGGGCGCCGCCGGCGCGCGCACCGCGGCGCTGGTCAACAAGCATCAATCGCCGCTGGCCGCCGCCTGCGAATGGGTGGTGCCTCTGTGCGCCGGCGACGAAAAAAGCGTGGCTGCCACCAAGAGCTACATCACCTCGCTGTCCGCGGTGGCGCGCCTGGTCGCTCACTGGCAGGCGGACGACGCGCTGCTGGCCGCGCTGGCCAATCTGCCGCAGCGCCTGACCGAAGCCACGCGCCAGGACTGGACGGCGGCGGTGGACGTCTTGCGCGACGCCGAACGCATCATGGTGGTGGGCCGCGGCCTGGGCTTCGCCGTAGCGCTGGAAGCCGCGCTCAAATTCAAGGAAACCTGCGCGATCCAGGCCGAGGCCTTCTCTGGCGCCGAGATCAAGCACGGGCCGATGGCCTTGATCGACGACGGCTATCCGCTGCTGATCTTCGCGCCGCGCGGGCCGGAGCAACAGGGCCTGATCGATCTGGCCGAGGAGATGCGCGGCCGCGGCGCCAAGGTGCTGCTGGCGGCGCCGGAAAATATCGCCAGCCGCGACCTGACCCTGGCGCTGGCCGACGACGAGGCGCTGGATCCGCTGCTGGCGATCCAGAGCTTCTACCTGATGGCGGCGCGCTTGTCCGAGGCGCGCGGCCTGAACCCGGATCTGCCGCGCCACTTGTCCAAAGTGACCTGCACGCGCTGAGTCCGGTCCTGCTTGAAACCGCGCCCCGACCGTCTGCACGAACGGGGCGCGCCGCGAACGGCGTCCAGCGGAAGCCGCGCCGGCCGCGGAGACACATCAGTCAGTAAGAATGGAGACGCCCCCCATGTCCGCTACGCTCGAACTCCTGGCCCCGTTTGACGGGCCGTCCGTGCCGCTGAGCCGCGCGCCCGATCCGGTCTTCGCCGGCTTGATGATGGGCGACGGCCTGGCGATCGAGCCGCTGTCCGGCACCCTGCTGGCGCCCTGTGACGGCGAGGTGGCGCAATTGGCGCGCACCGGCCACGCCTTGACGCTGCGAGCCGCCAACGGCGCGGAAGTGCTGATCCACATCGGCATCGACACCGTCAAGCTGGAGGGTGAGGGCTTCAAGCCGTTGGTCAAGGCCGGCGACGCGGTGCGTCAGGGCCAGCCCCTGATCGAGGTGGATCTGGACGCGGTGGCGCGGCGCGCGCCGTCGCTGCTGACCATGGTGGTGATCGCCAATGGCGAGGCTTATGCGCTGGAAAGTCGGGGCGAGGGCTGGCAGCAGGCGGGCCGCAGCGTGTTTCTGACGCTGTCCGGCGGCGCGGCGGCCGACGAGGCCCCCAGCGCCGAGGGCGCGGAAAGCCGCGGTCAGGCCACGGTGCGTCACGCCGGCGGCCTGCACGCGCGGCCGGCGGCGCTGGTGCAGAACGCGGCGCGTCAATATCGCGCCAGCGTGCGGGTGGAGTTCAAAGGCCAGGCGGCCAACGCCCGCAGCGTGGTGGCCCTGATGGGCTTGGGCGTGGCCGAGGACGACGATGTGGCGGTGCTGGCGCAGGGCGAGGACGCGGCCGCCGCGGCCGCGGCGGTGATCGCCGCGTTGCAGACCCGCACCGAATCCGGCCACGGCGCGCCCGCGCCCTTGGCGAGCGCGCCGGCGCGCTCGTTGCCGGCCGGCTGGATAGGCGGCGTGTGCGCGGCGCCGGGCCTGGCCATCGGCCAGGTGGTGCGTCTCGACGCCTTCGAGCCGCAGGTGGCGGAGTTCGCGGTCAACGCCGACAGCGAGCGCGAGCAATTGCGCCGGGCGCTGGCCGAGGTGAGCGCCGGCATCGCCGCCGCCATCGACACAGCCTTGCGCCGCGGCCAGACCTCGCAAAGCGACATCTTCGCCGCCCATCTGGCGCTGGTGGACGATCCGGAATTGCGGGACGCGGCGGAACGGGACATCGCCGCCGGCCACAGCGCCGGCCACGCCTTCCGTCAGGCGGTGCGCGCGCAATGCCGCGTGCTGTCCGGCCTGGGCCGCCCCTTGCTGGCCGAACGGGTCGCGGATCTCAAAGACATTGAACGCCAAGTGCTGAAAGCCCTGTTGGGCGGCGCCCAAAGCGAGCCCGAACTGTATCCGGCCTCCATTCTGGTGGCCGAAGACCTGGCGCCTTCCGAACTGACCCGGCTGCCGCGCGAGCGGGTGGCCGGCATCCTGTCCGCCGCCGGCGGCGCCACCGGCCACGTGGCCATCCTGGCGCGCGCGTTGGGCATCCCGGCCCTGGTGGCTTGCGGGCCTCAGGTGTTGCGGCTGGACGCCGGCAGCGAAGTCTTGCTGGATGCGAGCCAAGGCGGCTGTCATCCGGCGCCGGACGCGGCCCTGTTGGCCGCCGCCCGGCAGGCGATGGCGGAACGCGAGAGCCGCCGCGCCGATATGCGCGCGGACGCCGACGGCGCCGCGGTGACGCTGGACGGCGTGCGCGTCGAGGTGGCCGCCAATATCGCCAATGAAGAGGACGCGCGCGAAGCGGTGCGCCACGGCGCCGACAGCGTCGGCCTGCTGCGCACCGAGTTTCTGTTCATCGACCGTCAGGACGCGCCGGATCGCTACGAACAGGCCAACGCCTATCAGGCGGTGCTGGACGAATTGCAGGGCCGCGTCGCCATCTTCCGCACGCTGGACGTGGGCGGCGACAAGGAAGTGCCCTATCTGACCCTGCCGCC
The DNA here is from genome assembly GCF_057808735.1 of Chromobacterium sp. FG89. Classification (NCBI taxonomy): domain Bacteria; kingdom Pseudomonadati; phylum Pseudomonadota; class Betaproteobacteria; order Neisseriales; family Chromobacteriaceae; genus Chromobacterium; species Chromobacterium sp. FG89. The sequence continues at coordinate 195,376 of NZ_JBMDIQ010000005.1, read as the reverse complement.
GGAGCCGAATCCGGCGCTGGGCCTGCGCGGCATCCGCACCGGCTTCGCCCATCCGGAGATGCTGGACGAGCAACTGCGCGCGCTGCTGATGCTGCGGCCCTTGTCCCTGCTGCGCATCCTGGTGCCGATGATCGCCGATGTCGGCGAACTGCGGCGCTTGCGCCAGCGCATCGACGCGCTGGCCGAGGAAGCGGGGCTGAGCGAGCGGCCGCAGCTGGGCGTGATGGTGGAAGTGCCCTCCGCCGCGCTGTTGGCCGACCAACTGGCCGCCGAGGCCGACTTCCTGTCCATCGGCACCAACGACCTGACGCAATACACGCTGGCGATGGATCGTTGCAACGCCTCGCTGGCCGCCAGCCTGGACGCGATGCACCCGGCGCTGCTGAGGCTGATCGAACGCACGGTGGCCGGCGCCAGCCAGCACGGCAAATGGGTGGGCGTATGCGGCGCCCTGGCCTCGGACCCGCTGGCCGCGCCGGTGCTGGTCGGCCTCGGCGTCGCCGAACTATCGGTCAGCCCCGGCCTGGTGCCGGAGATCAAGGCCAAGGTGAGGACGCTGGACCAGCAGGCTTGCCGCAAGCGCGCCGAGCAATTGCTGACGCTGGACTCCGCCGCCGCGGTGCGCACGCAGGCCGCCGAATGGTGGCCGGAAGATTGAATCGGCCCGGCGCGCAGGCGCGCGCGGGGCTTTTATGAAGTGGTTTTGAGGTCATCGCATGCCGCGGGGACACGCGGCAGCGAGCGGTACAGACACACAAGAAGGTAGCAGCCTGGAGCGCCATGCCCCCATCGGCGTCCATACACTGGGAGACGAGACGTGAGTACCTCTGACAATAAATTCGCTGGCATTCAGCAGCTGGGCCGCGCCCTGATGCTGCCGATCGCTGTTCTGCCCGTGGCGGGCTTGCTGCTGCGCCTGGGCCAGCCGGACCTGCTCAACATCAAGATGATGGCCCAGGCCGGCGACGCCATCTTCGGCAACCTGGCCCTGATCTTCGCCATCGGCGTGGCGGTGGGCTTCGCCAAGGACAACAACGGCACCTCCGGCCTGGCCGGCGCCATCGGCTATCTGGTGATCACCGCGGTGCTCAAGGTGATAGACGAGAAAATCAATATGGGGGTGCTGTCCGGCATCCTGTCCGGCCTAGTGGCCGGCGCGCTGTACAACCGCTACAAGGACATCAAGCTGCCCAGCTACCTGGCCTTCTTCGGCGGCAAGCGCTTCGTGCCCATCGTCACCGGCTTCTCCATGCTCTTGTTGGGCGCGGTGCTGGGCTATGTCTGGATGCCGGTGCAGACCGGTATCGACAGCGTCGGCCGCTGGTTGATCGGCGCCGGCGAGATCGGTGTCTTCGCCTACGGCGTGCTCAACCGCGTGCTCATCGTCACCGGCCTGCACCACATCCTCAACACCATTGTCTGGTTCCAGGTGGGCGATTTCGCCTCCGCCGCCGGCAAGGTGGTGCACGGCGACCTGACCCGCTTCTTCGCCGGCGACAAGACGGCCGGCATGTTCATGTCCGGCTTCTTCCCGGTGATGATGTTCGGCCTGCCGGCCGCCTGCCTGGCGATGTACCGCACCGCCAAGCCTGAGAACAAGCAAGCCGTCGGCGGCCTGCTGTTCTCGATGGCGCTGACCGCGATGCTGACCGGCGTCACCGAACCGGTGGAATTCGCCTTCATGTTCCTGGCTCCGGCGCTGTACGCCATCCACGCGGTGCTGACCGGCTTGGCCATGGCCTTGATGCACGCGCTCAACATCAAGTTGGGCTTCGGCTTCTCCGCCGGCTTGTTCGATTACTTGCTGAACTTCGGCCTGTCCACCAAGCCGCTGTTGCTGATCCCGGTGGGCATCGGCTACTTCGCGCTCTACTACGTGCTGTTCGTGTTCTTCATCAAGAAGTTCGACCTGAAAACCCCGGGCCGCGAAGACGCGATGGTGGCCGTGGCGGCGGTGGCCGCCGGCAGCGACCGCGCGCGCGCCTTCATCGCCGCGCTGGGCGGCGCCGCCAACCTGAAGTCCGTGGACGCCTGCACCACCCGTCTGCGTCTGCAAGTGGCCAGCAACGACAAGGTGAGCGAAGCCGCACTCAAGGCGCTGGGTTCGCGCGGCCTGATCAAGCCGGCCGCCGGCAGCGTGCAAGTGGTGCTGGGACCGGAGGCGGACCTGATCGCCGACGAAATCCGCGTCGCGCTGGGCAACCCGGACGCCGAGGCGGCCGTCCAAGCGGCCGCGCCGGCGCAGGCCCTGGGCGAGGTGGTCGGCATAGACCGCGAACGCTGGCTGGCGGCGCTGGGCGGCGCGGCCAATGTGCTCAAGGTGGAAGCCGTGGCCGGCAGCCGGCTGCGGGTGGAAGTGGCCAACGCGGAGCTGGTGGACCAGGCCGCCCTGCAACAACTGGGCGCCAGCGGCGTCACCGCCTTCTCCGGCACGCTATTGCATATAGTATTGAATAGCGACGCGGGCGATTACGCCGCCGCATTGCAAGGCTGAGCATCGTTTCCATGCGCCGCGCGTCGCGGGGCCTCGGACAGGCCTTGAGAACCGGGCGTCGCCCGGCGGAATTTGACGCACGGCAAGCTTGGGCGCAATTTCCGCACTGCCGATGTTGGTAATTCGCCCACTACTTATGTAGCGAGTTGATTACAAGCGGAATCAGGCGGACAGTGGTGGCGCAGGGCACGGGAAGATGACCTTGCGCCATTTCAACTTGGAGGATGCATCATGACGTTGCGAGTTGCTATCAATGGTTACGGCCGCATCGGCCGCATGATTGTGCGTGCATGGCAAGAGCGCTATGCCGATCAGGACATCGAGATTGTCGCCATCAACGATCTGGCCTCGCCGGAGCTGCATGAACACCTGACCCGTTACGACAGCGTGCACGGTCCGTTCGCCGCTTCCGTGGCGCTGGACGGCGATCACCTGGTGGTCAACGGCAAGAAGATCAAACTGCTGGCCATCCGCAACCCGGCTGAGCTGCCGTGGAAAGAATTGAACGTGGACGTGGTGATGGAATGCACCGGCTTGTTCACCACCCGCGAAAAAGCCGGCGCGCATCTGCAGGCCGGCGCCAAGAAAGTGCTGATCTCCGCTCCGGGCGGCGAAGGCGTGGACGCCACCGTGGTTTACGGCGTCAACCACCAGCAGCTGAGCAGCGCGATGACCATCGTCTCCAACGCCTCCTGCACCACCAACTGTCTGGCCCCCATGGTGCAGCCGCTGATCGACACCATCGGCATCGAGCGCGGCCTGATGACCACGGTGCACGCTTACACCAATGACCAAGTGCTGCTGGACACCGATCACAAAGACCTGCGCCGCGCCCGTTCCGCCGCCGTATCCATGATCCCGACCAAGACCGGCGCCGCCGCCGCGGTGGGCCTGGTGCTGCCGCAATTGAAGGGCAAGCTGGACGGCTTCGCCGTGCGCGTGCCGGTGAGCAATGTCTCGCTGGTGGACCTGACCTTCACCGCCGGCCGCGATACCAGCAAGGAAGAAGTGAACCAGCTGATCAGCGACGCCGCCAAAGGCCCGCTCAAGGGCGTGCTGGGCGTCAACACCCTGCCGCTGGTGTCCTGCGACTTCCTGCACAACCCGGCGTCCAGCACCTTCGACGCCACGCTGACCCGCGTCATCGGCGGCCGCGAAGTCAAAGTGCTGGCCTGGTACGACAATGAATGGGGCTTCTCCAACCGCATGATCGATACCGCCGTGGCCTGGCAGGCCGCCAAGTAAGCGCCCAGCGGGGTTCCGGCTCAAGAAACGGACAGGCTTGCCTGTCCGTTTTTCATGGCGCGGCGCCAGGAGCGGGCGCTTGGGACGGCGCCGGTTTATTCATCCTGCTGCAGATCCGGCAGCCGCGGCGGCACCGGCACCTCGATCACGATCGAGGTCTTGGTGTCGCCAAACTGCATCAGCCGCGCGATCAAGGCCTGCAGCGTGGGCATATTGTCCACCACCACTTTCATCATCAGTCCGCTGGTGCCGGTCACCGACATGCATTCGATGATCTCCGGCATGGTGCGGATTTCCTCTATCACCGCGAAGTACTCCAGATGCTTGACCGTCAGCTCTATCATGCAGCAGATGGGCATGCCCACCTTGTTGGGATCGATGGTGGCGCGGTAGCCGGTGATCACGCCTCCGCGCTCCAGTTTGCTCACCCGGTCCGCCACCGCCGGCGGCGACAGATTCACCCGCCGGGCCAGTTCCGCGAAGCTGATTCGGGCGTTTTCGTGCAGTGCGGCGATGATTTTTCTATCAAATTTATCCATTCTTCGATTATAAGGAAATATGACGAAACAAACTTATAAAAAAAGGCGTAATGACTGAAAATCCAATCAACCATCTGATCAAAACGCCTGTTTGCTACGTAAAATGCTGGCCGTATCAGGGTTGGCCGCACTGTCCCGCGGCCCGCCTGTCCAGATCCGTTGCGGATGAGAATTGTCCCAAAACGCTCTCATTTGAAACTGTCCTGGTGATCTCTTTGTCCCTGGTCTCTAGTCAGATCAAATCTGTATTGACGACGACCATTCCGGGCCTGTTCACAGCAACAGGCCCGTTTTTTTTTGGCTTGCTGAGGCGTCTACGGCTGGCGCGTTAAAATAATCTGCGCCAAAGTGGGAAAGTTTGACGAAATGTCATATTTTTGTAATCACCCGTTTTTATCCTTGCCACACACTCAAACGGGAATGGATCAACCATGCCAGCCAATATCTTGCTTGTTGAAGACGAACCGGCAATCCAGGAGCTGATTGCCTTCAACCTGGCGCAGGCCGGCCACCATGTGCTGCGGGCCAGCACCGCCGAAGCGGCGCTGACGCTGGTGCGCAACGCGCTGCCTGACCTGGTGCTGCTGGACTGGATGCTGCCGGGCGCCAGCGGCGTGGACATCGCCAAGCGCCTGCGCGCCGACGAGCGCACCCGCCACGTGCCCATCATCATGCTGACCGCGCGCTCGGACGAGCAGGACAAGATCACCGGCCTGGAAACCGGCGCCGACGACTACATCACCAAGCCCTTCTCGCCGCGCGAGCTGCTGGCGCGCATCAAGGCGGTGTTGCGCCGCCGCGCGCCGCAGATGACCGACGACGCGGTGGATGTGCAAGGCCTGCGGCTGGACCCGGTCACCCACCGCGTCACCGGCAACGGCGGCGTCATCGATCTGGGCCCCACCGAATTCCGCCTGCTGCACTTCTTCATGACCCACCCCGAGCGCGTGCATTCTCGCTCCCAACTGCTGGACCAGGTGTGGGGCGACCATGTGTTCGTGGAAGAGCGCACCGTGGACGTGCATATCCGCCGGCTGCGCAGCGCGCTGGAGGGCACCGGGCACGACACGCTGATCCAGACCGTGCGCGGCACCGGTTATCGCTTTTCCACCCAGCAGTGAGGCCTGATGCCTGAATTTCTGAAACGCACGCTGGCCTCGCTGCTGGCGACCGCCGTCATCGGCCTCGGCTTCTGGCTGGGCTCGTCGGCGGAAGACGGACTGATCGCGGTGGCCATCTGCCTGGGCGGCTGGCTGGCCTTCAATCTCTACCATGTGGCGCTGCTGTTGCGTTGGCTGCAACGGCCGACTCCGGAGCGGGTGCCTGACGGTTTCGGCGTCTGGCACACCATTTTCATGACGCTGTACCGTACCACCCGCACCCAGAGCCAGAGCCAGAAAAAGCTCACCCACGCGCTGGAGCGTTTCATCAACGCCGGCGAGGCGATGCCGGACGGGGTGGTGGTGCTGGACGAGCACGACCGCATCGAATGGATCAATCCGATGGCGGTGGAGCATCTGGGGTTGGACCGCAAACGCGATGTCGGCAACCAGATTCTCAATCTGATCCGCCAACCGGCCTTTCACGCCTATATGAACGAGGCGCGCTTCAGCCAGCCGCTGGTGCTCAACTTCGTGCAGCCGCGCGAACTGGTGATCTCCTTGCAGATGGTGCCCTTCGACTCCACCCGCAAGCTGCTGCTGACCCGCGACATCACCCAGTTGGAGAGGGTGCAGACCGTGCACAAGGATTTCGTCGCCAACGTCTCGCACGAGCTGCGCACGCCGCTGACCGTGGTGGGCGGCTTTCTGGAGACGCTGGGAGACATGCCGCAGGTGGACGACGCCACCTTCCGCCAGTTTCTGCCGATGATGATGGAGCAGTCGCGGCGCATGCAAAGCCTGGTCGAGGACTTGCTGACCCTGTCCAAGCTGGAGAACAGCCCCAAGGCGACGGTGTCGGAGCGGGTGGACATGCAGGACATGCTGGACACGCTGATGGTGGAGGCCGAGGGCCTGTCCCACGGCCGCCATCAGGTCAAGCTGGACCGGCACAGCGACGCCTGGCTGTGGGGCAGCCAGCAGGAGCTGCACTCGGCCTTCGGCAACCTGGTGTCCAACGCGGTGCGCTACACGCCGGAGGGCGGCTGCATCACCCTCAGCTGGAAAGAGGAGGGCGAGCAGCTGCGCTTCTCTGTCAGCGACACCGGCATCGGCATCCCGCGCGAGCATATCCCGCGCCTGACCGAGCGTTTCTACCGGGTGGACCGCGGCCGTTCGCGCGGCAGCGGCGGCACCGGCTTGGGCCTCGCCATCGTCAAGCATGTGCTGGCGCGCCACCATGCCCGGCTGGAGATCAGAAGCGAGCCAGACAAGGGCAGCGTGTTCTCCGCGGTGTTCCCGCGCGACCGCCGCAGCGGCTCGCAAGCGGCCTGAGCGCCGCGCCGCGGGGCCGCATGCGGCGTATTCTTGCAAGCTTGGGTCGGCGCTCTTGGCGCGCCGCTCCAAGCGGGTTAGGATGTCCGTTTTAGCCCGCCGATTTTAGAACCTGTTCAAAGTCTGCTGCGCTTCGGCGATACGGCGTTAGAAACCCGCTTCGAAATGCTCATGTACCGTATGTGCATTCCGCTTCCTCGGCTGTTTTCGTCTTGTCTCGCCCTTGTGCGCGAGACTCTGAACAGGCTCTATGGCGTGGTAGCCACCGGCCGGCTCGGCGACGCCGGGTCCGCCCTGACTTTATTCTGGATCGTTCCACCATGAATCGACTGCAATCCATCCGCCCCTTCGGCCAGCGCATCTGGCTGGACAATCTGTCCCGCGAACTGATCGCCTCCGGCGAACTGGCGCGTCTGCTGGCCGACGACGGCATTGCCGGCGTGACCTCCAATCCGGCGATCTTCTACAAGGCGATCAGCGGCGACGCCAGCTACCAGGCCGATCTGGCCCGCCTGAAAGCGGACGCCGGCCTGTCGGCCGAGGCGCGTTACGAAGCGCTGGTGGTGCCGGACATCCAGGCCGCCTGCGATCTGCTGCGCGGCCAGTACGACGCCAGCCAGGGCAACGACGGCTATGTCAGCCTGGAAGTGTCGCCGGAGCTGTCCAACGACGAGGCCGGCACCTTGGCCGCGGCGCGCCGCCTGTGGGCGGAAATCGCCCGCCCCAACGCCATGATCAAGATCCCGGCCACCGCCGCCGGCATCCGCGCCTTCCAGACGCTGACGCGCGAAGGCGTCAACGTCAACATCACCCTGCTGTTCTCGCTGCCGCAAGTGGAAGCGGTGTGGGACGCCTACATCGCCGGCCTGTCCGCCCGTCACGCAGACGGCAAGGATGTGTCCGGGATCAAGGCGGTGGCCAGCTTCTTCCTGTCCCGCGTCGACAGCCTGCTGGATCCGCAAGTGGGCGCGGCCCATCAGGGCAAGGTGGCCATCGCGCTGTCCAAGGCCGCTTACGCCCGCTACCGCGAACGTTTTCACGGCGCCGAGTTCGCCGAGCTGAAAGCCGCCGGCGCGCGTCCGCAATATCTGCTGTGGGCGTCGACCGGCACCAAGAACGCCGCTTACTCCGACGTGCTCTACGTGGAAAGCCTGATCGGCGACGAAACCGTCAACACCGTGCCGGACGGCACGCTGGCGGCCTTCCGCGATCACGGCCAGGCCGCGTTGACGCTGCCGGAAGGCATGGACGACGCGCAAACCCTGTTGCACGCGGTGGGGGCGTCCGGCGTGGATCTGGCCGCCGCCGGCGAGAAGCTGCAGCAGGACGGCTTGAAGCTGTTCGAAGACGCGTTCGAGCAGTTGCTGAAGCTGACCGCCTGAGAGTGTAAACCAGCTCTGAGAACGTGTTTACGATCTCGCGAGCTAAGGTGAGACAAGGCGAAAACAGCTGAGAAAGCGGAGTGTACACACGGTACATGAGCATTTCGAAGGGGTACTCACCGTGTAACGCTCCACAACGCGCAGCAGATCGTAAACAGGTTCTGAGTGCGGAAAGATAAAAAGGCTGACCAGCGCGGTCAGCCTTTTTTGCGCGTGCAGCCTGGAGCGGCCGTCGTTCAGGCGGCCTGCTGCGTCCGGCGCGCCGCCATGCGCTGCCCGGCGGCGCTCATTTCCTCGGCGCTGATGGCGGAGGCGGCGGTGGGGAACAGCCAGCTTTCCTCTGCGGCGGCGTGTTCGCGGTACTGGCGGGCGAACTCCTCCAGCTCGTTGCGGCTGATGCGGTGGATCTTGCCGTCGCGCAGCGCCAGCAGATCGTCGCGGATCGCGTTCCAGCAGGAATGCAGATAGCCGTGTTCGGCGCTCAGTTGCTCCAGCCGGGAGGCGGCGGTGGGCACCCGCGCCAGAATCAGCGGGAACAGCTCGTCCTCCTCGTCGCTGTGATGGGCGGGGCCGGCCAGATCGAAGTAGCGGACCACGCCGTCTATCGTATTGCGGGCGGCCTCGTTGACGCCGTGTCGCTCGATGTAGGCGGGCAGCTGATCCAATTGCTCGCAGAAGCGGCGAATCTTGTCGTGACAGGCTTGCAGCATTTCCAGCGGTTGTTCGAAGCTGGGCGCGGCGGCGTTGCTCAGAGAGTCCAGCGTCAGCATGGGCGTTCTCCTGTGATGGGTGACGGCCTGCATTCTGCGGCATGGAACGGGCCGCGGCCATGATTCGGCTCAAGCAAGGCGAGCCTTCCGCCGGGCGGGAGCGGTAGAATGCAGGATGAAGGCTTGTCCGCCCCGGTTGTTCTTGATACCGCGTAGGGCCTCAGAAAACAAGTGCGATATTGGACTGTTCCAGTTACCGGATTGTTGCATCGGTTACGCGCGCAGGGAGAGTGAATGCAAGCCCCGTTTGAAGTGAAAAGCCTGGATTTGAGGGACGCCGCGCTGGCCGCGCGCGCCTTGGATCTGCAACTGGCCGCCCACCGCCTGGAGGCGGAGTGGCTGTCCTATCCGCACCTGCCCGTGCTGTGGGCCGATCTGGCCGCGGCGCGGGCCTGCGCCGACGCGGTCTGGGGCGCGTTCGAGGGCGAGAGCCTGCGCGGCCTGCTGGTGGCCTCGCGCCGCGAGGACGGCGGTCTGCATATCGAAAGAGTGGTGGTGGATCCGCAACAGCTGCGCGCCGGCTGGGGCTATCGCCTGCTGAACCGGGCGCTGGTGGGCGAGGGCGAGGTCAGCGTGGACACCGCCGAGGTCAATATCGCCGCGTTGTCCTTGTACCGCAAGGCCGGTTTCGTCGCCGAGCAGCGCTGGTCCACGCCGGACGGCTTGATGTTGTGGCGTTTGAATTATCAGCCGGCCCCGCCGCCTGCTTTGCAATTATTGGAAGACGGCTGGCTGGACGGCGCGCGCCGGCTGCCCTCGCCCAATCACGATGAACGCGGCGAGGGTATGGCGCCGGAACTGCTGGTGATCCACAACATCAGCCTGCCGCCGTATCGCTACGGCGGCTTGGGCGTGGAACAGCTGTTCCAGAACCGGCTGAATCCTGACGAGCATCCGTTCTACGCCGAAATCCAGCATCTGCAGGTGTCGTCCCATTTCTTCATTCGTCGGTCCGGCGAGCTGCAGCAGTTCGTGCCGGTGACGCGGCGCGCCTGGCATGCCGGCGTGTCCAGCTGGCGGGGGCGTGAGCGCTGCAACGATTTTTCCATCGGCGTGGAGTTGGAAGGCTGCGATTTCGAGCCGTTCAGCGAGGCGCAATACCGCACGCTGCAAGCGCTGGCGCGGGCATTGCGGAGCAAGCTGCCGCTTAGCGCCGTCATCGGCCACGAGCACATCGCGCCGGGGCGCAAGACCGATCCCGGCCCGTTCTTCGATTGGGCGCGGGCGGAGGCGGACAGCGGCCTGCAACGCTAGAGTCAGGCGCGAAAAAGCCGGACAGGCAGGGCCGGTCCGGCTTGGGAGCGGGGCGGGAGGGCTTACAGCTCGACTTGCGCGCCCAGCTCCACCACCCGGTTGGTCGGCACCTGGAAGAAGTCGGTGGCGCGCATCGCGTTCTTGCTCATCCACACGAACAGCTTTTCGCGCAGGCGCGACATGCCCGGACGCTCGGTGGACACGATGGTTTCCCGCGACAGGAAGAAGGACGTGTCCATCAGCTCGAAGGCCAGGCCCTGGGCGGTGCAGTCTTCCAGCACCTGCAGCACGTTCGGGTCTTCCTTGAAGCCGTAGCGGGCCACCACGCGCCAGAACGAAGCCGACATCTGCACGATCTCCAGTCTGTCTTCTTCCGCCACATAGGGCACGTCTTCGGTGCGCACCGTCATCAACACCACCCGCTCGTGCAGCACCTTGTTGTGCTTGAGATTGTGCAGCAGCGCGTGCGGCACGCCGTGCAAGGTGCTGGTCAGGAACACCGCGGTGCCTTGCACCCGCGTCGGCGGATAGGCTTCCAGGTTCTCGATGAAGCTGTCCAGCGGCAGCGCCTGGTCGCGCAGGCGCGTGAACAGCAGCTCGCGGCCCTGCTTCCAGGTGCTCATCAGGGTGAAGATCACCATGCCCAGCACCAGCGGCAGCCAGCCGCCGTCGGCCACTTTATGGATGTTGGCGCTGAAGAAGCCCAGGTCTATGGTGGCGAACATCAGGGTGACGCCCAGCGCCAGCGGCAGCGGCCAGCGCCAGTTGACCCGGGCCACCACGAAGAACAGGCAGGTGGTGATCAGCATGGTGCCGGTGACGGCGATGCCGTAGGCGGCGGCCAGGCTGGACGAAGTCTTGAAGGTCAGCACCACCACCATCACCGCGATCAGCAGCGCCCAGTTGATGAAGGGCATATAGATCTGGCCGATCTCTTTTTCCGAGGTGTGCTGCACTTCCAGCCGCGGGCAGTAACCCAGCTGGATGGCCTGGCGGGTCAGCGAGTAGGCGCCGGAAATCACCGCCTGCGACGCGATCACCGTGGCCAGCGTCGCCATCACGATCAGCGGCAGCAGCGCCCAGTCCGGCGCCAGCAGGAAGAAGGGATTCTTGATCGCCGCCGGGTTTTGCATCAGCAACGCGCCCTGGCCGAAATAATTCAGCGCCAGGCCGGGCAGCACCAGGCTGAACCAGGCGCGGCGGATCGGCGAGCTGCCGAAATGGCCCATGTCGGCGTACAGCGCCTCGGCGCCGGTCAGCGCCAGCACCACCGAGCCCAGGGTCAGGAAGGAGCCCCAGCCGTTGTGGCCGATGAAGTGCAGCGCGTGGTAGGGATTGAGCGCCTGCAGCACTTGCGGCGCTTGAACGATCTGGTGCAAGCCGAGCAGACCCAGCACGGAGAACCAGACCAGCATGATGGGGCCGAACAGCAGGCCGACGCTGGCGGTGCCGAAGCGTTGCAGCAGGAACAGGCCGGTCAGCACGCCGATGGCCATCGGCAGCACATAGCTTTCCATCGCCGGGGAAATCAGCTCCATGCCCTCGGCGGCGGACAAGACCGACACCGCCGGGGTGATGATGGCGTCGCCGTAGAACAGCGCCGCGCCGAACAAGCCCAGCAGCACGATCTTCCAGCGCGCGGCGTGAGTGGTGTAATGACGGGCCAGCGCCATCAGCGCCATGATGCCGCCTTCGCCGCGGTTGTCGGCGCGCAGCACGAAGGCCACGTACTTGATGGAAACCACGAAAATCAGCGACCAGAAGATCAGCGACAAGATGCCGAAGATGTTTTCCGGAGTGGTGGGGATGCCCTGGCCGGTGAAGCATTCGCGCAGGGTATACAGCGGGCTGGTGCCGATGTCGCCGTATACCACGCCCAAGGCGGCCAGGGTCAGGCCAGCCATGGCCTGTTTGTTGTGATCCTGCATAAGCATCCAATGGAATTGTTCGTCACCGTATATTGCTGCACAGCAATATCGGTGGTTCTTGAGCGCGCAGATTACTCCAGAGGTCTGGGTAAGCCAAGCAAAGGCCGCGCAAGAGCCGAGATGTGTTCTCGTAAAACGACAGAGTCCGGGCTGTCTGCTTGCGCGGCGGCCGCATCTGGGGTAGCCGGCGGGGGGCGGGACACGCATCTTTATAGCGCAAATCGGCGATGCCGGCGCAAGGCTTGGCCGCGAGGCGCGGCAAACGCTACAATCAAGCCCTCAATTACACCGTATTGCCAAGGACGCATCATGCGCGCATCGCAGTTTTTCATTTCCACCCTGAAGGAAGCCCCCGCCGACGCCGACATCGCCAGCCAGAAACTGATGATGCGCGCCGGCTTCATCCGCAAAGTGGCCGCCGGCATTTACTCCTGGATGCCGATGGGCCTGCGCAGCGTGCGCAAGGTGGAAAACATCGTGCGCGAAGAGATGAATCGCGCCGGCGCAATCGAAGTCAGCCTGCCGGTGGTGCAACCGGCCGGCCTGTGGCAGGAAACCGGCCGCTGGGACAAGATGGGCGAGGAGTTGCTGCGCTTCAAGGACCGCCATGAGCGCGATTTCGCCTTGCAGCCCACCGCCGAGGAGCTGATCACCGACATCGCGCGCAACGAGCTGCGCAGCTACCGCGCGCTGCCGAAGAACTTCTTCCAGATCCAGACCAAGTTCCGCGACGAGCGCCGTCCGCGCTTCGGCGTGATGCGCGGCCGCGAGTTCACCATGAAGGACGCCTACTCCTTCGACCGCAGCGCCGACGCCGCCGGCGTCAGCTACGACAATATGTACGCCGCCTACTGCCGCATCTTCGACCGCCTGGGCCTGAGCTACCGCGCCGTCGCCGCAGACACCGGCGCGATCGGCGGCGACCGCTCGCATGAATTCCAGGTGATCGCCGACACCGGCGAGGACGCCATCGTCTACTGCCCGGGTTCCGACTACGCCGCCAACATCGAACTGGCCGAAGCCGTGGCCCCGGCCGGCGAACGCGCGGCCGCCGGCGCGGCCATGGCCAAGGCGCACACGCCCAAGGTCAAGACCATCGCCGATCTGGTGGGCTTCCTGAACGTGGACGTCAAGCAGACCGTCAAGGCGGTGGTGGTGGACGGCGACGAAGATCAGCCGGTGCTGTTGCTGGTGCGCGGCGACCACGAGCTGAACGAAGTCAAGGCGGAGAAGATCGCCGGCATCAAGAAGCCGCTGACTTTCGCCTCGCCGGCCGCGATCAAGGCCGCCTTCGGCGCCAATCCCGGCTCGCTGGGCCCGGTGGGCTTCAAGGGCCGCGTCATCGCCGACCGCACCGTCGCCAAGATGGCCGACATGATTACCGGCGCCAACGAGGACGATCAGCACTACACCGGCGTCAACTTCGGCCGCGATTGCGCGGAGCCGGAAGTGATGGACATCCGCAATGTGGTGGCCGGCGACGCCTCGCCGGACGGCAAGGGCGAGCTGGCGATCCAGCGCGGCATCGAAGTGGGCCATGTGTTCTATCTGGGCACCAAGTACTCGGAAGCGATGAACGCCACCTTCCTGGACGAGGACGGCAAGCCCAAGCCGTTCGAGATGGGCTGCTACGGCATCGGCGTCACCCGCATTCTGGGCGCGGCGATCGAGCAGAACTTCGACGACAAGGGCATGATCTGGCCGGACGCCATCGCGCCGTTCGCCCTGGTGATCTGCCCGGTGGGCTATGACCGTTCCGCCGAGGTGAAGGCTGCCGCCGACGCCTTGTACCAAGGCCTGCTGGCCAAGGGCGTGGACGTGATCCTGGACGACCGCGGCGAGCGCCCGGGCGCGATGTTCGCCGATTGGGAACTGATCGGCGCGCCGCATCGGGTCACCATCGGCGACCGCGGCCTGAAGGAAGGCAAGGTCGAGTACCAGCACCGTCGCGACGCGGAGGCCAGCGCGCTGGCCGCCGATGCTATGCTGGAACAAGTGCTAGCCAAACTGGGGCTGTGACCGTCTTATGATCCGATCCGGCATCGTCGTATTGTTGGCCGCGCTGGCAGCGATGCCGGCGTGGGCCGGCGCGCAGAAGGAAGAGGCGCTGGCCGCCAACGTCGCTTCCACCATGCGCCGTTCGGTGTCGGACGCCAATGCGCCGCGGCTGGTGTTCGACGACCAGCGCGAGGCCGACGCCTGGCTGGGAGAGATGTCCAGCCGGCTGGCCAAGCGGATTCCGGATAAATGGACGCGCGAGCGTCTGCTCACCGCCATCCATTACGAGGCCACCCGCGCCGGCCTGGACCCGCAGCTGGTGCTGGGCCTGATCCAGGTGGAAAGCGGCTTCAACAAGTACGCGATCTCCGGCGCCGGCGCGCGCGGGCTGATGCAGGTGATGCCGTTCTGGGTGCGCAGCATAGGCAATGCGCAGCACAATCTGTTCGATCTCACCACTAATCTGCGCTACGGCTGCACCATTCTGCGTTACTACCTGGATATCGAGCGCGGCAATCTGTTCCGCGCGCTGGGCCGCTACAACGGCAGCCTGGGCCGCGCCGAGTATCCCAATCTGGTGATGGGGGCCTGGAAAGGCCGCTGGCACTGGGTGGCGCCGCTGCCGGTGAAAACGGCGGCGGCGGGCGCCGCGCCGCCGCTGCTGCGCTGAAGCGCGGATGCAAAAAAAAACCGGCTCTGGAATCCAGGCCGGTTTTTTTGTCCGCTCAGCGCGGCAGGCTACAGGAGGGCGCGCGCATTTCAATCCTCCTGGGTTTGCAGCATCTTTTTCAGCAAGCGCGCCAGCGTGGCGCGTTCTTCCGCGTCCAGCATCTCGATCAACTCGGCCTCGGCCGACAGATGGTTGCCGACGGCGTCCTCGATCACCTCGAAGCCCTTGGGCGTCAGCGTCACGATCACGCCGCGGCGGTCGCCCGGGTCCGGCGAGCGGGTCACCAGGCCGGCTTCTTCCAGACGATTGATGCGGTTGGTCAGCGCGCCGGAGGAAATCAGCACCATGCCTTGCAGTTGATTGGGGGACAGCTGGAACGGCTCGCCGCCGCGGCGCAGCGCGGCCAACACGTCGAATTCGCCGACATTCAGATTGTGGCGTGCCAAATCGTGCAGTACGCGGCGGGTGACGAAGTACTCCATTCGCACAATGCGGCCGACCACTTCGGTGGAGGACGGGTCCAAGTCCGGGCGAACCTCGCGCCACAGGGCCACGATACGGTCAATCTGGTCTGGTGCTTGTTGCATCACTGACGGTTCCTGATGTGTGGGTGACAACTGGATGACTACCGGGCGCAGAGATTAGCACGGCTTGAAGTTAGTTTATCTTCACGTGAAAGAATAGTCTTCAGTCATCACCCGCACCAGCGGGAAGCGCGCTTACTGACGCATGCTGACCGCCAGCCGGTTGAAGGCGTTCATCAGGGCGATGGCGAAGCTCAGGTCCGCCACTTCTTCCGGGCTGAAGTGTTCCTGCAAGGGCAGATAGTGCTGGTCCGGCGCCTGGGTGACGGCGATGTCGGTCAGCGATTCCGCCCATTCCAGCGCCGCGCGCTCGCGGGCGCTGTACAACTCGCTGACGCGCCAGCCGGCCAGAGAATCGATGCGTTCATTGCTTTCCCCCCTGGCGCGCAGGGCCGACGCGTGCATTTTCAGGCAGAAGGCGCAGCCGTTGATCTGGGATACGCGCAGGTAAACCAGCTCGATCAAGGGCAGGCCCAGGCTGCTGTGCTGCAGGCTGGCTTTGACGCTGGCCAGCCCTTGGTAGGCGGCGGGGGACAGTTGGGTGTAGGGCAGGCGCAGAGACATGGCAATTCCTTTCAAGAGAGAGAGTCGCAGCGGCGAGCTGCAAGGCCAGTCTAGGCAAAAATCATTTATGTAAATAGACTTAAAATATCGAATTCAAATTCCAAAAATGAAATCATGCTGGATGATCTGCAGTTGTTCGTGAGCATTGTCGACGCCGGCAGCCTGAATGCCGCCGCTCGGCGGCTGGGCGTGCCCACCGCCACCCTGTCGCGGCGCTTGCAGGCGCTGGAGCGGGAGTTGGGCTGTCGCCTGCTGCACCGCAGCGCGAGGCGGATGGAGCTGACGGCGGAAGGCGGGCAGTACTACGAGCAATGCCGGCCCTTGCTGCAATCGCTGAGCCAGACCGCCGCGTCGCTGGCCGATTCGCTGCACCAGGTCAAGGGCGTGCTGCGGGTGCTGTCGCCGCTGAGCCTGGGCAACGACGTCCTGGTGCCGGTGTGGCGGCGGATGCTCAGAGACTATCCTGACTTGCGCTTGGAGCTGCATCTGAACAACGCCATCGACGATCTGCTCAGCGGCATGGCGGACCTGGCCTTGCGGGTAGGGGAGCAGCCGGACTCCAGCTTGAACCAAAGGCGGCTGGGCTGGGTGCGCACTTTGCTGGTGGCCGCGCCGGCCTATCTGGCGGCGCAAGGCGAGCCGCGGACGCCGGAGGCGCTGGCGCGTCACGCCTTGCTGGTGGCGGAGCCGTTCGAGCGCTGGCATTTGCGGCGCCGGGACGACGGCGCGGAATGGGAGTTGCCGCCGCCGCGGCTGCGGGTCAACGATATGCTGCTGCCGCGCCGCTTGGCCGAGGCCGGCGTCGGCATTGCCGTCTGTCCCCATAGCCTGTGCCACCGTCAGTTGGCGGAAGGCGGCTTGCGGCAGGTCTTGGCCGGCTGGGAAATGCCGGCGCAGCCGGTGTACGCGGTATGGCCGCAACGGCGTTATCCGCCGGCGCGGGTGCGGGTCTTGCTGGACGTTCTGGCGGAGTTCGCCGAGACGGAGCCTTTGCTGGCGCGGGCTTAGTCAGCCCGGCGTGGGCTCGCCGCGCCGCTTCTTGCCCGGATGCGGCGGCTTGGGCAGCACGATCTGCCGGGTGCCGGCCAGTCTGTCGTGCAGGAAGAGTTTGTCGCGGTCGTAGAACTTGGCCAGGAAGGGCACCAGGCACCAGCTCAGCGCCAGCCACAGCGCCTGCGGCTGGTGGCCGTAGGCATTGGCCCAGCCGAGATAGGACACCGCCGGCATGCCGACGAACAAGGTGAGGCCGATCAGGTAGCGCGCCGCCGCCTGCTTCCAGACAATGCCGCCGCCGCGGGCGTTGACCAGCTTGATGCGCCAGGTCTTCATCGCCACGGTCTGGCCGCTGCGCACCCAGCAATAGCCGAAGTAGCCGAACAGCGCGACGGCGAGCACGCCTTTCAGCAGGGCCTTGAACAGCGGCCCCTGGCCGATCAGCGTTTGCAACGGCGTCAGCGCCGCGGTGACGGTGAGCAAGAGCGCGGCGACCAGCAGCAATTCGTAGAACAGGCTGGCCAGGCTGCGTTTCAGTGTCGGAGGAGTCAGGGCGGGGGCGTCAGCGGGAGGCATCTTGGGCTTTATGTTGTTGTTGCAGGCGCTGGATGGCCTGCCGGCGTTGTTCGGGCGGCATCTGCTGCAAGGCTTTCCAGTTGGCGCGGATTTCGTCGCGCTGCTGCTGGCTCAGTTCGGACCAGGCTTTCAGCTTCTGTTGCACGCGCTGGCGCTGGGCCTCCGGCAGCTGTTGGAAGGACGGCACGATGGCCAGCAGATTCTGCTTTTTATACGGCGCGTAGCGGTCCCATTCCGTGGCCAGCGGCGCCAGCACCTGTTGCTGTTCCGCGCTCAACTGCGCCCAGCTGGGGTTGGCCGGCGGGCTGGCCTTGGCCGCCGGCGTCAGCAGCCCGCTCAGGCACAGGGCAAGCAGCAGGCGGCGGCCGCTATTCATGCAGGCCTCGGCTGAAATGCGGTTCCAGCAAGGCTTCGAAGGGCAGATCCTGCGCCAGCAGCGCGGCGTCCACCGCTTCTTCCTCCAGCAGCAGGTCTTCGGCCAGCATCATACCGGCGCCGGTCAACAGCGCGAAGCCCAAGGCCAGGCCGCCGCGGCGGAGCGACAACACATGGCGTTGAGCCCACAGGCCCAGCCGCTCGCGCGGGGGCGCGGCGCCGGGGGAATGGGCGTCGAAGCGGCTCAGCGCGCGTTCGCGCGCCTGGCGCAGTTTGCGTTCCAGCGCGGGGTCGAGATCGTCGCTGGCGTGATCCAGCACGCGGGACACATGGCCGGGCAGGGGATTGGAAGGTTTCATAGCGTCACTCCCTTTTGCGCGAGGATGGCGGCCAGCGTGTGATTGGCGCGCGAGCAATGCGTTTTCACGCTGCCTTCCGAGCAGCCCATCACGCGCGCGGTGGCGGCGACATCCAGACCCTCCCAATAACGCAGCAAAAAGGCCTCGCGTTGACGGGCGGGCAGCAACTGCAGCGAGGCCTCGATCAACACGGCGGTTTCCTTGCGCGCGCACCACAGTTCGGGGTTGCTGTGCGCCTCGTCAGCGGCCACGTCCAGCACTTCCAGCGGGTCCGGGCCGTCCTCCTCCTCGCGGGCGGGGATCAGCGAAGACAGCAGCGTGCTGACGAAACGGCGCGCCTTGCTGCGGCGGTAGAAATCGCGGATGGTGTTTTGCAGGATGCGCTGGAAGATCAGCGGCAGTTCCGCCGCCGGGGCGTGCGGATAGCGATCCGCCAGTTTCATCATCGAGTCCTGCACGATATCCAATGCGCTGTCTTCGTTCTGGACCGCATACCACGCCTGCTTGAAAGCGCGTTTCTCCGCCGACTCCAGGAAGTCGGCCATTTCCTCGCGGCTAGCCATCGGATGAGAGTTTGAGTTGATGCCAACAGAAGATGGTAGCAGAGCGCCGCTGATTCGGCCAAGCCTGATTTTTTTCCTGAATTTACCGAGGCTTAGACGCATATTGCACCTGCACAAAAGCACTTGACCGGTTTCAAAGCAATACGCTAAGGTCGTCCGATACGGGATGAAACTAACGCAAAGACAAGAGGCGATATGCAGATATCGGGCGCGGAAGCGGTTGTCCGCTGCCTGCAGGAAGAAGGTGTCGAATTTGTTTTCGGCTACCCCGGCGGCGCGGTGCTGGAAATCTACGATGCCATTTTCCGGCAGGACAAATTCAAACATGTGCTGGTCAGGCATGAGCAGGCGGCGGTGCATGCCGCCGATGCCTACTCCCGTTCCAGCGACAAGGTGGGCGTGGCCCTGGTCACCTCCGGCCCCGGCGCGACCAATGCCGTGACCGGCATTGCCACCGCCTATATGGACTCCATCCCCATGGTGGTGCTGTCCGGCCAGGTGCCGTCTCCGGCCATCGGCCTGGACGCCTTCCAGGAAGTGGACATGGTGGGCATCACCCGCCCGTGCGTGAAGCACAACTTCCTGGTCAAGGACGTCAATGAAATAGCCGCTACCATCAAAAAGGCGTTCTACATCGCCAAGACCGGTCGTCCCGGTCCGGTGGTGGTTGACATCCCCAAGGACATCACCCAGCAGCGCACGGAATTCCAATACCCGGAAAGCGTGCATATCCGCTCCTACGTGCCGGCTACCCGCGGCCACCCGGGGCAGATCAAGAAAGCGGTGAACCTGCTGTTGGAAGCCAAGCGCCCCTTTATTTACGTGGGCGGCGGCGCGGTGCAGGGCAATGCCGCCGGCGAAGTGACCGAACTGGTCAAATCGCTGGGCTTGCCGTGTACCAACACCCTGATGGGCCTGGGCGCCTATCCGGGTTCCGATCCGCAGTTCCTCGGCATGCTGGGCATGCACGGCACTTATGAAGCCAATATGGCGATGCAGTACTGCGATGTACTGGTGGCCATAGGCGCGCGTTTCGACGACCGCGTGATCAGCGTGCCCTCGCACTTCCTCAGCCAGCCGAAGAAGATCATCCACATCGACGTGGATCCGTCCTCCATCTCCAAGCGGGTGAAGGCGGACATCCCCATCGTCGGCGACGTCAAGCATGTGCTGAAAGACATGCTGGACCTGCTGAAGCAATCCGGCCAGAAGCCGGACGCTCAAGCCCTGGCCGGCTGGTGGAAGCAGATTGAGGAATGGCGCGGCCACAACTGTTTGCTGTACACCCCGTCCACCGAGCTGATCAAGCCTCAGTACGTGGTGGAGAAGCTGTACGAAATCACCGGCGGCAAGGCCATCGTCACATCCGACGTGGGCCAGCACCAGATGTGGGCGGCGCAGTACTACAAGTTCGACAATCCCAAGCAGTGGCTGAACTCCGGCGGACTCGGCACCATGGGCTTCGGCCTGCCTGCGGCGATGGGCGCGCAACTGGCCAATCCGGACGCCACCGTCGCCTGCATCACCGGCGAGGGCTCGATCCAGATGAACATCCAGGAACTGTCCACCTGCAAGCAGTACCACACCCCGGTGAAGGTGCTGGCGCTGAACAACCGCTACCTGGGTATGGTGCGCCAGTGGCAGCAGTTCTTCTACGGCACGCGCTATTCCGAATCCTATATGGACGCCTTGCCGGACTTCGTCAAAATCGCCGAGGCTTACGGCCATATCGGCTTCAAGGTGGAAGACCCCGCCGACGTGGAGCCGGTATTGAAGGAGGCGTTCAGCCAGAAGCTGAAGGAGCGGCTGGTGTTTCTGGATTTCCGTACCGACCAGTCCGAGAACGTGTTCCCGATGGTGCAAAACGGCAAGGGCCTGGATCAGATGGACCTGCCCGAGCACATGAGCGAGGTGCAGAACGTGCCCTTCGAGAACAACCGTGACTACGGCAATATGTGTTGAGGCCAGCCGGTATGCGACATATCCTATCCATTCTTCTGGAAAACGAAGCGGGCGCATTGTCCCGCGTGGTGGGCCTGTTTTCGGCCCGTGCCTACAACATCGATTCGCTGACAGTGTCCACGACCGAGGACCCGACGCTGTCGCGCATGACTATCGTCACTCACGGTTCCGACGAAGTCATCGAGCAGATCACCAAGCAGCTCAACAAGCTGATCGAGGTGGTCAAGGTGATAGACCTCAATGAATCCGAGCACATCGAGCGCGAGCTGATGCTGATCAAGGTCCGCGCCACCGGCAAGGACCGCGAGGAGATGAAGCGCATGGCCGACATCTTCCGCGGACGCATCATCGACGTGACGGAAAAGACTTACACCATCGAGCTGACCGGTACGAGCGAAAAGCTCGGCGCCTTCATCGAGGCGGTGGACCGCACAGTGATCCTGGAAACGGTCCGTACCGGCGCATCCGGCATTGGTCGGGGTGAGCGGGTTCTGAAAATCTGAAGCAGGCGGGCGCCGGCCAAGGGCCGGGCCGCCTAAACAAACGAAATCAAGGATTGCAAATGAAAGTTTTCTACGACAAAGACGCTGACCTCTCCATCATCAAGGGCAAGAAAGTCGCCATCATCGGCTACGGTTCCCAGGGCCACGCCCATGCGCAGAACCTGAAAGACTCCGGCGTGGACGTCGTGGTGGGCCTGCGCAAGGACGGCGCTTCCTGGAAGAAGGCGGAAGCGGCCGGCCACAAGGTCAAGGAAGTGGCCGAGGCGGTGAAGAAGGCCGACGTGGTGATGATTCTGCTGCCGGACGAATCGCAGCCGGACGTCTACGGCAAGGACATCGCGCCCAATCTGAAGAAGGGCGCGGCGCTGGCCTTCGCCCACGGCTTCAACATCCATTACAACCAGATCGTGCCGCCGGCCGACGTCGACGTGATCATGGTGGCGCCGAAAGGCCCGGGCCACACCGTGCGCTCCGAATACCTGAAGGGCGGCGGCGTGCCGACCCTGATCGCGGTCTATCAGGACAAGTCCGGCAAGGCGCGCGACGTGGCGTTGTCCTACGCGGCGGCCAACGGCGGCACCAAGGGCGGCGTGATCGAGACCAATTTCCGCGAGGAAACCGAGACCGATCTGTTCGGCGAGCAGGCCGTGCTGTGCGGCGGCGCGGTGGAGCTGGTCAAGGCCGGCTTCGAAACCCTGGTGGAAGCCGGCTACGCGCCGGAAATGGCTTACTTCGAGTGTCTGCACGAGCTGAAGCTGATCGTCGACCTGATGTACGAAGGCGGCATCGCCAATATGAACTACTCGATCTCCAACAACGCGGAGTACGGCGAGTACGTGACCGGCCCGGAAGTGGTGACCTCCGCCACCAAGGACGCGATGAAGAAGGCGCTGTACCGCATCCAGTCCGGCGAATACGCGAAGATGTTCATCCTGGAAGGCAAGACCAACTATCCGAGCATGACCGCGCGTCGTCGTCTGACCGCTGATCACCCGATCGAGAAAGTGGGCGCCGAGCTGCGCGCGATGATGCCGTGGATCGCCAAGAACAAGCTGGTGGACCAGTCCAAGAACTGAGTCCGCGGGCTGCCGCATTAAGCAAAGCCGGGAGATTTCCCGGCTTTTTTGCGTTTGGACGGCGCGGACGCAAGGCCGGCCCATGAAAAACGGCGCCCTGGGCGCCGTTGCGTTTGGAGCGAGAGCCTTCAGTCGGCCATCGCCTCGCCCATGCGCACCGCGCCGGCGGCTTGCCAGGCGGGGTTGAAGCTCAGCGGGCCTTGCGGGAACAGCAAGACCACGGTGGAGCCCAGCAAGAAGCGGCCCATCTCCTCGCCCTTGGCCAGACGGATGTCCTGGTCGCGGTAGTCCCAGTGCCGGATCTGGCCCGGCCGCGGCGGATTGACCACGCCGTGCCAGACGGTGGCCATGCTGCCGACGATGGTGGCGCCCACCAGCACCAGCGCGAAGGGCCGTCCGTCCTGTCCCTCGAACAGGCAGACCACGCGTTCATTGCGCGCGAACAAGCGGTCCACGCCGCGGGCGGTGGCCGGGTTCACCGAATACAGCTCGCCCGGAACATAGCTCATCCGCAGCAGGCGGCCGTCGCAAGGCATGTGGATGCGATGGTAGTCGCGCGGGCTCAGGTAGATGGTGGCGAAATGGCCGTCGTCGAAACGGCGCGCGGATTCGGCGTCGCCGGCCAGCAGCGCCTGGGCGGAGTAGCTGCGGCCCTTGGCCTGGAAAATCTGCCCCTGCTCGATACGGCCGAACTGGCTGATGGCGCCGTCCACCGGGCACGCCAGCCGTTCGCTCGAGAGCGGGCGCGCGTCGGCGCGCAGGGCGCGGGTGAAGAAGGCGTTGAAGCTGGCGTAGGCGGAGGGATCGCTGGCGGCGGCTTCATTCATGTCCACCTGATAGCGGGCGATGAAGCGGCGGATGATCCATTGCGTCAGGCTGCCGCCTTCCCAGTTGGCGATGCGGCCCGCCAATCGGGTCATGGCCAGCTTGGGCATCAGATGTTGCAACAGCACGAACAGGCGTTCGGACACTGGTTTG
This sequence comes from Chromobacterium sp. FG89, assembly GCF_057808735.1. Lineage (NCBI taxonomy): Bacteria > Pseudomonadati > Pseudomonadota > Betaproteobacteria > Neisseriales > Chromobacteriaceae > Chromobacterium > Chromobacterium sp. FG89. Next base: position 172,128 of record NZ_JBMDIQ010000005.1, on the reverse strand, counting down.
TCCTCGATCAATCTGACTAAACCCAAGAGTATAACCGATCTGCCGGCGTCTGATCGCTTGCGCTTTGCTTAAAGCTTAGGCAATTGCTAGACAAAAATAGACATAATGTCCGATATTTTTGGCTTGGACATCGGGTGTAACGTTTTAATCACAGTTTTCAGCGTGCAGATTTGACTTTATGTCTTGCTTGCCGGTAGGCTGGATCAAAATTTGCTGCGGGAGCACATGATGCAATTGGACATTGAACGCTTGATTGCGGACTTCGGCGGGCCGGGACAGCTGGCTGAGGATCTGAATCGCTTGTTCGCCGATGAGCCGGTGACTCGGGCGGCGATATACAAATGGAGAGAACGCGGCAGCCTGCCATTGGCCCAGCTCAACAAGCTGGCGGTGATGGCGGCCAGCCAGGGTAAACGCTTCGATTTCAACGATTATCTGATCGGCGTCGGGACAGGCGCGGAAATTGCAATGCAGGGACCAGGGAGAAACAGCCAGATGGGCAATCGTCTTTATATATTCGACACCACCTTGCGCGACGGCGAGCAATCGCCGGGCGCATCGATGACCAAGGAAGAAAAGATCCGGATTGCCCGCCAGCTGGAGCGTCTGGGCGTGGACATCATCGAAGCCGGTTTCGCCGCGGCGAGCCCGGGCGACGCCGACGCCATCCACGCCATCGCCGAGGTGATCAAGGACTCCACCGTCTGTAGTCTGGCCCGCGCCAACGAGCGCGACGTCCGCGCCGCGGGCGAAGCGATCAAGCCGGCGGCGCGCGGCCGCATCCATACTTTCATCGCCACCAGCCCCATCCATATGGAGAAGAAGCTGCGCATGAGCCCGGACGAAGTGGTGGCGGCGGCGGTGGCGGCGGTGAAAATCGCCCGCGAATACACCGACGACGTGGAGTTCTCCGCCGAAGACGCGCTGCGCTCGGACATCAACTTCCTGGCGCGCATTTTCGGCGAAGTGATCAAGGCCGGCGCCACCACGCTGAACGTGCCGGACACCGTCGGTTACGCGGTGCCCTTCATCACCGAGGCTTTCTTCCGCGAATTGATCGCCAAGACGCCGGGCGGCGACAAAGTGGTTTGGTCCGCCCACTGTCACAACGATCTGGGCATGGCGGTGGCCAACAGCCTGGCCGCGGTGCTGGGCGGCGCGCGCCAGGTGGAATGCACCATCAACGGCCTGGGCGAGCGTGCCGGCAATGCCAGCCTGGAGGAAGTGGTGATGGCGGTGCGCACCCGCAAGGACGTGTTCGCGCTGGAAACCGGCATCGACGCCACCCAGATCGTGCCGGCCTCCAAGCTGGTGTCCACGGTGACCGGCTATCCGGTGCAGCCCAACAAGGCCATCGTCGGCGCCAACGCCTTCGCCCACGAGTCCGGCATTCATCAGGACGGCGTGCTCAAGCACCGCGAAACCTACGAGATCATGTCCGCCGAATCGGTGGGCTGGAGCACCAACCGCCTGACCCTGGGCAAATTGTCCGGCCGCAACGCCTTCAAGACCAAGCTGATCGAGCTGGGCATCGTGCTGGACAGCGAAGAAGCGCTGAACGCCGCCTTCGCCCGTTTCAAGGAGCTGGCGGACCGCAAGCGCGAGATTTTCGACGAGGACCTGCACGCGCTGGTGTCGGACGAGTTCAGCACCGTCCGCGAAGAGGATTACAAACTGGTGTCCTTGAAGATCGCCACCGAAACCGGCGAAGCGCCGGTGGCCTCCATCGTCTTCCTGGCGCACGGCGAAGAGCGCCGCGCCCAATCCAGCGGCTCCGGTCCGGTGGACGCCGCCTTCAAGGCGATTGAAAGCGTGGCCGCCAGCGGCGCGGAACTGGAACTGTACTCGGTGAACGCCATCACCAAGGGCACCGAATCCCAAGGCGAAGTGACGGTGCGCCTGGCGCGAGACGGCCGCATCGTCAGCGGCCTGGGCGCGGACACCGACATCATCGTGTCCTCGGCCAAGGCCTATTTGTCGGCCTTGAACAAATTGATGAACCAGGAGCAAAAGCTGAACGCACAAGCGCTGGTATGAGGTTTTCCGGCCGAGGCGGCCAGCGCGGCGCATCGTCGACAAGGTTTTCCATCCCGTCCTTGTCGGCGTGCAGTCAGCGTTAGACCGTCCGGCCCAGGGAGTTCACTTTATCGAGTGTGAAGTCCATCAGGCCCACAAGGCCGACCCTTTTTGCCCCGGCTCACAAGGCCGCGCGGCGGACAGCCGACCCATGAGGTCGGCGTCGTTGCGCGGCGGAGCCGGGGTTTTTGCGTTTTACGCGCGGACGGGCCGGCGCTAGACTGCCAGCTCTCTCCTTCCCCATTACGGAAAGCGTCCATGTCCGCAGCCTTCTTCATCACCGGCACCGATACCGAAATCGGCAAGACCCACGTCGCCGTGCAATTGATCCGCCAATGGCAGGCCGAAGGCAAACGCGTGCTGGCGATGAAACCGGTGGCTTCCGGCTGCGAACTGCTGGCCGACGGCAGCTGGTGGAACGACGACGTGGCGCGGCTGACCGCCGCCACCGGCCAGTCCGATCTGGAACTGATGAACCCCTATCGATTCCTGCCGCCGGTGTCGCCGCATATCGCCGCGAGCGAGGCCGGCGTGGATATCCGGCTGGACGTGATCGTCGACCATTACCAGCAATTGGCCGCCTGCGCCGACGTGGTGGTGGTGGAAGCGGCGGGCGGCTGGATGGCCCCGCTGTCCGACCGGCTGTTCATGGCCGATATGGCCAAGGCCTTGCAACTGCCGGTGATTCTGGTGGTGGGCATGCGGTTGGGCTGCATCAACCACGCCTTGCTGACCGCGCGCGCGGTGCTGGACACCGGGCTGCCGCTGGCCGGCTGGGTGGCCAATCGAGTGGTGCCGCAGCAACAGGCCTACGAGCAGAACCTGGAAACCCTGCAAAGACACATGCCGGCGCCGCTATTGCTGGAAGTGCCGCACCTGGCCGGCGAATCCAACTGAGCCGCCGGGCGCGGAACGACGCGCGCCGCGATTCCCATCCGTAATATTTTATTGCGTTGCCGCAAGACATTTTCTTGTTTTCCTTGACCTTTTTTTCTAGCATGCCATTAACCGGTCATGGGAATAGACCGGACCAGTCAGCACCATTTCATGTCAGTTGAGGATTTCTAGGGGGGCTCCATGTCCTGTATGCGCGTCCTTTGCTGTTGGCTGCCGATATCCTGCGCGTCAGCGGCCGAGTTGAATCTGCAAGCCCCCGTCACTCCCATTGCCCGTCAGCAATACGACCTGCACACCATGTTGCTGGTGATCACCTGCGTCATCTTCGCGCTGGTGTTCCTGGTGATGATGTACGCCATCGTCCGCCACCGCAAAGCCGCCGGCCATCAGGCCAAGCACTTCCATGAAAACACCACGGTGGAAATCATCTGGACGGTGATTCCGCTGCTGATCCTGATCGGCATGGCCTGGCCGGCCACCAAGGCGGTGTTGTCGCAGAAGAGCACGCGCGGCGAGGACATGACGGTCAAGGTCACCGGCTATCAATGGAAGTGGCGCTACGACTACCTGGACGATAACTTCGGCTTCATGAGCCATTTGTCCACGCCGCGCGAGGCCATCGCCAACGCCGCGGCCAAACCGGTCAATTACTTGCTGGAAGTGGACGAGCCGCTGGTGGTGCCCACCGGCAAGAAAGTACGGCTGCTGCTGACCGCCAACGACGTGATCCACTCCTGGTGGGTGCCGCAGCTGGGCGTCAAGCAGGACGCGGTTCCCGGCTTTTTGCGCGACAGCTGGTTTCGCATAGACAAGCCCGGCACCTATCGCGGCCAGTGCTCCGAGTTGTGCGGCAAGGACCACGGCTACATGCCCATCGTGGTGGAGGCCAAGACGCCGGACGACTACGCCAAGTGGCTGGAAGCCAAGAAAAAGCAAATGGCCGCGGCGGCGGACGATCCCAACAAGGTGTGGACGCTGGCCGATCTGAAAGCCCGCGGCGAAAAGGTCTACGCCCAGAACTGCGTCGCCTGTCATCAGGCCAACGGCAAGGGCCTGCCCGGCGCCTTCCCGGCGCTGGACGGTTCCAAGATAGCCACCGCCGACAAGCCGGCGCACATCCACATCGTCTTGTTCGGCAGTCAGAAAAACCCGGCGATGCAAGCCTGGGGCAAGCAGCTGTCGGATACCGACATCGCAGCGGTGATCACCTATGAGCGCAACGCCTGGGGCAACCACACCGGCGAATTGGTGCAGCCCAAAGAGATCAAGGCGGCCCGCGGCGCCACCGGCTGAGGCCGGGAGCGGCGGCGAACCCATGCAAGGAGAGCGATATGGCAATTGTCGATGACGCCGGCCATGCCGGGCACGCGCCGGGGCATCACGAGCGCCCGCGCGGCATCATGCGCTGGCTGGCGGCCACCAACCACAAGGACATCGGTTCGATGTATCTGTGGTTCTCCTTCATCATGTTCCTGTCCGGCGGGGTGATGGCGCTGTGCATCCGCGCCGAACTGTTCCAGCCCGGCCTGCAGTTCTTCCAGCCGGAGCTGTTCAACCAGTTCACCACCTTGCACGGCCTGATCATGGTGTTCGGCGCCATCATGCCGGCCTTCACCGGCCTGGCCAACTGGATGCTGCCGCTGATGATAGGCGCGCCGGACATGGCTTTCGCCCGGATGAACAACTGGAGCTTCTGGCTGCTGCCGCCGGCGGCGCTGCTGCTCCTGCTGTCCTTCATCGTGCCCGGCGGCGCGGCGGCGGCCGGCTGGACGCTGTACGCGCCCTTGTCCACCCAGATGGGCATGGGCATGGACATGACCATCTTCGCCATCCACATCATGGGCGTCAGCTCCATCATGGGGTCGATCAACATCATCGTCACCATCCTCAATCTGCGCGCGCCGGGCATGACCATGATGAAGATGCCGATGTTCGCCTGGGCCTCGCTGATCACCGCCTACCTGATCATCGCGGTGATGCCGGTCCTGGCCGGCGTGGTCACCATGGTGTTGACCGACCGTCACTTCGGCACCCATTTCTTCAACGCCGCCGGCGGCGGCGACCCCATCCTGTATCAGCACGTGTTCTGGTTCTTCGGCCATCCCGAGGTCTACATCATGGCGCTGCCGGCCTTCGGCATCGTCAGCCAGGTGATTCCCACCTTCGCCCGCAAGCCCTTGTTCGGCTACGCCTCCATGGTTTACGCCACCTCCAGCATCGGCATCCTGTCCTTCATGGTGTGGGCGCACCATATGTTCGCCACCGGCATGCCGGCCACCGCCCAGCTGTTCTTCATGTACGCGACCATGCTGATCGCGGTGCCCACCGGGGTCAAAGTGTTCAACTGGGTGGCCACCATGTGGGAGGGCAGCATGACGTTTGAAACGCCCATGCTGTTCGCCATCGGCTTCATCCTGCTGTTCACCATAGGCGGCCTGTCCGGCGTCACCCTCAGCGTGGCGGCGGTGGACATCCAGCTGCACGCCAGCTACTACGTGGTCGCCCATTTCCATTACGTGCTGGTGGCCGGGGCGCTGTTCAGCCTGTTCTCCGCCATCTATTACTGGTTTCCCAAGATGACGGGCAAGATGTACCACGAGGGCCTGGGCAAGCTGCATTTCTGGTGGTCCTTGCTGTGGTTCAACGTCACCTTCTTCCCCATGCACTTCCTCGGCCTCGCCGGCATGCCGCGGCGGATTCCCGACTACGCGCTGCAATTCACCGAATTCAACCAGCTGGCCAGCATCGGCGCCTTCATGTTCGGCCTGGGGCAGTTGATCTTCCTCTACAACATCCTGCGCTCGCTGCGCCACGGCAAGCCCGCGCCGCAGCATCCGTGGGAGGGCGCCAATACGCTGGAGTGGGCGATTCCCACCCCGGCGCCCTATCACAGCTTCGCCGAAGCGCCGCAGCTGGAGGTGATTGAAAACGGCGTGGTGGTGTCCAGCACCGGCGGCGAGCACCACTGAGGACGATGCGATGGAAGCCGCCGCCAAGCAGGGCCGCAGCAACCGCCAGCTGATGAAGAAACTGGCGGTGGTGGCCTTGCTGATGTTCGTTTTCGCCTGGGGGCTGATCCCGCTGTACAAGGTGGTGTGCGAAGTCACCGGCCTCAACGACGTGGTCAAGGCGGACAGCCTGGACGACACGGCGACAAACGGCGGCGCGGCGGCGCACGAGGTGGACATGACTTTCGACGCCACGGTGCAGGCCGGCCTGCCGTGGCAGGTGCGGCCCTTGCAGACCCGGCTCAAGGTGAAGCCGGGCCAGTTCGTGCAAGTGGAGTACGAAATCACCAACGCCAGCGGTCAGCGGGTGGTGGGGCAGGCGATTCCGCGCTATCTGCCCGCCGCCGCCGGCGAGTACGTCAAGAAGCTGGAGTGCTTCTGCTTCCGCCAGCAGGCCTTCGCGCCCGGCGAAACCAGACGCTTTCCGGTGGTGTTCGTCGTCGACAAGCGCTTGCCGGCCTCAATAGACAGCATCACGCTGGCCTATACCGTGTTTGACGTGCCGGGCAATGCGGGAGCGGGCTCATGAGGGCATGGCAAGGCGTTTTGGCGGTGTTGTCCGCCTTTTTCGGCGTGCGCCGCAAGGCGGACGCGCGCGAGGACAGCAAGCTCTCGCCGCTGCAGCTGATACTGACCGCGCTGCTGCTGGCGGCGACTTTTATCGGCGTGTTGCTATTGGTGGTGCGGCTGGCCACGTCCTAATCGGTGTGCAGGGAGAACGCAATGACGACAGCGAACGAGCGGGAACAGACGCATTACTTTGTGCCGCAGCCATCGCGCTGGCCGGCGGTGGGCGCGGTGGCGCTGTTCTGCCTGGGCTTGGGCGCGGCTTTCGCCGTCAACGGCCAGCCGCTGGGCAAACTGTCGCTGGGCGTGGGCGCGCTGATACTGATCTATATGTTGTTCGGCTGGTTCGGCGACGTGATCCGCGAAAGCCGGCACGGCGACTACCAGGGCAAGGAAGACATGTCCTTCCGCTGGGGCATGGGCTGGTTCATCTTCTCCGAGGTGATGTTCTTCGGCGCCTTCTTCGGCGCCTTGTACTGGGTGCGGGTGGTGTCGGTGCCGACCTTGGGCGAGATGGACTACAAAATCTTGTACCCGGATTTCGAGCCGTCCTGGCCGCTGCTGACCGGGCCGGGCATCACCAAGCCCTATCAGGCGATGGGGGCCTGGGGCCTGCCGGCGCTGAATACCCTGATCCTGTTGAGTTCCGGCGCGATGGTGACCTGGGCGCATTGGGCGCTGCTGCAAGGCCGGCGCGCGCAATTGAAGCTGGGGCTGCTGTTGACCGTGTTGCTGGGCAGCTTGTTCCTCTGCCTGCAGATGTACGAATACGGCCACGCGATGAGCGAGTTGAATCTGAGCCTGGCCTCCGGCGCTTACGGCATGACTTTCTTCATGCTGACCGGTTTTCACGGCCTGCACGTGCTCTTGGGCACCATCATTCTGGCGGTGGTGTGGCTGAGGGTGATGCGCGGGCATTTCGACGGCCAGCATCATTTCGCCTTCGAGGCGGCGGCCTGGTACTGGCACTTCGTCGACGTGGTGTGGCTGTTGCTGTTCGTCTTCGTCTACTGGCTGTGAACCGCGCGGCCGGACCAAAGGCCAGGGGCCGCGCCGGGACGAGGGCGGCCGGCTCGGCTAAGCTTGATGAGGGCGCCACCAGCCGAACAGCGCGCCCAGCAGCAAGAGCAGGAACAGGCCGATGGACAGGCCGATGCGCAAAGTGAGGGAGCGAACCAGACGTTGAGAGCCTTGATCGGACTTCAGCAGGCCGGTCAGGCCCCAGAACAGGGCAAGCACGATGCAGGCGAGCAAGAACAGAATGACAAGTTTCATTGCGGAATCCCCCGGTCGATTGGGCCGTCGATCTACAGCTTTGAAGTCTAGCGGCAAACGGCTGGTTTGGCTGTGTTTATTGGCCATGGCGGTGCTGCCTTTCTTTTTGGCGGCCTGGCAATGGCAGCGCGCGCAGGAAAAGGCCGAATTATTGCGCTCGCTGACCAGCGCCATCGGCGTGCCGCCGGTCAGCCTGATTTATCGCGAGGCCCGCCCGCAGCCGGAATTCAGCCGGGTGGCGCTGCCCGGCGCGCAGCCGGCCGGCCCGGCCTTGCTGTTGGAAAACAGCTATCTGGGCGAGGTCAAGGGCCGGCGCATGCTGCAGCCCTGGCGGCTGGAGGACGGCGCGATGGCCCTGTTGGACCTGGGCTGGCTGGCCGACGGCGTGACACCGCCCGCCGTCGATCCGAAAACGCTGACCTTGCGCGGACACTGGATGCCGCTGCCGCGCCACTTCGTGCTGCCCGGCGCGGTGGCCGGCGTGGAGGGCCGCGTCGACGCCATCGACATGGCCGCGCTGCGCCAGCGCTACCCCGGCCATTGGCATCAGGGCGTGGTGGTGCTGGAGCACTCGCCGGACCCGCTGCGGCATTGGCCGGTGCTGCCGGAATTCATGCCGGAGCGCCATTACGCCTATGCGGCGCAGTGGCTGCTGCTGGGCCTGTTATTGCTGCTGTCCTTGCATTCGCTGAGGAGACGTTCCCATGAGCCGCGTCGATGAAGCGTCCCCCGAGCCGTCCCGGCGCCGCGGCCGGCTCAAGCTGCTGCTGATGGCGGCCATCTGCCTGGCGCCGGTGCTCGCCTCTTGGGCGGCTTACCGGCTGATGCCGCCGCAGGGCGGCAAGAGCTACGGCCAATTGTTGCCGACGCGGCCGTTCGCGCTGACCGGCGCGCAAGGATGGCCGCGCGGCAAATGGGTACTGGCGGCCAGGATAGAACCGGGCTGCCAGACACGCTGCCAGCAGCGCTTTTTCGCGATGCGCCAGATTCAGCGCGCGCAGGGCGAGGCCGCCGGCCGTCTGACCCGGCTGGGCTGGCAGGAGAGCGCCGCGCACGAGGAGGTGGACGCCACCCACATCGTGCAAACCGCGCAGACGGACGTCGACGGCGGCGGCTACTACCTGGTGGACCCCTTGGGCAACCAGGTCTTGTTCTATCCCGACGCCGCCGATCCCAAGAAAGTGATTCAGGAAATAGGCCGCGTGCTGAAAACCAATAACGGCATCGGTTGAGCTCGTTAAGCCGCGGCGCCCGCGCGGCCCGCGACATCCGCAGTTTCTTGGCCGCTCGACAAGGGGAGAGCAGCATGAGGCGACTGATCTGGCTGGCATTCATCCTGGCATGCGTGGTCGTGCCTTTCGGCGCCTATGTGCGCCTGTCCGACGCCGGGCTGGGCTGTCCGGACTGGCCGGGCTGTTACGGCCAGATCTCCCCGCATCACGCCGCGGAACGCATTCAGCAACAGCAAGCCCAGAGCCCGGACGGCCCGGTCAGCCTGGGCAAGGCCTGGAAGGAAATGAGCCATCGCTATCTGGCCGGCGCGCTCGGCGCGCTGATCGTCGCCATCGGCTGGCAGGCGTGGCGGCGGAAACGCCACCGCCGCGTCGTCGGGACGCTGTTGGCGGTGGTGCTGCTCCAGGGCTTGCTGGGCATGTGGACGGTGACCTTGCTGCTCAAGCCGGCCATCGTCACCCTGCACCTTATCGGGGGCGTGTCGGTGCTGCTGCTGCTGGCCTGGCTGGCGCTGTCGCCGCGGCTCGCTCCGGTGGACGCGCCTGCGTCGTTGAGCTGGCTGGCGCGCGCTCTGGCGCTGGCGGTGGCTTTGCAATTGGCCCTGGGCGGCTGGGTGTCCACCAACTACGCCGCGCTGGCCTGTCAGGGCTTTCCCGCCTGCAATGGCGAATGGTGGCCGCAGATGCGCTTCGAACACGCTTTCCATCTGTTCCGCGCCTTGGGCGAGGCGCCGGACGGCAGCCCGCTGGCGGTGGGCAATCTGGTGGCGGTGCATTGGCTGCACCGGCTGGGCGCCGCCCTGGTGACCGTCTTGTGCCTGAGCGCGGCGCGCGCCGGCTGGCGGCTGCCGGCGCTGCGCGGCCACCTGTGTTGCTTGCTGGCGGCGCTGTCGCTGCAGATCGGGCTGGGCATCGCCAATGTGTTGCTGGCGCTGCCCTTGCCGGTGGCGGTGCTGCACAACGCCGGCGCCGCCTGTCTGCTGCTGATCAGCAGCCTGCTGGCGCTGCGGCTGAGGCCGGCGCGCGCCGCGCAGGCGCGGCCGGTCGGGCCTTTGCCCCGTCTTTCCAAAAACCATCGCGAATGGGTTTGAGCGCCGCATCCTGAGGGGGGAAAAACATGAACGCAGCGGAGCTTCAGCAGGCGCGCCAGCACGCGGTCGCCTTGATGCAACTGGCCAAGCCCCGGGTGGTGGGGCTGATCGTATTCTGCGCGGTGATCGGCATGTTTCTGGCGGGGCCGGGCTGGCCGGATCCGGCGCGCCTGTTGCCGGCCACCGCCGGCATCGCGCTGGTGGCCGGCGCGGCGGCGATGATCAATTGCCTGGTGGAGCGCACGGTGGACGCCAATATGCGCCGCACCGCCTGGCGCGCCACCGCCCGCGGCGAGGCCGGCGCGGCCGAGACCCTGGTCATCGCGCTGACCGCCGGCGGCATCGGCATGGCCTTGCTGGCCGGCCTGGTCAACGCCTTGACCACCTGGCTGACGCTGGCCACCTTCGTCGGCTACGCCATCGTCTACACCCTGCTGCTCAAGCCCAATACGCCGCAGAACATCGTGATCGGCGGCGCCAGCGGCGCGATGCCGCCGGTGCTGGGCTGGGCGGCGATGACCGGGGAGGTGCACGCGTTCGCGCTGGTGCTGTTCCTGATCATCTACGCCTGGACGCCGCCGCATTTCTGGGCGCTGGCGCTGTACCGCCGCGACGATTACGCCCGCGCCGGGCTGCCCATGCTGCCGGTGACCCACGGCCAGCGTTTCACCACGCTGTCCATCTTGCTGTACTCGCTGCTGTTGTCGGCCATCACCCTGTTGCCGGTGGCGATGGGCGCGGCCGGCTGGCTCTATCTGCTGGCGGCGCTGGCGCTGGACGCGCGGCTGCTCTTCCTTGCCGTGCGCCTGCATCGCCAGTATGCTGACGCTCTGGCCCGCCGCGCCTTCGCTTGGTCGATCTGGTATCTGACCTGGCTGTTCGCGGCCCTGCTGATAGACCATTACTGGCTGATACCCGTTTCCTGATGCGCAAATTGATAAAACTCGCCGGCTGGCTGCTGCTGCCGTTGTGGCTGGCCGCGTGCTCGCCGAATGAACCCAAGCTGGATTTGAAAGGCACCGACGTCGCCGGCGCGTCGATAGGCGGCGATTTCACGCTGACCGACCACCAAGGCCAGCGCCGCAGCCTGTCCCAATACCAGGGCAAGGTGGTGGCGCTGTTCTTCGGCTACACCCATTGCCCGGACGTCTGCCCCACCACCATGCTGGAATACGCGGCGGCGGTGAAGCAGCTGGGCGAGCAGGCCAGCCAGGTGCAGGTGCTGTTCGTCAGCATAGACCCGGAACGCGACACGCCGCAGGTGTTGGCCGGCTATGTGCCGCATTTCAATCGAAGCTTCGTCGGCCTGACCGGCACGGCCGGCGAGGTCGAGCAGATCAAGAATCAATACAAGGTCGTCGCCCAGCGGGTGAGCCAGCCGGGCGGAGGCTATAGCGTGGACCACAGCGCCGGCTCCTATCTGTTGGATAAACAGGGCCGTTTGCGAGTGTTTGAGGCCTATGGCACGCCGTCGGCGAGCTTGGCTCATGATATTGGCCAGTTGTTACGCTAAACTTGGCGTATCGGAAACTGACGCAGACATGAAAGTCGGATCAAAGTGAGCAACGACCATAACGCTGGCGCAACATCCGGCTCGCAGCCATCGTTGGACCTCGCCAAATACACGCTGTCCACGTCGGTGGAGATCGCCCATCATCTGGCCGGCATCGCTAAGAACGGCCACATGGTGACGGTGTTTTCCAATAAGGGAAAAACCTTCATCCTGACTCGTTTCCTGGAGGTGGACCACAAGGCGGGCACGCTGGTGTTCGACTGGGGCGCGGACCCGGAGACCAATGAACATCTGCTGGCCAGCGAGCGCAATGTCTTCGTCTGCTCGCCGGAGGGCGTCAAGACCCAGTTCGTCACCGGCCAGGTGCGCCGCATAGACTGGGAGGGCCAGCCCGCCTTCCAGGCGGATTTGCCCGAGCAGGTGATCAAGCTGCAGCGCCGCGAATTCTTCCGCATCCAGACCCCGGCGGCCAGCCCGGTGATGTGCCATGTGGCCGATTACCCGCACAAGCCGATCGACCTGGCCTTGTTCGACGTCAGCCTGGGCGGCGTCAGCATGTGGCTGCCGCAGCCGGCCACGCCCGGCTTCGACATCGGCCAGCAATACCAGCGCTGCACGCTGGACCTGAAACCGCTGGGCGGGCTGCATATCGGGCTGGAAGTCCGTCACCGGCTGGCCGCCAAGCTGCGCAACGGCAACGAGGCTGTGCGCATCGGTTGCTCCTATCTGGGGCTGACGCCGGCGATGGAGACGCTGATTCAGCGCTACGTCGGCCTGCTGGAGCGCGAACGCCGCGCGCTGGTCGGCTGAATCCGCGCGCCGCTTCGCCTTAACCTCGATTTCGTCATCCTTGCCGCAAGACATCATGAAGCTGACTATTGCCCTGTCCAAAGGGCGCATCTTTGAAGAGACCCTGCCCCTGCTGGCCGCCGCCGGCATTTTGCCGGCGGAGGACCCGGAAGCCTCGCGCAAACTGATCATCGGCACCAACCATCCGGGCGTGCGGCTGGTGATCGTGCGCGCGTCCGACGTGCCGACCTATGTCCAGTACGGCGCCGCCGATCTGGGCATCGCCGGCCGCGACGTGCTGATCGAGCACGGCGGCGCCGGCCTGTACCAGCCGCTGGATCTCAATATCGCCAAATGCAATATGATGGTGGCGGTGCAGAACGGCTTCGACTACGAGGCCGCGGTGCGCCGCGGCGCGCGCCTGAAGATCGCCACCAAGTATCCGCAGATCGCGCGCGAGCATTTCGCCCGCAAGGGCGTGCATGTGGACATCATCAAGCTCTACGGTTCGATGGAGCTGGCGCCGCTGGTCGGCCTGGCCGACGCCATCGTGGACCTGGTCTCCACCGGCGGCACGCTGCGCGCCAACGATCTGGTCGCGGTCGAACACATCGTCGACATCAGTTCGCGGCTGGTGGTCAACCAGGCCGCGCTCAAGCTCAAACACGACGTGATCCAGCCGGTGCTGGACGCATTCGCCGGCGCCGTGCCGGCCTGAGGTCCGCTCCATGCTGAAACTGTCCTCTTCCCAAGCCGATTTCACCGCCCGCCTGCAGGCGCTGCTGGCCTTTGAAACCGCGCAGGACCCGGCCGTCGACGCCGCCGTCGCCGCCATCTGCGACGACGTCAAGGCGCGCGGCGACGCCGCGGTGATCGACTACACTAACCGCTTCGACCGCATGCGCGCGGTCTCGATGGCCGATCTGACGCTGTCGCGCGAGCAACTGGAAGCCGCCTTCCACCGGCTGAGCGATCCGGTGCGCCACGCGCTGAGCACCGCGGCGGAACGGGTGCGCCGCTATCACGAGAAGCAACTGGCGCATTCCTGGAGTTATCAGGACGAGGACGGCACCTTGCTGGGCCAGCAGGTGACGCCGCTGGACCGCGTCGGCATCTACGTGCCGGGCGGCAAGGCCGCCTATCCCAGCTCGGTGTTGATGAACGCGATGCCGGCCAAGGTGGCCGGCGTCGGCGAAATCATCATGGTGGTGCCGACGCCGGACGGCGAGCGCAACGATCTGGTGCTGGCCGCCGCCTACATCGCCGGCGTGGACAAGGTGTTCACCTGCGGCGGCGCCCAGGCGGTGGCGGCCTTGGCCTACGGCACCGAGACCGTGCCCCAGGTCGACAAGATCACCGGCCCGGGCAACGCCTACGTCGCCGCGGCCAAGCGCCGGGTCTTCGGCGTGGTGGGCATCGACATGGTGGCCGGCCCGTCCGAAATCCTGGTGATTTGCGACGGCGACACCCCGCCGGACTGGGTGGCCATGGATTTGTTCAGCCAGGCCGAGCACGATGAAATCGCCCAGGCCATCCTGCTGTGCCCGTCGGCGGACTATATCGCCCAGGTCGAGGCCAGCATCGCCAGACTGCTGCCGCAGATGCCGCGCCGCGCCATCATCGAGGCCAGCCTCGGCAATCGCGGCGCGCTGATCCAGGTCGGCGATCTGGCGCAAGCCTGTGAGATCGCCAACTACATCGCGCCCGAGCATCTGGAACTGTCGGTGGCCCATCCGGACGAGCTGTTGCCGTTGATCCGTCACGCCGGCGCCATCTTCATGGGCCGTTTCACTTCGGAGAGCCTGGGCGATTATTGCGCCGGCCCCAACCACGTGCTGCCCACCAGCCGCACCGCGCGTTTCGCCAGCCCGCTGGGCGTGTACGACTTCCAGAAGCGCAGCAGCCTGATCCGGGTGTCCCAGGCCGGCGCGCAGACGCTGGGCCAGGTCGCCAGCCTGCTGGCCCACGGCGAAGGCCTGAGCGCGCATGCGCGCGCGGCGGAGCTGAGGCTGGACGCCTAGCGCCGCTGGAGGCGAAACGCCGCTTCATCGCTTAATCTGGATAGGTAACCGGAGAAGGCGATGGCTGGGCTGAAACGCATCATGGCCGGACTCTGTCTGGCCTTTTTCTTGTCCGCGGCGGCAGGGGCGCAACCGCGGGTGCTGGTGGTGGAGAGCTATCACAGCGACTACCCCTGGGATCAGGATTACCGCCGCGCCCTGCAGGAGCGCCTGGGCAAGCGCGCGCAGCTGAGCTATTACGCGATGGACACCAAGCGTCTGCCGCCGGCCCAGCATCAGGCGCGCGCCGACGAAGCGCTGGCGATGGCGGCGAAAATAAAACCTGAGCTCGTCATCGTCGGCGACGACGCCGCCTTGCAAAGAGTGGGCAGCAAGCTGGCCCAGCGGGGCGTCCCGGTGATCTATCTGGGCATCAACAACAATCCGCGCAATTACTTCCCGGGCGCGGCGTCGGGCGTCAGCGGCGTGCTGGAGCGGCCGTTGATTCTGCGCAGCGTCTTCGAATTGGGCAAAACCGTCAAAGGCCTGCGCAGCGCGCTGGTGCTGTTCGACGACGATCTCACCTCGCGCATCATCCGCGACGAGACCTTCGTCGGCCGCGACACCATGCTGCTGGCCAATATCCACGTCGACCTGGCCTTGACCGGCTCCTACGCGGACTGGCAGCGGCGGGTGCTGGGCGCCGCCGGCCGCTATCAGGCGGTCTGGGTCGGCCTTTACTTCACCCTGCGCGACGCCGGCGGCAAGGTGGTGCCCGGCGATGAAGTGCTGCGTTGGACCGCCGCCCACGCCAAGCTGCCGCTGTTCGCGTTCTGGGATTTCGCCGTGGGCAAGGACAAGGCCGCCGGCGGCCTGGTGCTATCCGGCTACGAGCAGGGCCGCGAGGCGGCCAAGCTGGCCGAGCAAGTGTTGTTCCACGGCAAGCCGGTGGCCAGCCTGTTCCCGGTGACGCCGTCGGAAGGCCGCTATGTTTTCAGCCGCGAAGGCCTGGCGCGAGACCGCATAGAGCTGCCGGCGCGGCTGCGGGAACGGGCGAATTGGGTCGAGTAGCTGAAAGCGAATGAACACGCTACTATAGCTTTTCGTCTTTTCCGATAACACGGCTCCGCCCGCGGGGCTTTTGTTGGCCGCCAGGCCGATTGCGAAGTCATGAAAAAGTCCGTCCGACAGCTGGTGCGCGATGAGATCGCCGCCATCAGCGCCTACCCGGTAGCCTCCGCCGACGGCTACATCAAGCTGGACGCCATGGAGAATCCGTGGCCGCTGCCGGCCGAGCTGCGCCAGGAACTGGCGCGGACGCTGGCCGACGTCGCCGTCAACCGTTATCCGGACCCGTCCGGCGGCACGCTGAAAGCCCAGCTGAAGCAGGCGTTTTCCATCCCGGAGCCGGCCGAAGTGCTGCTGGGCAACGGCTCCGACGAGCTGATCACCCTGGTGGCGCAGGCGCTGGCCCGTCCCGGCGCCAAGTTGCTGGCGCTGGAGCCGTCCTTCGTGATGTACAAGATGAACGCGCTGTTCTCCGGCCTGGACTACGTCGGCGTGCCGCTGCGTTCCGATTTCAGCCTGGACCTGCGGGCGACGCTGGCGGCCATCGCCGAGCATCAGCCGGCGGTGGTGTTCGTGTCCTACCCCAACAACCCGACCGGCCCGCGCTTCGCCCGCGCCGAGGTGGAAGCGATCTGCGAGGCCGCGCCCGGCCTGGTGGTGGTGGACGAGGCCTATCAGGCTTTCGCCAGCGACAGCTTCATGAACCTGGCCGGCCTGCGCGACAATCTGATCGTGATGCGCACGCTGTCCAAGCTGGGCCTGGCCGGCATCCGCCTGGGTTACGCCGCCGGCCCCGCCGACTGGATCCGGGAACTGGACAAGGTGCGCCCGCCGTACAACGTCAATGTGCTGACCCAGGCCGCCGCGCGCTTCTCGCTGCGCCATATCGAGGTGTTCAACCGCCAGGCCGCGGAACTGTGCGAGGAACGCGGCCGGCTGGCCACCGGGCTGGCGCGCCACGCCGCCATCGAAGCCTTCCCGTCGGAAGCCAATTTCATCACCATCCGGGTGCCGGACGCGCCGGCCTTGTACCAGCATTTCAAGGCCAGCGGCATCCTGATCAAGCAACTGCACGGCAGCCACCCCTTGCTGGAGCGATGCCTGCGCCTGACCGTGGGCGCGCCGCAGGAAAACGACGCCATGTTGGCGGCCCTGGACGCTTACTTCGCCTGAGCCATGAGAACCGCAACCGTTACCCGCAATACCCTGGAAACCCAGATCACCGTCAGCCTGAATCTGGACGGCGCCGGCGTAGGCCGCTTTGAAACCGGCGTGCCCTTTCTCGACCACATGATGGACCAGATCGCCCGCCACGGCCTGATTGATCTGGACGTGGTCGCCCACGGCGATCTGCATATCGACGCCCACCACACGGTGGAAGACATCGGCATCACCCTGGGCCAGGCCTTCGCCAAGGCGATAGGCGACAAGAAGGGCATCCGCCGCTACGGCCACGCCTACGTGCCGCTGGACGAGGCGCTGAGCCGGGTGGTGATCGACCTGTCCGGCCGTCCGGGCCTGGTATACCAGGTCGAATACACCCGCGCCAGCATCGGCCAGTTCGACGTCGACCTGTTTTCCGAGTTCTTCCACGGCTTCGTCAATCACAGCATGGTCACGCTGCACATAGACAATCTGCGCGGCGTCAACAGCCATCATCAGGCCGAGACCATCTTCAAGGCCTTCGGCCGCGCCTTGCGCATGGCCTGTGAGGCGGACGAACGCATGGCCGGACAGACGCCGTCCACCAAGGGCACGCTGACCGCATAAGTCGGCCGCGCCGTTTTTTCAGGGCTCCGGCCGCATTTGGCCGGAGCGCCGCCACACCCCGAAGCGAGCTTGCAGGATGGCGATTAAAGTTGCAGTAGTGGATTACGGCATGGGCAATCTGCATTCGGTGCTCAAGTCGGCGCAGGCCGTCAACGACATCGGCGCGGACATCTTCCTCACCAGCGAGCCGGAAGCCGTGCTCAAGGCGGACAAGGTGATCTTCCCCGGGCAGGGCGCGATGCCGGACTGCATGCGCGAGCTGAACCAGCACGGGCTGGCCGAGGCGATAAGGGAAAGCACCAAGAATAAGCCGTTTTTTGGCATCTGCGTCGGCGCGCAGCTATTGTTCGAGGAAAGCGAGGAGGGGCCGACTCAAGGCCTGGGCCTGTTCCCCGGCAAGGTGGCGCGTTTTGCCGCCGGGCTGCGCGACGCCGAGGGCGAGCGTTTGAAAGTGCCGCACATGGGCTGGAACCAGGTGTTCCAGACGCGGGTCCATCCCTTGTTCGCCGGCATCGCCGACGGCGAGCGTTTCTATTTTGTGCATAGTTACCACTTTGCGCCGGCCGATGCGGGCCTGACGCTGGCGGAAAGTGAATACCCTGAGCGGTTTTCATGTATTGTCGGTCGTGGGAACATCTTCGCAAGCCAGTTCCACACCGAAAAGAGCCACCGGGCCGGCCTTCAGATGATGAAGAACTTCCTGGCCTGGGATGGCAGTGTTTAACTCACGTTTGATTTAGCACCATGCTGCTCATACCCGCGATAGACCTGAAAGACGGTCAATGCGTACGCCTGAAACAGGGCGTGATGGACGATGCCACCGTTTTCTCCGACGACCCCGTGCAAGTCGCCGCCCATTGGCGCGATCAGGGCGCTCGCCGCCTGCATCTGGTCGACCTCAACGGCGCTTTCGCCGGCAAGCCCAAGAATCTGGCGGTGATCCGCGACATTCTGGGCGAGGTCGGCAATGAAATCCCCGTGCAATTGGGCGGCGGCATCCGTGATCTGGACACCATTGAGAAATACCTGGACATGGGTCTGGCCTACGTGATTATCGGCACCGCCGCGGTCAAGACGCCGGGCTTTCTGCACGATGCCTGCGACGCCTTCCCCGGCCAGGTCATCGTCGGCCTGGACGCCAAGGACGGCATGGTGGCGATAGACGGCTGGGCCAAGGTCACCAACCACAAGGTGATCGATCTGGCCAAACGCTTCCAGGACTACGGCGTCAATTCGGTGATCTACACCGACATCGGCCGCGACGGCATGATGAACGGTGTCAACATCGACGCCACCGTCAAGCTGGCGCAGGCGCTGACCATCCCGGTGATCGCCTCCGGCGGCCTGAGCAATCTCGACGACATCCGCGCCTTGTGCGCGGTGAAGGACGAGGGCGTCGAAGGCGCGATCACCGGCCGCGCCATCTACGAGGGCGGCATCGATTTCGCCGCCGCGCAGACGCTGGCCGACGAATTGTCGGACTGAGAGCCTGTTCTCGACTTATCAAGCCATGCCGGCCCGTACGCACTGTTCGGGCCGGTTGGCCGTTTGCCGGACCCCATATGCTTGCCAAACGCATCATCCCCTGTCTGGACGTGACCGCCGGTCGCGTCGTCAAAGGCGTCAACTTCCTGGGTCTGCGCGATGCCGGCGACCCGGTGGAAATCGCCCGCCGCTATAACGAGCAGGGCGCGGACGAACTGACCTTTCTCGATATCACCGCCAGCTCGGACCAGCGCGACATCATTCTGCACGTGATCGAATCGGTGGCGGAGCAGGTGTTCATTCCGCTGACCGTGGGCGGCGGCGTGCGGGAAGTGGCGGACATCCGCCGCCTGCTCAGCGCCGGCGCGGACAAGGTCAGCATCAACACCGCGGCGGTGACCCGGCCGCAGCTGGTGAGCGAGGCGGCCGATCGCTTCGGCAGCCAGTGCGTCGTCGTGGCGGTGGACGCCAAGGCGGTGACGCCGGAGAACGACCGCTGGGAGGTGTTCACCCACGGCGGCCGCACGCGCACCGGCATCGACGCGGTGGCGTGGGCGCGTCAGATGCAGCAACTGGGGGCGGGCGAAATCCTGCTGACCAGCATGGACCGCGACGGCACCAAGATAGGCTTCAATCTGGAGCTGACGCGCGCGGTGTCGGAAGCGGTGGACATTCCGGTGATCGCCTCCGGCGGCGTGGGCACGCTGCAGCACCTGGTGGACGGGGTCAAACTGGGCAAGGCCGACGCGGTGCTGGCCGCCAGTATTTTCCATTTCGGCGAGCACACGGTGGCGGAGGCCAAGCAGGCGATGCGGGACGCCGGCATCGAAGTGCGGCTGTGAGCGCCTTCCGATCGACACTCTTGCCGGCGTCTTAATTTGAGGCGAAGCGGGCGCCGCGCTGAATCATTTGCCGCGCCGCCACTCATAGCCAAGGCGCGCGGCCTTCTAAAGGTGAGCCATGAATTGGTTGGATGAAGTCAAATGGGACGACAAGGGCCTGGTCGCCGCCATCGCCCAGGACGCCGCCAGCGGCCGGGTGCTGATGGTGGCGTGGATGAATCGCGACAGCCTGGCCCTGACCGCCGAAACCGGCGTCGCCCATTACTGGAGCCGCTCGCGCGGCAAGCTGTGGAAGAAGGGCGAGGATTCCGGCCACCTGCAAAGCGTCAAGGAGTTGCGGCTGGACTGCGACGGCGACGTGGTGGTGATGCAGATCGAGCAGGCCGGCGGCATCGCCTGCCATACCGGCCGCGAAAGCTGCTTCTACCGCCGCTTCGATCCGGCGCGGCAAGATTGGGAAGTGGTGGACGCGGTCTTGAAGGACCCGGGCGCCATCTACGGCAAGGCCTGACTTGCGCGCGGTCAACGCCTTGCGGCGGCTGGCCGTTAGAATGGCTGCCGGCAAGGCGATTGTTATCGTTTTGCCATCGGAACGACATATACTTGCCGGGGTTGCGGCGTAAAGGAATAGCGACATGAGCCAGGATGTGCTGAAAACCATCGCGGACACGCTGGAAGCGCGGCGCGAGGCCAGTTCCCAGTCTTCCTATGTGGCGTCCCTGTTTCACAAGGGCGAGGACGCCATTCTGAAGAAAGTGGCGGAGGAGGCGGCGGAAACGCTGATGGCCTCCAAGGACAAGGACAAGCTGCATCTGGTGCGCGAAGTGGCCGACCTGTGGTTCCACAGCATGGTGTTGCTGACCTATCATGGCCTGCGGCCCGAGGACGTGCTGATGGAGTTGAAGCGGCGCGAGGGTATTTCCGGCCTGGATGAAAAGGCCTCCCGCGCCCCCACCCCTTAAGATTGAGCGAGAGCCGACAATAATGACAGACTGCATCTTCTGCAAAATCGTGGCCGGGCAGATTCCGGCCAATAAAATCTACGAAGACGACGATGTGCTGGCCTTCCACGACATCCGTCCGATCGCTCCCGTGCATTTCATGCTGATTCCCAAGCTGCACGTGGATTCGCTGGCCCATTGCGGCCCCGAGCACGAGGCGGTGCTGGGCAAGATGCTGACCCTGGCGCCCAAGCTGGCGCGCGAGCAGGGCCTGGAGGGCGGCTTCAAGACCGGCATCAACACCGGCCGCGGCGGCGGGCAGGAAGTGTTCCACCTGCACGTGCATGTGTTCGGCCACAAGAATAACTGATCGGCCTGCGGGCCCGAAGCGGGAGGCCGGGCGGCCTCCGCGTACTAATTCGATTTGATAAGGAAGTGAATCATGGGTTCTTTCAGCATCTGGCACTGGCTGGTGGTATTGCTGATCGTGGTGCTGGTGTTCGGCACCAAGAAACTGCGCAATATCGGTGAAGATCTGGGCGGCGCGGTCAAAGGCTTCAAGGAAGGCATGAACGGCGAGAACGACAAGGCCGCCAAGGACAAGCCGGCTGAAACCGGCCGCATCATCGACGGCGACGCCGACAAGAAATAAGGCGCGGCTCAAGCGTGTTTGAAATCAGCTTTGGCGAAATCCTGTTGATAGGCGTGGTGGCCCTGGTGGTCTTGGGGCCGGAGCGCCTGCCCACGGTGGCGCGCACCCTGGGCGCGCTGGTGGGCCGCGCCCAGCGTTTCGTGGCCACGGTGAAGTCCGACATCCAGCAGCAGGCCAATCTGACCGGCCTGAACGAATTGCGGCAGGACATCGAGGACGCGGCGCAGTCGTTCAAAGGCCAGCTCGACTCCGAAGTGCGGGGCGTGCGCGAGGCGATGGAGCAGAACAGCGCCGAACTGCGTTCCCTGGCGGACGAGGCGCGCGCGCCGGTGGAAGAGGCGGCCAATCTCATCCACGGCGGCCTGCAGCCGGATCTGCTGGACCCGCTTCCGGCCGACGTCGAGGCGCAGGCCGAGGCGGCGCCGGTCAAGGACGAGAACCAGCTGGACCTGTTCGACGACTTGCCGCCGGCGGCGCCGGCTCCCCAGCCGGCCGATCCGCCATCGCCGCGTTGAGCTTGGCCGCACCCGGCCGGGCGGGACTGGCGCCCGCTCCGGCCGTTCCTGAATCCATTGGACATCCCGCGCATGAATGAACAACCCTTGCTCGCGCATCTGATCGAGTTGCGCACCCGTCTGGTACGGGCGCTGCTCGGCGTCGCGCTGGTGTTTCTCGGCCTGTTCCATTGGTCCGGGGACATCTACCATCTGCTGGCCAAGCCGCTGCTGGACGCGCTGCCTAAGGGGGCGAACATGATCGCCACCGACGTCACCGCGCCGTTCTTCGTACCGGTCAAGGTGACCATGCTGGTGGCCTTCCTGATCTCGCTGCCCAATACCCTGTACCAGATCTGGGCCTTTGTCGCGCCCGGGCTCTACCACCATGAGAAACG
Source organism: Chromobacterium sp. FG89 (assembly GCF_057808735.1). Lineage (NCBI taxonomy): Bacteria > Pseudomonadati > Pseudomonadota > Betaproteobacteria > Neisseriales > Chromobacteriaceae > Chromobacterium > Chromobacterium sp. FG89. Next base: position 150,030 of record NZ_JBMDIQ010000005.1, on the reverse strand, counting down.
GCTGGTGCTGCCCCTGGTGGTGGCCAGCCTGTTGCTGTTCCTCACCGGCATGGCTTTCGCCTACTTCCTGGTCTTCCCCGTGGTGTTCGGCTTTATGTCGGCGGTGACGCCGGTCGGGGTCAGCATGATGACCGACATCGATAAATACCTGTCCTTCGTGCTCGGCATGTTCATGGCCTTCGGCGTCACCTTCGAGGTGCCGGTGGTGGTGATCCTGCTGGTGCGCATGGGCGTGGTGTCGGTGGAAAAACTGCGCCAGGGCCGGCCTTACGTGATCGTCGGTGCCTTCGTGGTGGCCGCCGTCGTCACGCCGCCGGACGTGCTGTCGCAAACCCTGCTGGCGGTGCCGCTGTGGCTGTTGTACGAGGCGGGCATTCTGTTGGCGGTGTTCCTGGGCCGCAAGAAGGAGCGCCCTTTGTTGGAGGATGGTTCATGAATCGAAACGCCTGGCATTACGGCGCGTCGGCGTCGCTGATCGCCCTGATCCTGCTGTGCCTGGCCTGGGAACTGTGGCTGGCGCCGCTGCGTCCGGGCGGCTCGCTGCTGGCGCTCAAGGCGGCGGTGCTGCTGCTGCCGCTGCGCGGCATCCTGGCCCAGCGCCTGTACACCTATCAATGGGCCAGCATGTTCATCCTGGCTTATTTCACCGAGGGCGTGATGCGCGGTTGGGCGGATCGCGGTCTGTCGCAACAACTTGCATGGGGCGAAATCTTCTTAAGCGGACTATTCTTCGTCTGTGTATTGGGCTTTGCCAGAACCTTCAAGTTGTCGCGTCAGCCGCAGTAGACCTCGCGCGCAGCCAAAAGGAAGCCGTCAGCTCATGCTGACGGCTTTTTTTGCGTCCGTCGCGCATGCCGGGCGCAGAGTGTGAAACTTGCCGGAGTCATGCGGTGAAAACCGTGAACGGCTTGGTTTACCATCGCGGCGAAACCGCGGACTTGAATCGGCGGGAATCCAAAAAAAACATAGTTTGGTTGGGGAGTGTGTAAATGCGGAATATGACGATTGCGGCCCGGATCACCCTGGGTTTCGCCTTGTTGCTGGTGGCGCTGGCGGTGACCAGCTTGCTGGCCTTCATGGGGCTGGGCAGCATTTCCAGCCGGGTGGAGGATGTCAGCACTCATGAACTGGCCTTTTACCGCGACGTGGTGGAGTTGCAGCAGCATATGGGCAATCTGCGGCGTTTCGAGAAGGACTATTTCATCAATCTGGGCGACGCCGCCAAGCGAGGCGAGTACAGCGGGAAATGGAGCAAGACGCTGGACGGCGCGCACGCGGCGATCAAGAACGCCGGCACCCATCCGCTGAACGGCGACGCCGCCCAGCAGCTGACGACGCTGGACGGACTGCTCAACAGCTACGCCGACGGCTTCAAGACGGTGGGCGCCAAGGTGGACAAGCAGGAACTGGCCAGCACCAGCGATGCCAACAAGGCGTTTGGCCAGTACAAGGGCAGCATCCACCAGATGGAAGAGGTCTCGGCCAAACTGGCCAAGGGCGCTTCCGACGCGGTGGCGGGGCTGCGCGGCCAGATCGACGCCTCCGCGGACGCGGTGCGCAGCCAGTTGCTGGCCACGGTGGCGGTCGGCCTGCTGGCCAGCCTGGTGGTGTCCTGGTACATCATCCGTTCCATCCGCGTGCCCTTGCTGCAGATGCGGGATTCCGCGCAGCAACTGGCGCAAACCTGCGATCTGAACCTGGAACTGCCGGACTTCGGCCGCAATGAGCTGGGCAGCGTCGGCGAATCGCTGGCCTCGCTGGTCGGCACCGTGCGCCGGCTGGTGCAGGAAGCCCAGGGCCACGCCACGCAACTGGCCAGCGCCTCGGGCCAGATGGCGGACGTCAGCTCCCAGGTGTCCGGCGCCGCGGCCAATCAGGCGGAATCCGCCGCCAGCGGCGCGGCGGCGATCGAGCAGATGTCGGTCAGCATCAATCTGGTGGCGGACAATACCCGCGATGTGGAAGGCCAGGCGCGCCAGACCATGGCGCAGGCGGATCGCGGTAACGGCCTGGCGGAAAAAGCCGCCAGCGAGATCCAGCTGATCGCCAGCGGCATTACCGAAACCTCCACGGTGATGGGGCAGCTCAATCAGCGTTCCAGCGATATCGGCGACATCGTGCGGGTGATCCGCGACATCGCCGAGCAGACCAATCTCTTGGCGCTGAACGCGGCGATCGAGGCGGCGCGGGCCGGGGAGATGGGCCGCGGCTTCGCGGTGGTGGCGGACGAGGTGCGCAAGCTGGCCGAGCGCACCAGCCAGGCCACCACCGAGATTTCCACCCATATCGAAGGGGTGCAGACCGATACCCAGCGCGCCTACCAGAGCATGCAGCAGGCCAATGCCCGCATCGAGAGCGGCGTCAGCAGCACCTCCAGCGTGGCCGAATCGCTGCGTGAAATCCATCAGCTGTCCCAGCACTCGGTGGAACGCATCACCGACATCGCCAACGCGATCAAGGAGCAAAGCCACGCCAGCCAGCTGGTGGCGGGCAATGTGGAGCAGATGGCGCAGATGAACGAGAGCACCGCCAAGGCCTCCGGCCAGGCCAGCCAGCTATCGCAGGAGCTGCAGCAGTTGTCGGTGGATCTGGACTCCAATCTCAGGCGCTTCCGCACCTGAGGGAAGGGGCTTCATCTCAGCCGGCGATGCCCAGCGCCTCCAGGCTATTGCGGTACAAGGCCTGGCGCAGCGCCGTCTCCGGCAGGCCGCGCAGCTCGGCCAGCTGCGCGCTGAAGGCGGCCAGATGGGCCGGCTCGTTGGGCCGGTCCTGGGCGAACTCGGGGCGGATGTCCGGCGCGTCGGTTTCCAGCACCAGGCCGGACAGCGGCAGCGTGGCCGCCAGCCGGCGGATGCGCTGGGAGCCGGAGTAGGTCATCGCGCCGCCGAAGCCCAGCTTCATGCCCTGGCGCAGCATCGCGTCCGCTTGCTGCGGGCTGCCGTTGAAGGCGTGGGCGATGCCCCGCTCGACGCGCTGCTCGCGCAGATGCTTGAGCACGCGGTCCACTGATCGGCGCACGTGCAGCACCACCGGCAGCGCGTATTTGCGCGCCAGCTTCAGCTGTTCGACGAACAAGGCCTCCTGCCGCGCCGGATCCAGCTCCGGCAGATAGAAGTCCAGGCCTATCTCTCCCACCGCCTCCGGCCGCTGTTCGCGCAGCGCGCGCTCCAGCTGCTCCAGATGCTCGTCCAGATGCCGTTCCAGATAGATGGGATGCAGGCCGAAGCCTATCCAGCAGCCGTGATCGCGGCGCATGGCGGCGGCCGCGTCGAAGGTGTCGGCGCGCACCGCCGGCACCAGGATCTGGCCGACGCCGGCGGCGCGCGCGCGCTCCAGCACGGCGGACAGCATGGGCGCCAATTCCGGCGCGTCCAGATGGCAGTGGGTGTCGATCAGCGCGCCGGGCGCGGGCAGGGCGGGGAAACGGTGCATGGCGGATTCGTCGTTCGCTCAGCCGGCTTCCGGCTGCAATTGCTGCAGCAAGTATAGCCGTTGGTAGATGCCGCCCTCGGTCATCAAGGCCTCGTGATTGCCGGTTTCGGCGATCTGGCCGTGGTTGAGCACGATGATGCGGTCGGCGTCGCGGATGGTGGACAGCCGGTGGGCGATGGAGATCAGGGTGATCTGGCCGCGCAGCTGTTCCAGCGCTCCTTGCACCAGTTGTTCGGTTTCGCTGTCGATGTGGGAGGTGGCCTCGTCCAGCAACAGGATGCGCGGCTTGCCCGCCAGCGCGCGGGCGATGGCGATCAGCTGCTTCTGGCCGCTGGACAGCCGTGAGCCGCTCTCGCCCATATCGGTGTCGTAGCCCTGCTCCAGGGCCAGGATCAGATCGTGCGCGCCGGCCGCGCGCGCGGCGTCCTCGATCTGCTGCTGCGTCAACGGCCGGCCCATGGCGATATTGTCGCGCGCGCTGGCGGCCAGCAGAAAGGGCTCCTGCGGCACCAGGCCGACGCCGTCGCGGAAGGCGGTGTCGTCGAAGGCGGCCAGCGGCTGCTCGTCGATCAGGATCTCGCCGCCTTGCGGCGCGTAGAAGCGCAGCAGCAGCGACAGCAGCGTGGATTTGCCGCTGCCGGTGTGGCCGACGATGCCGATGAAGCCGCCGGCCGGAATCTCCAGCGAAAGATCGGGCAATACCGGCCGCTCAGGCTGATAGCCGAAGCTCACCCGGCGGAAGCTGACCGCGCCCCGCTCGATGCGGCCCTGGCCGTGGCCGGCCGCCGCCGCCGGCTCCTGCAGCAGCGCGTCCACCCGCGCCGCCGCCACCACCGCCTGCTGCAACTGGCTGAACTGCATGGTGATCTGGATCAGCGGGTCCACCATGCGGCCGATATAGCTGATGAAGGCGTAGAGCACGCCGATCTGCAGCGCGCCCAGCGGCCGCTGGCTGAAGCTGTAGATCACCCCGGCCAGCAACAGCACTTTCAGCAGGTCCAGCGCCGGACGCAATAGCCAGGCGTTGGCGCTCAACTCCGCGATCCGCGCCCGGTAGTAATTGTGGTTGGCCTGATCGAAACGCGCGGCGAAGCGGCCGGTGGCGTTGGCGGCCTGCAACACGCTCATGCCGGAGATGGATTCGGCCATCTGGGCGTTGATGTCGCTGCGCAGCGCGCGGGCGCGCGTCACCGACGGCGCGCTCCAGCGCTGGTAGAGCCAGACGATGGCCAGCATCGCCGGCAGCAGCAGCGCCGCCAGCAGCATCAGCCGCCAGTCCAGCCAGGCCATCGCCGCCATCACCCCGATGACCACGATGCTGCTGTCCAGCATCACGAACAGCACCTGCACGTACAAGGCCTTCACCGATTCGGTGTCGTTGGTGACGCGGCTGACCAGCTGGCCGGTGATCGCCTTGTCGAAAAAGGCCATCGGCAGCCGGATCACGTGGCGGTAAACCTGTTCGCGCAGTCTCTGCACCGAGCGCATCGCCACGCCGGACAGGCGCACCAGCTGCAGATAGCGCAGGCTGGACGCGGCGTAGCCGGCCATCAGACAGGCGAGCAGCAGCAGGCCCATTTCCAGCCATTGCGGCGCGCGCGGCAGCAGATAGCGGTCGATGAACACCTTGCCCAGCAGCGGCGACAGCGCCTCCATCAGCGCGGCGGCGATCAGCCACAGCGTGCCCCACAGCACATGGCGCTTTTCCGGCGCGGCGGAGTGGCGCAGTAGGGCCACCGCCCGGCTGCGGTTGATCGCGGATTGATCAGATTTCATCCAGGCTGGCCTCCAGTTGTTGATAGCGCCACTGGCTGGCGTACCAGCCGTTCAATTGCAGCAGCGCCTCGTGGCTGCCGGCTTCGGCGATGCCGCCGTGCTGCAGCACGACGATGTGGTCGGCGTCCGCCACCGCGGACAGCCGATGGCTGGCGATGATCACGCTGCGGCCGCGGCGCGCCTCGCGCAGATGTTGCAGAATCTGGGTCTCGGTCTGGGTGTCCACCGCGGACAAGGCGTCGTCCAGCAGCAGCAGCGGCGCGTCCGCCAGCAAGGCGCGGGCGATGGCCAGCCGTTGGCGCTGGCCGCCGGACAAGGCCACGCCTTTTTCGCCCACCGGGGTGGCGTAGCCCTGGGCCAGGCGCAGGATGTCCTCGTGCACCGCCGCCAGCCGCGCCACGCGTTCGATCTCGCGTTCGGCGGTGTCCGGGCGCGTCAGCGCGATATTGTCGGCCACCGAGGCGGAGAACAGAAAGGACTCCTGCGGCACCCAACTGATCGCCGCGCGCAAGGCGTCCATCTTGTATTCCTCCAGCGGCACGCCGTTCCAGCTGACGCTGCCGGTCGGCAGCGGGTACTGGCGCAGCAGCAGGCGCAGCAGCGTGGACTTGCCGCTGCCGGTGGGGCCGACGATGCCCAGGGTCTGGCCGCGGCCCAGGCGCAGATCGATCGCGCGCAAGGCCGGCGCGCTTTGCCCCGGATAAGTGAAGTTCAGGTCGCGCCAGCGCAGTTCGCCGGCCGGCTCCGTGGCGTTGACGCCGCTGTCGTCCACGGACTCGGGCGCGCTCAGTACCGGCTCCAGCCGGTTCCAGCCGGCGCGGCCGCGTTCCAGCAGCGACAGCACCCAGCCGGCGGCGAACATCGGCCAGATCAGCTGGCCCAGATACATGCTGAAGCTGGTCAGCGCGCCTATGGTCAGCTGCTGCTGCCACACCAGATAGCCGCCGATGCCCAGCGTGGCCGCCGCCGCGGTGCTCAGGGTCAGCCCCACCACCGGTTCGAACGCCGCCTCCCAGCGTTGCGCCTCCAGGCTGTTGTCGGCGGCGGAGGCGGCCAGGCCGGCCAGCTCGCGGCTATTGCGTTCCTCCAGGCCCAGAGTGCGCAGCGTGCGCACTCCGCTCAGCGTTTCCTGCACGTGGTCGTTGAGCCGGCTGAAGCTTTGCAGCGAGCCGGCCCAGGCCTGGTGCACGCGGCGGGTGATGCGCCAGAAGGCGAAGGCCATCAGCGGGAAGGGCAGCAGCGCGGCGGCGGCCAGCCGCCAGTCTATGCCCAAGGTCATCATCGCCAGCACCATCACCAGGGTCAGGCTGCCGTCGAAGCCGGCCAGCATCGCCTCGCCGGCGGCCATTTCCACCGCGTCGATATCGTTGGTGGCGCGCGCCATCAGATCGCCGGTGCGCTGGTGATGGTAGAAGCCCGGCCCCTGGCGGCTCAGCCGCTGATACAGCCGGGTGCGCAATTCCACGCCCAGTTGGTAGGCGGCGGCGAAGAGCTGCAGCCGCCAGCCGGCGCGCAGCAGATAGATCACCACGCCGAAGAGCAGCAGCCAGCCCAGCTCGCGCATGAGTTGCGGGGCGCCGAGCTGGCCCTTGGCCAGCAGGTCGACGATTTCTCCGATCTGGCGCGGAATCAGCACGGTGAGCACCGCCACGGCGGCCAGCATCAGCGCCGCGCGCAGATAGTAAGGCCAATGACGGAGGACGAAGTCGCGCAGCAGCGCGGACAGGCTGGCGCCGGGGGCGAGAGCGGACGGGCGTGACATGGCGGGGGCGGATTATCCGGATTGGGTGCGAGCCGAATATTCTATGCCGAATCCGATCGCGGTGTCAGAACCGCTTCAAGCCCGTATCGCGCGAAGCGCGGCGGATCCTGAAGCGGCTCTCGGGCGGGCCCTCGTATGACGGTCTAGCCCTGTTGCGCCGCCGGCTTGGGCCGCGGCTTGCGCACGGTGTGGAACAACACGACCAGCAGCAGCAGGAAGGGCAGGCCAAAGACCAGGGTCAGCCGGAACACCTCGGTGAAGGCGGTGGTGATCATGATCGCCAGCATCAACACCAGGCCGGCCAGCGTGGTGTAGGGAAACAGGCGCATCTTGAACGGCAGATCCAGGCCGCCGGCCTGATCGTGATGGCGGCGGAAACGCAGATGGGTGTAGAAAATCATCAGCCAGGTGAACAGCGCGCCGAACATCGACAGCGCGATCATCAGCGTGAACGCCTGTTGCGGAAACAAGACGTACAGCACCGCCGCCAGCGCGATGCCGCTGGTGGACAGCAGGAGCGCGTTGACCGGGATGCCGCGCTGGTTCAGTTTGCCCAGCCCGATCGGCGCGTCACCGGCGCGGGACAGGCTGAACATCATGCGGGTGGTGATGTAGAGCTGGCTGTTCATCGCCGACAGCGCGGCCACCACCACCACGAAGTTGAGAATGCCGGCGGCGTAGGGGATGTTCAGCACCTGCATCACGGTGACGAAGGGGCTGTTGCCGGCGCCGATCCGGCCCCAGGGCACGATGGCGATGATCAGGCTCAAGGACAGCAGGTAGAACACCACCAGCCGCGCGATGGTGGCGCGGAAAGCCTGGCGCACCGCCTGTTCCGGGTTTTCCGCCTCGCCGGCGGCCACCGCGATCATCTCCACGCTCAGATAACTGAAGATGGAGATCACCACCGCCACCCACATGCCCCAGACCCCGTTGGGGAAGAAGCCGCCGTCGGCGCTGAAGTTGCGCGCGCCGTAAGCGGGGTTGCCGCTGCCCCACACCACATAGCAGCCCATCAGGATGAAGGCGACGATGGCGAAGATCTTGATGGTGGAGAACCAGTACTCCACCGTGCCGAAGGCCTTGACGCTGGTGGCGTTGACGCCGATCAGCGCGCTGGAGAACAGCAGAATCCAGATCCAGGGCGGGGTGTCGGGAAACCAGTAGCGCATGTATTCGGCCACGGCGGTGATTTCGGTGCCCACCGCCAGCACCACGCAGGCCCAATAGCTGTAGCGCACCAGGAAGCCGGCCAGCGGGCTGACGTAGTGCTCGGCGTAGGCGCCGAAGGAGCCGGAAGTGGCGTGCGCCACCGTCATCTCCGCCAGGCAGCCCATCAGCAACAGGGTGATCAGGCCGCCTATGGCGTAACTGAGCACCACGCTGGGGCCGGCGAAGCCGATGGCGAACTTGCTACCTAGGAACAGACCGGTGCCGATGGCGCCGCCGATGGCGATCATGCTCATCTGTCCGGCGCTGAGCCGGCGCTGCAGGCCCTGTTCCCTATCCTTGATGTCCTGGAAACTGCTCATGATGTTCTCCTCTGTCTATGCAGCGCGGTCTGGCGGGATCTGACGTCCCTTGCGCTATGGCGCCGCCGCGCGGGGCTGCCGGCGGCGGTTTGATGCGGCGCGCGGCCAGGCCGCGCGCCATGCAGGTTTTGAACAGCTCTCAGAACGTGCTGACGATCTCGCGAGCTAGGGCGAGACAAGGCGAAAACGAGCGAAAAAGCGGAATGTATGAGGGGTACATGAGCATTTTGAGCTTGTATTCACCGTGCAACGCTCCACGAAGCGCAGCAGATCGTAAACAGGTTCTCAGGTCACCGCGCCGCGGCGGTGGAACTCAGGTTTATCCCAGCTGCCGCTGTCCAGAATCTCGCGCAGGATTTCCACCGAGTCCCAGATGTCGGCATGGCTCAGGTAGAGCGGAGTGATGCCGAAGCGCAGCACTTCCGGTTCGCGGTAATCGCCGATGACGCCGTTGGCGATCAAGGCCTGCATCACCGCGAAGCCTTGCGGATGGCGGAAGCTGACGTGGCTGCCGCGGCGCGCGTGCTCGCGCGGGGTGATCAGGGTCAGCGGGTGGCAGCCGCAGCGCTGTTCCACCAGCTCGATGAAAAGATCGGTCAGCGCCAGCGATTTGGCGCGCAGCTGCTGGGCATCCACCTGGCGCGCCACGTCCAGACCGCATTCCACCAAGGCCAGCGACACGATGGGCTGGGTGCCGCACAGGAAGCGGCGTATGCCCTGGGCCGGCGCGTAGTCGGCCGCCATCTCGAAGGGCTTGGCGTGGCCCCACCAGCCGGACAAGGGCTGCCAGAAAGCATTCTGATGGCGCGGGGCCACCCAGATGAAGGCGGGCGAGCCCGGTCCGCCGTTCAGGTATTTGTAGGTGCAGCCCACGGCGAAATCGGCGTCCGCGCCGTTCAGGTCCACTTGCAGCGCGCCGGCCGAGTGCGCCAGGTCCCAGATCGCCAGCGCGCCGCGCTGATGGGCGCTGCGGGTGACCGCGGCCATATCGTACAAATAACCGGTGCGGTAATTGACGTGGGACAGCAGCAGCACCGCCACGTCCTCGTCCAGCGCCTGTTCCAGCGGCAGCGCCTCGTCGATCAGACGCAATTCATAGCCCTGCTGCAGGAATTCGATCATGCCCTGGATCATGTAGAGATCGGTGGGGAAGTTGTCGCGCTCGGACAGGATCACCTTGCGCTCCGGATGAGCTTGCCGCTGGATGCGCAGGGCCGCCGCCAGCGCCTTGAACAGGTTCAGCGAGGTGGTGTCGGTGACCACGGTTTCGCCGGGGCCGGCGCCCAAGAGCGGCGCCAGCTTGTCGCCCAGACGCGCCGGCATGTCGAACCAGCCGGCGGTGTTCCAGCTGCGGATCAGATCATGGCCCCATTCGCCGGTGATCACCTGCCGGCTGCGCTCCAGCGCGCCCTTGGGCAGCACGCCCAGCGAGTTGCCGTCCAGATAGAAAGTGTTGGCCGGCAGGTCGAACCGCTGGCGGAAGCCGGCCAGCGGGTCTTGCTGATCGGCGATGAGACAAGCTTCGCGAGTGTGTTTCATGGCGGGTCCTACACGAGAGGGGTGGAAACGGGCAAGGGCCGCAGCACGGCGCGCACCGGGCTGGCGTCCAGATTCATCAACTTCAGCGGCAGCGCGATCAACTCGTAATCGCCCTCCGGCGCGTGATCCAGCAGCAGCTGTTCCAGGATGGCCATGCGCTGGCGGGCGGTGGCGTGATGGGCGTCCATGGTCTTGCTGTCCATCGGGTCCAGCGAGGCGGTGTCCACGCCTATCAGCCGCACGCCCTGGCCGCCCAGCCAGTCGATGGCGGCGGCCTCCACGCCGGGGAAGTCCGCGTCCCAGGCCTCCAGCGGATAGCGCGCGTAACTGCGGATCAGCAGCCGCGGGGGCAGCGGGCCGGGCCGGGCCTCAAGCCGCGCGCGGATCTGCTCCAGCCGGATTAGCGGGCCGGGGGACAGGCAATGGATCAGCCGGCACGGCCCCAGATAGGCGTCCAGCGCCACCTGGCCTATGCCCTGGCCGGCGGCCTGGAAGTGAGCCGGCGCGTCGGCGTGCGCGCCGCTGTGAGGCGACAGCGTCAGCCGCGCCACATTGACCGGACAGTGGGCGTCCAGCTGCCAGGCGGGGCTGGCGTCGAAGGCGGTGTCGCCGGGCCAGACCGGCAGGCCGGCGCGCAGCGGGGGGCTGATATCGAGCAACATGGAACGGTTCCTGAGCGGTAAGAAGCCTGGAATCATGCTAGCACCAAGGCATCCGCCAGAAATTGCAAGTTGGTCTTGCTAATGGCATGCTTTTCGCAGGAACTGCAGCGGAGCAGACAGATAACGATGGGAAATTGCAAATGCAGCTTGACGCGATAGATTGCCGGATTCTTTCCGCATTGCAGCACAACGCCAGGCTCAGCAATCAGGATCTGGCCGACCAGGTGGCCCTGTCTCCGTCCGCCTGTCTGCGGCGGGTGCGCGCGCTGGAAAGCCAGGGACTGATCCGCGGCTATCACGCCCAACTGGACCCGGCCCTGCTCGGCTACGAGCTGGAGGCCATCGTCCACGTGACGCTGGATCGGGCGCGCGAAGACTGGCATGAAGACTTCATGGAGCGCATCCGGCAGTTTGAGGAAATCGCCGCCGCCTACATCGTCGCCGGTCCCAGCAACTACGTGCTGCATGTCCGTTGCCGCAATCTGGCCGCCTTCAGCGGCTTCATCGTGGAGCGGCTGAACCGCATTCCCGGCATGCGCGACATCTGCTCCTATATTGTGATGCGCACGCTCAAGGATCAGCGCTGGCAAGTGCCGCTGGACGGTAAATAGCCGCGTGCCGGGTGGGGCCGGCGCGGAGAGGGGCTTGGTATAATTACCGTTGTTAATGAGAATCATTAGCATTAACTTCGGCGCTCCTGAACCCCACCCCACCCACGCCATGAAATACCGGAGCCTTTCCGCCTGCCTGTTATTGTCGGCAGCCCATCCGCAAACCCTGCTGGCCGCCGAACCCGCGCCGCAAATGGAAACCGTCCACGTCAACGCCGAGCGCAAAGCCGCGCTCTCGCATGGCGAGGTGCTGGACGCGGAGCAATTGCGCCGCGCGCGCGGCACCGGCAACGCCGACATCTTCTCCGGCCTGCCCAGCGTGCAGGTCAACAATATCCGCAACGAAGCCGGCGCCATCGATCTGGGCATCCGCGGCCTGCAAGGCGAAGGCCGGGTGCCGGTCTTGATAGACGGCAGCCTGCAATCCACCCACACCGCCCGCGGCTACCAGGGCACCAGCGACCGCACCTATATCGATTCGGACCTGATCAGCAAGGTCAGCGTGGAGGAGGGCGCCAGCAACGGCGCCTTCTCCAGCGGCGCGATCGGAGGCCTGGTGCAGATGCGCACCTTGGGCGTCGAGGACGTGCTGCGCCCCGGCAAGGATTTCGGCGTGCTGCTGAAGGGCAGCGTGTACAACAACAACAAGACGCCCCGGGTGCCGGACGATGAGCGCGACCAGGTGTATTACCAGCTCAACAACGGCCTCAGCCCGCGCACCTTCAACAACGGCTCGGCCACGCTGGCGCTGGCCTATCGGCAGCCCGGCCTGGACGCCTTGCTGGCCTACAGCAAGCGGCGCACCGGCAATTACTTCGCCGGCAGCCACGGTTTCGACGGCTACCCGGAGGCGGTGGTGTCGCGCGGCCAGGAAGTGGTGAACACCAGTTACGAAAGCGATTCGCTGCTGGCCAAGCTGGGCTTCGCGCTGAACGACGCGCAGCGACTGAAGCTGATCTTCCGCCGCCACCGCCAGCAGGCCGGCGAACTGCTGGCCGCCTACTGGTACAAGAACTCCAACGACAAGAACTTCCAGGAACTGCCGCCGGGCGTGGAGTCCATGCCGCAATGGGCGCTGGGCAGCGCCGTCGTGCACGCCTACAGCGCCAACTACAGCTATACGCCCAGCGACAACAAGCTGATCGACCTGAACCTGGGCCTGTGGGCCACCGAGGCGGATCTGGACCAGCACAACGGCTTGTGGGCCGGCCGTCCCGGCGCGTCCTACGGCGATCAGTACATGCATGCCTACAACAACAAGCGCCATGGCTTCAATTTGCTCAACCGCTCGGAACTGGAGGCGCTGCCCTTGAGCCTGAGCTACGGCCTGGCCTTCCAGCAGGAGCGCACCCAGCCCACCAGCCGCTACACCGAGCAGCCGCGGACGCTGGTGGCCTCGCGCAACGGCGTGCGCAACGAGCGCAGCCTGTTCGGCAACGCCGTGCTGTCCTATCGCTGGGCCAGCTTCTCCCTGGGCGCGAATCTGCATGGTTCGACCACGCGCGACTATGCGACCAATCTGGAAGCGGATTACGCGCCCAAGCTGGATTTGACCGGCCAGGTCGACGTGCACCTGGCCAAGTGGCTGGATGTCTACGCCAAGGGCGGCCGCGCCTATCGCACTCCCAGCCTGTATGAAACCACCACCTCCTCCGAGGTGTTCAGCTACAACCCGTACAATCCCTTGCGGCCGGAACGTTCGCTGAACCTGGAACTGGGCTTGAAGGCGAGCTTCCAGGATGTGTTCCGCGATCAGGAACGCATCGGCTTCAAGGCCGCTTATTTCAACAACAAGGTGGCGGATTATATTTCCAGCGCCTGGCTGGACCGGACGCCGGGCATGCCGTCGTGGCAGGGCAATCTGACCTTCCTCAACTACGACAAGGTGGAGCTGCGCGGCTTCGAGTTCGGCGTGGACTACCACAGCCCGTCCTTCTTCGTGGAGGCCGCCGCCACGCGCTACCTGGACCCGGAAGTGTGCTCGGTGAACCAGGCGAGCCGGCGCGACGCCGCGGTGTGCAATCAGAACGGCTTCGCCTGGAGCCTGATTCCGACCCGCATCCCGCCCAAGAGCGTGTACGTGATTTCCGCCGGCAAGCATTGGCTGAACGGCGACCTGACCGTGGGCGGCCGCCTGAAATACCATGCCGGCAAGACCAATCCGGCCGGGTGGCTGAAAGGCACCGGCGCGCAGCCGGTGCTGGAACTGGCGTCCGAGCGGCTGGTGGACCTGTTCATCGAGTACCGGCTGAACAAGCAGGTCAATCTGAATTTCAATGTGGACAACCTGACCAACCGCTATGCGGTGGACACCGGTTCCGTGATCAGCATGCCGATACCGGGGCGGACCATACGGATGGGGATGGAAGCGCGCTTCTGAGAACCTGTTCAGAGTCCGCTGTGCTTCGTGGAGCGTTGCACGGCGAGTACAAGCTCAAAATGCTCATGTACCCCTCGTACATTCCGCTTTTTTGCTCGTTTTCGCCTTGTCTCGCTCTGGCTCGCGAGACGTTGAACAGGCTCTGAGCCGCCGGCCGCGCGTTTTTTGCCGCGGCCGGCGGGAATCTGCGCGCCGGCCGGCGGTCTGTAGACTTTATGAGCCGCATGAGGCGGCCGCTTGATTCAGGGGGATAAACATGAGCATGAAAATGAAGTTGACGCTGGGCGCGGCGGTCGTGGCCCTGGGGGCGTGGTTCTACGCGACGCCGTATTTGGCGGTGCGGGGCATGCAGCAGGCCTTGGACGCGCGCGACGCGGCCAAACTGTCCGGCTATGTGGACTACCCGGCCTTGCGCAACAGCCTGAAAGAGTCCGTCGTGCCCAAATCGGTGCTGGACCTGAACCAATCCAAGGACAAGAACCCGCTGGCGGCGATGGGCGCGGCCATTGCCGACGCGGTGGTCGCCCCGGTGGTGGACGCCATGGTGACGCCGGAAAGCCTGGCTTTGATGATGCGAGGGATCAAGCCCAAGCCGGGCCTGCCGCAAGGCGGCGCGGATGAGCCGGCGGCCGGCGGAGACGGCGCAGCGTCGACGGAGCCGCGCGCCGGCGTCGACACGGCCATGGGCTATGAAGACATCGATCGTTTCGTGGTGACGGTCAAGCAGAAAGACAAAGCCGAACAGTCGCTGGGTCTGGTGTTCAAGCGCGACGGCTGGTTGGGCTGGAAACTGTCGGCGGTGCGCCTGCCGGAATAAGAACGGCTGCTTGAGACAACAAAAAACCCGCAGAGCTCGCGCTGTGCGGGGTTTTTGATGTTTCGGCCTGCCAAAATCGCTGGTGCCCAGAGTCGGACTCGAACCGACACACCTTGCGGCGGGGGATTTTGAATCCCCTGCGTCTACCAATTTCGCCATCCGGGCGTCTTCGGCATTCCGAGAAGGAGAATAATAGCGATAGCAAATCGCTTTGTAAATCCTTTTTTCCCCGGCGCTTGGCCGCGGTTCACTCCTGCTTCAATTTAAGCGCCAAGTCGTAGAGCTGTTTGCGGTTGCCGTCGCAGATCTGCGCGGTCAGCGACGCCGCCTGCTTGGTGGGCAATTCCGCCGCCAGCAGCTTGAGCACGCGCACGGTGTCTTCCGGCACCGCGTCGTCGGCGTCCTCGCGCGCCGGCGCGGCGTCCAGAATCAGCACGATCTCGCCGCGCTGCTGATTGGAGTCGGACTCCACCCACTCCAGCATGTCCTGGGCCGGCAGATTGCGGAAGGTTTCGAAAGTCTTGGTCAACTCGCGCGCCAGCAGCAGCCGGCGCTCCGCGCCCAGCTCCGCGACGATGTCGCGCAAGGTGTCGACGATGCGGTGCGGCGCCTCGTAGCACACGGTCAGATGCGGCGCGGACAGCCATTGGCGCAGCGTCTTGCGGCGCTCGCCGCTCTTGGGCGGCAAGAAGCCGTGGAACAGGAAGGACGGCGCGGTCAGGCCGCTGGCGGACAAGGCGGCGATCACCGCGCTGGAGCCGGGCACCGGCCGCACCGGCAGGCCGGCGGCGCGCACCGCCTCCGCCAGCCGCGCGCCGGGATCGGACACCGCCGGCGTGCCGGCGTCGGACACCTGCACCACGATCTGGTCTTCGGACAGCCAGCGCACCACTTGTTCCGACATGCCGCGCTCATTGTGCTCGCGCAGGCTGACCAGGCGTTTGGCGTGAATGCCGTAGGCGGACAACAGCTGTCCGGTCACGCGGGTGTCCTCGGCGCAGACCACGTCGGCGGCGCTGAAAGCGGCCAAGGCGCGGGCGCTGATGTCGGCCAGATTTCCAATGGGCGTGGCCACCACATATAATGTGCCGCGACAGAAACTTTCCCTGGCTGATTCAAGCAGATGAGCGAACGAAGTATGCAAAGACTGACTCCGCTGTTGGTTGGCGTCTTGATGACTTGGTTGACGCCGACAATGGCGCAAACCCCGGACTATATCATCCAAAGCAATACCGCGCCGCTCAAGTTGTTGGGCCAGCAGGCGCCGAAACCGGCCGTGCCGGCGACCGCGCCGCGGGACGCCAGCGCGACGGCGGCGAAACCGCAGCCGGCCGGCGGCCGCCTGCGCGTCGGCCTGCTGCTGCCCACCGGCTCCGCCACCCTGGGCGAGGCCGCCGCGGTGGTGCGCAGCGGCGTGGAGGCGGCGGCGCGCGTGGATCAGAACGCCGAGCTGGTGCCCATAGAGGCGTCCGAGGACACCGCCGTGGCCGGCTACAAACAGGCCTTGGCCAGCGGGGTCAATGTGGTGATCGGCCCGCTGTCGCGCGGGGCCATCGCCGCGGTGGCGCCCGCGGTGACGGTGCCTACGCTGGCTTTGAACTCGATAGGCCGCGAAGTGCCGGCCAATCCCAAGCTGTTCTCGCTGTCGCTGATCGTCGAGGGCGAGGCGCGCCAGGTGGCGCGCCTGATGTACGAAGACGGCCGCGCCAACCCCTTGCTGCTGTTCGGCGCGGACAGCCTGTCGCAGCGGCTGCGCCAGGCCTTCATCGACGAATGGCGAAGCCTGAGCCGCGGCAAATCCCCGATGGCGCTGGAAGCCAAGCCGGACAGCCTGCCGGCGATTCTGCAGGCGGCGGCCGGCGCCGACGCCGTGTTCATGGCGCTGGACGCGCACGAGGCCGGCATCGTCAAGGCCGCGCTGGCGCCGGAACTGCCGGTGTACGGCACCTCCCAGCTCAACGGCCGCGGCAGCGCGGTGGCGCTGGCCGGGGTGAGGGTGATAGACATGCCCTGGTTCCTGATGCCGGAGCATCCGGCGGTGAAACGCTATCCGCGGCCGGCGGCGGCGTTGACGATGCAGACCGAGCGTCTGTACGCGCTGGGCGTGGACGCCTGGCGGCTGGCGGTGCTGCTGGCGGGCGCGCGGCAGCCGCTGGGCCTGAGGCTGGACGGCGTCACCGGCGATTTGAGGCTGGGGCGCGACCGCCTGTTCGAGCGCCAACTGCCGATGGCGGTGCTGAGCGTGGAGCAGCCGTAGTGAATCTTCAAGGCCGGCTTGCCGAGGACAAGGCGCTGGCCTGGCTGCTGAGGCGGGGCCTGACGCTGGTGGAGCGCAACTGGTCCTGCCGCGGCGGCGAAATCGATCTGATCATGCGCGATGGGCGCTACTGGGTGTTTATCGAGGTGCGCCATCGCGCCAGCGCGGCCTTCGGCGGCGCGGCCGCCAGCATAGGGACGGCCAAGCAAAGGAAACTCATGCTGGCCGCCGAGGTCTATCTGTCCCAAAAGGGAATAGACGCGCCATGCCGTTTTGACGCGGTATTGACCGTGGGCGAGGCGGAGCCGCAGTGGTTGCAGAATATTTTCATGTAGTGCGATGGGTCGACCGACCCTAAAAGATAAGGATGTCCCATGGATTTGATTGACCGCGTCAGCGGGCATTTCCTGGAAAGCATCGCCGTCAAGCAAGAGGCGATGGAGTTGTTGTCGCCGGCAATAGCCGCGGCGGCGGAACAGATGGTGGCTTGCCTGATGAACGAAGGCAAGATTTTGACCTGCGGCAACGGCGGTTCGGCGGCGGACGCGCAGAACTTCGCCGCGGAAATGGTCGGGCGTTTCGAGAAGGAGCGTCCGGGCCTGGCGGCGATTTCATTGGCCACCGACAGCTCGGTCTTGAGCGCGATCGGCAACGATTACGATTTCGACATGGTGTTTTCCAAGCAGGTCAGGGCGCTGGGCCATACCAACGACCTGCTGCTGGCGATTTCCGCGTCCGGCAACGCCGCCAATGTGATCGAGGCCATCTACGCGGCGCATGAGCGCGGCATGAGCGTGATCGCCCTGACCGGCATGGACGGCGGCAAGGTGGCCGAAATCCTGTCGCCGGAAGACATACAGCTGATTGTGCCGGCGCTGCGTCGCTGCCGGATTCAGGAAGTGCACACCCTGATGGTCCACGCCCTGTGCGACACCATCGATTACATGTTGTTGGGAGGTGAATGATGAAGCGTCGCGTATTCGCGGTATTGCTGGCTGCTGGCTTCAGCAGCGCTCTGAGCGGTTGTTTCGGCGTAGTGGCGGCGGGCGCGGCCGGCGGTGCCTTGGTGGCCACGGATCGCCGCACCAGCGGCGCCTATGTGGACGACCAGGGCATAGAATTGAAAACCGCGGACCAGGTGGGCAAGCTGCTGCCCTCGGCCCACGTCAACACCACCAGCTTCAACCGCGCGGTGTTGCTGACCGGCGAAGTGCCCAGCGAGCAGGCGCGCCAGCAGGCGGAGCTGACCGCGCGCGGCATCCCCAATGTGCGCCGCGTGTTCAACTACACCGTGGTGGCGCCGGCGTCCGGCTTCTCCGAGCGCAGCAGCGACACCTGGGTGACCAGCAAGGCGCGCACCCGTCTGCTGGACGGCAAGGGCTATAACCCGAACAACGTCAAAGTGGTGACCGAGCGCGGCGTGGTCTACATGCTGGGCATGGTGACCCAGGCGGAAGGCGCGGCGGCGGCCAAGGTGGTCAGCGAGACCTCCGGCGTGCAGAAAGTGGTGACCTTGTTCGAATACATCAACGACATCGCGCAGTAAGGCGGATGTCCCGCGATTACAAGCCCGGCTTAGGCCGGGCTTTTTCATTGTTCGGCGGCGGGGCGGCGGAGAATTCCTGGGTTTTTTAGGAAAAATCCTATGTCCGCTCGCCGGCGCTTCTGCTGCAATCTGCCTTGCTGCCGAAACCTCGCGTTTCGGCGCAATTTCTGACGCCCGGTTTTGGCTGGGCGGTACCGGCAACGCAGTTGGCAAAGATGGGCGAGGACGCGGCTTTATGAACCAGGCGGGCAAGATATCGGCGGAGGCGCGGGAGCGCATCATCGCGGCGGCGACGGAACTATACGAGAAGTCCGGCCGCCAGCGGCACCCTGCCGTCGACCAGGTCCGCCAGCTGGCGGGGGTGGACATGGACGCCGCCAGCGTGGTGCTGAAAGACTGGCGACGGGTGCAGCCGGCGACGGCGGCGGCCCTGGACGGCGAGGTGCCGGAAGGCGTCAGCCAGGCGGGGATGGCCGCGCTGGAGGCGATCTGGACCCAGGCCAAGGCGCTGGCCAACGACAGCCTGAGCGCCGCCCAGGCGGCCTGGGAGCGCGAGCGGGCCGAACTGGATCATCTGCGCGCCGAACTCGCCGGCGCTTTCGAACGCCAGGCGGCGGAGCTGGACGCCACGCGCCGCCAGTTGTCGGCCTCCCTGGCCTTGACCGCGCAGCAGGCGCAGGACCTGGCGGTGGCGCAGCCGCAGGCGGAGGCGTTTCGGGAGCGCATGGACAAGGCCGAGGTCCGGGTCGGCGAACTGGAGCGGGAGCTGTCCGAGGCGAAAAGCCTGTTGTTGCGGTCTCAGAACGAGTTGCGCCTGAGCGCCGCCGACGGCCAGGCGGCGGAAACGGCGCTGGCCAAACTGCGCGGCGAATTGCTGCAATCCAGCGCCAGCGCCGCGATGAAGGCGGAAGTGGCCCGGATCAAGATGTCGCCCAAGCCGGGCGCCGCGCCGGAGGCCGGCGAGGAGGACGAATCCTTGAAGGCCGCCTACACGCCGCAGCCCGCGGCCGAGGACATCCTGAAGTTTCGCTGATCCTGGCGCGGCTGGCGTCAGTGCTGGGGAATCAGCACGTCGGCGCACAGCACGTGCATGATCTCGTCGATTTCTATCGCCATCGAGATGGTGACGCAGGAGCGGGTGTCGGTCATGGACAGATAAGGCTCGCTCATATACAGCACGCCGGGCTGATCCACCGCGTGTTGAAAGTAGCTGCGCCGCGACCAGACCGCGCCGGTGGTGTCCACCAGCGGCGCGAACTTGGGATTGGCGGCGGCCCGCGGCTGGCGGCTGTTCAGGTTGCGGCCGATCTGGCGTCCGGCGCTGTCCAGCAGGAAGCAACGCACCACGTCGGGCAGCGCCAGCATGGGCTTGGCGGCCAGATCGAACGGCGTGCCCTGCATCAGCGAGATGGCGCTTTGCACGAAGGATTGCCGCGCCAGCTCGATCTGGCGTCGCGTCAGTTTGCGCTTGAGCAGCTCGCGCGCCATCAGCTCGTCCCAGCGTTCGTCGATGCGCGGCGTGATGACGTGGTCCTGATCCGGCTGATCGCTGGGGTGGGCGACGAAATAGCCTTGCACCAAATCGCAGCCCGATTCCAGCGCGATCAGCACGTCCTGATCGGTTTCTATCCCTTCCTCCACCACCAAGGCACCAATTTCGTGCATCAGCCGCACCAGCTTGGCCAGCAAGTTGCGGGTGCGCGGCTGGTGGACGGCGGCGCGCAGCAGGTGGCGGTCGAATTTGACCAGGTCCGGCTCCAGCTGGCAGACCCGGTCCAGATTGGAATGGCCGACGCCGAAGTCGTCGATGGCGATCAGGAAGCCGCTGCTTTTCAGCACATTGACGCCTTCGATCAAGGCCTCGTCCACTTCCAGCACATGTTCCAGCACTTCCAGCACCACCTGGCTGGGGTCCAGCCCGGCGGCCTTGATGCCGTTGGCAAGCGCCATCGCGCGTTCCGGCCGCGACAAGGACGCGGCGTCGATATTGAGAAACAGCCAGCAGGGATGATCGCTTTGCATCTGGCTGAAACGGACGGCATGGGCTTCGCTCACCGCCAGATCCAGCTGGTGGCGGCGTTCGGGCGAGACGACGGAATAAAAAGCCTCCGCCGGCGTCAGCGGGGACGTGTCCTGTCTGGCGCGCAGCAAAGCTTCCATGCCTATCGTGCGGCGATGCGCCAGACTGTAGATAGGCTGGAAGTGACTGCCGAGTTTCAAGCCGGCATGCTCGAATTCTTTCATGGAATAGCTGCCCTCCGTGGCGCGGACTCTACGGCCGGTATTGTTTTTTTGCCTGAAGCAATCGGCATTCCAGTTTAGTGCATCGCCATTAAAAATAAAAAACGGGCCATGCGGCCCGTTTGGATAAAGATGTTAAGAAGCTTGCTACTGTTGGATGCCCGCCACCAACCACTTGCCGTTGGTGCTGTCGTCCTTGATGTAGTGCCAGTATTCGGAGAACGGCTCCGCCGACGCGCCCACGGCCTCGCTGACCGTGCCGGAGAAGCGCACGCTGGCGATGTAGCGGCCGCCTTCCATGCTGGCTTCGGACAGCTGGCAGTCCAGTTGCGGGAAATCGGCCACCTCGGTGTTGGCGGCAATGTCTTCGCGCAGCGCGTTGAACAGATCCGGCGTCATGTACTTGCGCACTTCTTCCAGGCTTTCTGTGCTGTTCAGGTTTTGCAGGTGCAAGAAGGTGGCCTTGGCCTGGCGCAGGAAGTGCGGGGTCTCGGTGCCGTCCGGCAGGCGCGCGGGCGCCTCGCTGATCGCGCCGCCGCCAAAGCCGGCTTGCGCGCCGCCCAGGCCGGAGCCGATTTTCGGGATGGAGTCGAAACGGGCCGGTTCTTGATAGCCGCCCATATTCTGCGGCATGCCCGCTGCTTGCGGCGCAGCCATGGCCGGACGCGCCGCGCCGGCCTTGCGGCGGAAGAACATGTAGCCGCCTGCCAGCACCAGGCCCAGCAGGGCCAGCGTGCCCCAGGGCATGCCGCCGCTCTTCTGCGGCTGCTGACCTTGGGCTTGCGCCGCCAGCGCCGGATCGGCGTTGCCGTTGGCCGCGGCCGGCGCTTGTTGCTGGCCGCCTTTGTCGCTCATGGCGGAGCCCAGCATATAGCCGGCGGCCGCGCCCGCGGCGCCTGCGGCTACGGCGGTGCCGATGCCGGGGCCGGATTTGGGTTGAGCTTGAACCGGAGCGGGCGCTTGCGCGGGCGGCGCAACCGGGCGCGCCGGCGCTTGTTGTTGGTAAGAACGGGTGGGGGCCGAGCGCTGCATGCCGGCGCTCTTGCCTTTACCTAGGCGGGCCGCTTCCGCGAACGGAGCGGCCAACATGGAAACCATGGTGAAGGCGAGCATGATCGTCTTCGCGCGGGTGGTCATATTTGCTTTTTTCCTGAGTGGTTGGTATCGCCCCGGTATGACTGGGGCGCAAAAGATTAGTTCGGGGTCAACGGCTGAATTTCAATGACTTGCGCATGGTTTTTTTCCACGCGGAAACGCACATTCCAGTGGTGCAGCGCCACGCCGTAGACCCGCTGCGGGTCGTCTTGATAGGCCGGGCGCGGGTCCTGGGCCAGCACCTGTTCCACCAGCGCGGCGAAATCGCCGGGCAGGCCGGCTTCGGCGGCCAGCTGCGCGCGCGCGGCGGGGTCCCAGCCCACGCTCAATTGCGGCGGCGGGCCGTCGACAAAGCCGCCGCGGGCTTCCGGCCGGGCTTCGACAAAGGGAATATAGGGCTTGATGTCCAGCACCGGGGTGCCGTCCAGCAGATCGGCGCCCTCCAGCGTCAGCACCACCTTGGGCTGGGTGTCCACGCGCAGTAGCCGCACCAGGGACAGGCCCAGCGGATTGGGGCGATGGGTGGCGCGGCTGGCGAACACGCCGACCTTGGCGTTGCCGCCCAGCCGCGGCGGCCGCACCAGCGGCTGCCAGCCGCGCTCGGCGGTTTGATGGAACACGAAGCTGATCCAGACATGGGAAAACGCGTCCAGCCCGCGCACCATGTCGGGGTGGTCGTAGGGCGGCAGCAGCTCCAGCGTGATGCGGGCGGCGTTGACCAGCGAGGGTTGGCGCGGGATGCCGAATTTTTCGCGGTAGGGCGAGCGGATCACGCCCACCGTGTCGAAGGTGTAGCTCATGGCCGGATTGTAGCATTCGGCCAGGGGCGCGATCTGCGGCGGCTAGCCGACGAAGTGCTTGTTGTAGCGGCTGCTCAGCCGGCCCATGGGCAGCAGCATGAAGAAATCCGCGCAGTTGAAGTCCGGGTCCCAGGCCGGTTCGCCGCAGATATAGGCGCCGGCGCGCAGATAGCCCTTGATCAGCGCCGGCAGCGGCGCGGAGGGGGCGTCGTCGCGGACCCGGTCCAGCGGCAGCGGCAGGTGGGGGAACACCCGCCATTCCGGCGGCGACAGATGCTTGGCCTCCAGTTGGCGGTACAGGCTGACCGCCTGGTGGCCGCCGTCGCTCAGCGACACGCTGGCGCAGCCGGCCAGGTATTGGCCGCCGTGCTGTTGCACGTAATCGGCGAGGCCGGACCAGAGCAGGGCGATCACCGCGCCGGAGCGGAAGTCGCGGTGCACGCAGGAGCGGCCCACTTCGATCAGGCCGGCGCGCAGGTGGGCCAGCCGGGTCAGATCGAATTCGTGTTCGGAATACAGGCTGGGCGCGCGGCGCGCCATGGCCGGGGACAGCATGCGGTAAGTGCCCACCACCAGGCCGCTGGCGGCGTCTTCCACGATCAGGTGATCGCACAACTCGTCGTATTCGTCGCAATCGATGCCCAGGTCGCGGGAGCCGAGCTCCGCGCCCATTTCCCCGGCGAACACATCGAAGCGCAGCTTCTGCGCGCGGCGGATATCCCGCGTTTCACTGGCCACGCGCACGCTTAGGCGCGGTTTGGCGCTCACGGCAAGCTGTTCATTTAGCAGCATGTTTTGCTCCCTTTTGTGGTGAGTCCCATGCTAGGCAGCTTGTTTGACGCGGCGATGTCTTTAATATGACTATCGGGTGACCGGCGCTTGACGCCGTCGTTACCGGCTGGATTTATTGAAATCAACGACTTACGCTGGTTCAGGATTTGGCGTAGAATAGGCCGTTTTTCCGTTCGATTTGCTCTTTCCGACAAAGCCATGATTTATCCGACAAACTTCGACGTGATAGTGGTGGGCGGCGGCCATGCCGGCACCGAGGCCGCGCTGGCGGCCGCGCGCATGGGCTGCGACACCCTTCTTTTGACGCACAACATCGAGACCTTGGGCCAGATGTCGTGCAATCCGTCGATCGGCGGCATCGGCAAGGGCCATCTGGTCAAGGAAGTGGATGCCCTGGGCGGCGCAATGGCGCTGGCCACCGACATCGGCGGCATCCAGTTCCGCACCCTCAACGCCTCCAAGGGCCCGGCGGTGCGCGCCACCCGCGCCCAGGCCGACCGCATCCTGTACAAGGCGGCGATCCGCGAGATGCTGGAGAACCAGCCCAATCTGACGCTGTTCCAGCAGCCGGTGGACGATCTGCTGATAGAGGGCGACCGCGTCGCCGGGGCCATCACCGCCATCGGCATCACCTTCCGCGCCAAGACCGTGGTGTTGACCGCCGGCACCTTCCTGTCCGGCAAGATCCACGTCGGCATGGAGAACTACACCGGCGGCCGCGCCGGCGATCAGGCAGCGTCCACGCTGGGCGCGCGCTTGCGCGAACTGGCCCTGCCGGTGGGACGGCTGAAAACCGGCACGCCGCCGCGCATCGACGGCCGCAGCGTCGACTTCTCTGTGATGGAAGAGCAGCCGGGCGACACGCCGGAGCCGGTGTTCTCCTACCGCGGCAACCGCGCGCTGCACCCCAAGCAACTGCCGTGCTGGATCACCCACACCAATGAACGCACCCACGAGATCATCCGCTCCGGCTTCGACCGCAGCCCGATGTTCACCGGGGTGATAGAAGGCGTCGGCCCGCGTTACTGCCCGTCCATCGAAGACAAGATCAACCGCTTCGCCGACAAGGACAGCCACCAGGTCTTTCTGGAGCCGGAAGGCCTGACCACGCACGAGTTCTACCCCAACGGGATTTCCACCAGCCTGCCCTTCGACATCCAGCTGGCGGCGGTGCGTTCGATCCGCGGCATGGAGAACGCCCACATCCTGCGGCCCGGCTACGCGATCGAATACGATTACTTCGACCCGCGCGGCCTGAAGGCCTCGCTGGAGACCAAGGCGATCCAGGGTCTGTTCTTCGCCGGCCAGATCAACGGCACCACCGGCTATGAAGAAGCCGCCGCCCAGGGCCTGCTGGCCGGCATGAACGCCGCCCTGTTCGCCCGGGATCAGGCTAGCTGGTGTCCGCGCCGCGACGAAGCCTATCTGGGCGTATTGGTGGACGATCTGATCACCAAGGGCGTGGCCGAGCCTTACCGCATGTTCACCAGCCGCGCCGAATTCCGCCTGCAGTTGCGCGAAGACAACGCCGACCTGCGGCTGACCGAGATTGCCCGCCAACACGGCCTGATCGGCGATGCCCAATGGGACAGCTTCTGCCGCAAGCGCGACGCGGTGGAGGCGGAGAAGGCCCGCCTGAAGGCCACCTGGCTGCATCCGGCGCGGCTGAGCGACGCCGCCGCGCTGCAAGCGTTGCTGGGCAAGGCGATAGAGCGCGAATACAGCCTGTACGATTTGCTGAAGCGGCCCAATGTCGCCTACGCCGATTTGATGACGCTGCCGGAGGCCGGCGGCGCGGTGGCGGACGAGGCGGTTGCCGAGCAGGTGGAAATTCAGGTCAAATACCAAGGCTATATCAACCGCCAGAACGAAGAACTGGCGCGCCGCGACAACCTTGAAGACGTGCGCCTGCCGGCCGACATCGACTACGGTCTGGTCAAGGGCCTGTCCAAGGAAGTGCAGCAGAAACTGAACCAGCAACGCCCGGAAACCCTGGGGCAGGCTTCGCGCATCCAGGGCATTACCCCGGCGGCGGTTGCTCTTTTGATGGTCCACCTGAAACGCGGCTTTGCCGACGCAACGAAAACCGCATGACACATAACGCAGAACTACAACAAGGCCTGTCGCAGCTGAAACTGGAACTGAGCGACGCGCAAATCGACTTGCTGGACCGCTATCTGGCGCTGCTGGCCAAATGGAACCAGACCTATAACCTGACCGCGGTGCGCGAGGAAAAGCGCATGGTCAGCTACCATCTGCTGGACAGCCTGAGTCTGGTGCCGCATCTGGACGGCGGCAGCCGCCTGCTGGACGTCGGCTCCGGCGGCGGCATGCCCGGCATCCCGGCGGCGATCGCCCGCCCGGATCTGCAAGTGGTGCTGCTGGATTCCAACCATAAGAAAACCACCTTCCTGCGTCAGGTGGTGGTGGAACTGGGCCTGCCCAATGTGCAGGTGATGACCGAGCGGGTGGAGGCCTACCAGCCGGAACAGAAGTTCGACCGCATCACCAGCCGGGCGTTTTCCGAGCTGGCCGAGTTCGTCAAGCTGACCCGCCACCTGCTGGCGGATCACGGTCAATATGTAGCAATGAAGGGTGTCTATCCTTACGAGGAAATCGCCTTGTTGCCGCAGGGTACGGTGGTTTCCGAAGTATTGCCGGTGACAGTGCCGGGCCTGGATGCCGAACGGCACCTGGTGAGAATGCGCCTGGAAGGGGTGGGTGCGCAATGAATTCAAGGGTGATCGCGGTCGCCAACCAGAAGGGCGGGGTCGGCAAGACCACGACTGTGGTGAATCTGGCGGCGGGCCTGGCCGACTTGGGCCGGCGCGTGCTGATTGTCGATCTCGACCCGCAGGGCAATGCCACCATGGGTAGCGGCATCGCCAAGCAATCCCTGAAACTGTCCGGCTACGACGTGCTGCTGGGCGAGGCTTCGATCGAAGACGCGCGCCAGCCGGCGAAGGAGGGCGGTTACGACGTGCTGCCCGCCAACCGCGATCTGGGCGGCGCGGAGCTGGAGCTGGTCAACGAGCTGGCGCGCGAAGCGCGGCTGAAGAACGCGCTGCAGGCGGTGGAGGAGCAGTACGACTACGTGCTGATAGACTGCCCGCCCTCGCTGAACCTGCTGACCCTGAACGGGCTGGTGGCGGCGCACAGCGTGCTGATCCCGATGGTGTGCGAATACTACGCGCTGGAAGGCCTGTCCGACCTGGTGGCGACCTTGCGCAAGGTGCGGGTGGCGGTGAATCCCAAGATCGAGATCATGGGCCTGCTGCGCACCATGTTCGACGCGCGCAATAATTTGTCGCAGCAGGTCTCCGAGCAACTGGCCCGCCATTTCGGCGCCAAGGTGTTCGACACCGTGATACCGCGCAATGTGCGGCTGGCGGAAGCGCCCAGCCACGGCTTGCCTGGCCTGGTCTACGATCGCGCCTCGCGCGGCGCGCAAGCCTATCTTGCGCTGGCGCAAGAGCTGGCGGACAGGCTAGAGCCCGCAACCACAACCCCCTCCGTCTAAGCGATATGGCCAAATTAAAAGGATTGGGGCGCGGCCTGGACGCGCTCCTGTCCACTGCCGAGACAGTGGACGACAGATTGACTTCCCTTCCCATCGACAGCATCCGTCCCGGCAAATACCAGCCGCGCAGCTTCATGGACGAGGGCGCGCTGGACGAACTGGCCGCGTCCATTCGCTCCCAGGGCGTGATTCAGCCGCTGGTGGTGCGCGAAATCGGCTTTGGCGATTACGAACTGATCGCCGGCGAGCGGCGCTGGCGCGCCTCGCGCAAGGCCGGCTTGTCCGAAGTGCCCGCAGTGATCAAGAGCGTGCCGGACGAAGCGGCGCTGGCGATGGCGCTGATCGAAAACATTCAGCGCCAGGAACTGGACCCCATCGAGGAGGCCCAGGGCCTCAAGCGCCTGATCGACGAATTCGGCCTGACCCACGAGGCCGCCGCCGACGCGGTGGGCCGTTCGCGCAGCGCGGTCAGCAATCTATTGCGTCTGCTGGCGCTGCCGGAGCCGGTGCAGACCATGCTGCATCAGGGGCGGCTGGAGATGGGCCATGCGCGCGCCTTGCTGGCGCTGCCGGTGGTTGAGCAGCTGGGTCTGGCGCAGGAGGTGGGCGAGAAAGGCCTGTCCGTGCGCGAGGTGGAGCGCAGGGTACAGCAGAAAGCTGTGGAAAAAACCACAGTTGCACCGCAGCAAAAACAGACAGACCCGGACGTGAACCGGCTGGCGGAACAGGTGTCGGAGCGCATAGGCGCGCGCGTCAGCATCCGTCACGCAAACCGCGGCAACGGCAGGCTGGTCATAGAATATGCAACGCTGGACGAGCTGGAAGGCTTGCTGGAAAAGCTGCAGAAAACTTCAAGCAAATGAGACTGTTGCAACGCAGCATGTCAATGACAGGCAAGTTGACGCAAATCAAGCGTGAAGCCTATAATTCGGCGGTTTTTTTGCTGGGTAAACATGGTTAATCCAGAAGTTAAGCGTATACTGCGCCTGCAGTGCACCCTGGTGGGGGTCGCGCTGCTGATCGGAATGGTTGCAGGGGGAGGAAACCTGGCCGTTCCGGTTTCTGTCTTGCTTGGCGGATTGTCGGCCTTGGTGCCGGCTCTGGTGTACGCCAGAATCGCCTACGCCAAGCGCCATGTCGCTCCCGCGGAACTGATGAAAGCGCATTTCAGGGCAGAGGCCGTCAAATACGTCCTCACCATCCTGATATTTGGTGCGACTTTGGTATTTTTCAAGGATTTATCGATAGTCGGTCTTTTTGGCGGATTTTTTGCCGCCGTATCCGGCTACTGGTTCGGGCTTTTAATCAAAAATTGAGAAAATGAGCGATGGCAAGCAACGCAACTGACTACATCAAGCACCACCTCACCTTCTGGAATTCGGATCCTTCCGCCGGCTTCTGGAGCCTGCACCTTGATACCTTCTCCATTTCGCTGGTTCTCGCCTTCATCTTCGCCGGCGTGTTCGCCGTCGTGGCGCGCAAGGCCAAGCTGGAGAATCCGGGCCGGCTGCAGCTGTTTGTGGAAAGCATCGTGGAGATGGTGGACAAGCAGGTGCGCGACGTATTCCACGGCCAGAGCAAGGTGATCGCTCCGCTGGCGCTGACCATTTTCTGCTGGATCTTCCTGATGAACTTCATGGACCTGCTGCCGGTGGATCTGCTGCCGACGCTGGCCCAGTGGGTGGGTTACACCTTCTTCGGCGCCGAGCCGCATCATGTTTACTTCCGCGTCGTGCCGTCCGCCGACGTCAACGCCACCTTCGCGATGTCCTTGTCCGTGATGTTCTGCATCATCGGCTTCTCCATCAGCGCCAAGGGCGTGGGCGGTTACACCAAAGAACTGTTCACCGCGCCTTTCCACGCGGAAGGCACCGTGGGCAAGATCCTGCTGGCTCCGGCCAACTTCCTGTTGCAGATGGTGGAACTGCTGGCCAAGCCGATTTCGCTGTCCCTGCGTTTGTTCGGCAATATGTACGCCGGCGAAATGATCTTCATCCTGATCGCGCTGCTGCCCTGGGGCCTGCAATGGCTGCTGGGCGCGCCGTGGGCGATCTTCCACATCCTGATCATCACCCTGCAGGCCTTCGTGTTCATGATGCTGACCATCGTGTACCTGAGCCTGGCGGTGGAAGCGCACTAATACCGGTTTCTTTGTTTTACCTTTGTTTTTTAGCTTTTTTACCAACCATCCTTGATTAAGTCTTAGGAGATACACAATGGAAGCACTCGTTTCTCAGATCCAGTCCATGACCGTACTGGCCGCTGCCCTGATCATTGGCCTGGGCGCCATCGGTACTGCTCTGGGTTTTGCCATCCTGGGTGGCAAATTCCTCGAGTCCTCCGCCCGTCAACCGGAAATGATCCCGGTTCTGCAAACCAAACTGTTCATTCTGGCCGGTCTGCTGGACGCCATCTCCATGATCGGTGTTGGTATCGCCATGCTGTACACCTTCAATAACCCGTTCCTGTCCGCCGCCCTGGCCGCTCTGAAAGCCGGCGCTTAATTTTTAAGCGGAATTGGTTGTTGCAGTAATACTACTGGAGGAAAACAAGCGTGGAATTCAACGTAACACTACTGGGCCAGGCGATCACGTTCGCCATCCTGGTATGGTTCACCATGAAGTTTGTTTGGCCTCCGCTTACCAACATGATGGATGAGCGCGCCAAGCGCATCGCAGACGGCCTGGCCGCCGGCGAGCGTGGCAAGCAAGATCTGGAAGCCGCTGAAAAACGCGTTGCGGACGAACTCCGCAAGGCCAAACAGCAAGCGACCGAAATCGTGATGGCCGCTGAAAAGCGCGCCAGCCAGATCGTGGACGAAGCCAAGGATGCCGCACGCGTTGAAGGCGCGCGCATTGTGGCCGACGCCAAGTCTGAGATCGATCAGGAAGTCCTGCGCGCCAAGGAAACCCTGCGCGCGCAAGTGGCCGACCTGGCGGTTGCGGGCGCAGAGAAGATCCTGCGCAAAGAGATCGACTCGGCCAAGCACGCTGATCTGCTTGCCTCCATCAAAGCGGAGTTTTAATTAACTCATGGCAGAACTCATTACCGTAGCTAGGCCCTATGCCGAAGCGGTATACAGCCTCGCCACCGAGCAGCACGCCACCCAGCAATGGTCGGAATCGCTGTCGTGGCTGGCTGCCATGGTGAAGAACCCGGATTTGGAAGCCGTCATCACCAATCCGAAACATACCGCACAAGAGCTTGAGGCGCTGATGCTGGATGTTCTGGGCGCGCGCGGCAACGAAGACGTAAAACGTTTTCTGGCCGCGCTGATCGAGAACAACCGTTTGACGCTGCTGCCGCAAATCGCCGAACAGTTTGAAGTGTTCAAGGCGCAAGCGGAAGGCGTTGTGGATGCCGTGGTGGAAACGGCGTTTGCAATGAACGATGCACAGCAAGCCGAACTGACCGACACGCTTTCCAAGAAGTACGGCAAATCCGTACGGATTGATGTGCGTGACAACCCTGACCTGATCGGCGGGGTTCGTGTGTTGGTAGGCGACGATGTCATCGACGCTTCCGTGCGCGGCAAACTGCAAGCCATGGCAGTAAGCCTCAAGAATTAGGAGAGATCATGCAGTTGAACCCCTCTGAAATCAGCGATCTGATCAAGGCGAAGATTCAGAACCTGGCCGAAGGCGCAGAAACCCGTACCAAAGGTACCGTGATTTCCGTGACCGACGGCATCGTTCGTATCCATGGCCTGGCAGACGTGATGCAGGGTGAAATGCTCGAATTCCCGGGCAACACCTTCGGCCTCGCGATGAACCTGGAGCGCGACTCTGTCGGCGCCGTGGTTCTGGGCGAGTACGAGCACATCTCGGAAGGCGACGAAGTTACTTGTACCGGTCGCATTCTGGAAGTTCCGGTAGGTCCGGAACTGATTGGCCGCGTGGTCAACGCCCTGGGTCAGCCGATCGACGGCAAGGGCCCGGTTAACGCCAAGCTGTCCAGCCCGATCGAAAAGATCGCGCCGGGCGTGATTGCGCGTCAATCGGTATCCCAGCCGATGCAGACCGGCCTGAAGGCCATCGACTCGATGGTTCCGGTTGGCCGCGGTCAGCGCGAGCTGATCATCGGCGACCGCCAGACCGGCAAGACCGCGGTGGCGCTGGATGCGATCATCAACCAAAAAGGCACCGGCGTAGTGTGCATCTACGTGGCGATTGGCCAAAAGGCCTCCTCCATCGCCAACGTGGTGCGCAAGCTGGAAGAACACGGCGCGCTGGGCCACACCATCGTGGTGGCCGCGACCGCTTCCGAAGCCGCCGCGCTGCAGTTCATCGCCCCGTACTCCGGCTGCGCGATGGGCGAATACTTCCGCGACATCGGCGAAGACGCGCTGATCGTGTACGACGACTTGTCCAAGCAAGCCGTCGCCTACCGTCAGATTTCGCTGCTGCTGCGCCGTCCGCCGGGCCGCGAAGCCTACCCTGGCGACGTGTTCTATCTGCACTCCCGTCTGCTGGAACGCGCTTCCCGCATCAATGAAGACGAAGTGGCCAAGCTGACCAACGGCGAAGTGAAAGGCAAGACCGGTTCCCTGACCGCGCTGCCCATCATCGAAACCCAGGCCGGCGACGTTTCCGCCTTCGTGCCGACCAACGTGATCTCGATCACCGACGGTCAGATCTTCCTGGAAACCGACCTCTTCAACGCAGGCATCCGTCCGGCCATCAACGCCGGTATCTCGGTATCCCGCGTTGGCGGCGCCGCGCAGACCAAGGTGATCAAGAAGCTGGGCGGCGGTATCCGTCTGGCCCTGGCCCAGTACCGTGAACTGGCTGCGTTCTCGCAGTTCGCTTCCGATCTGGACGAGGCTACCCGCAAGCAACTGCAACACGGCGAAGTGGTGACCGAGCTGATGAAGCAGAAGCAGTTCCTGCCGCTGGCCACCGCCGAAATGGCGCTGACCCTGTGGGCGGTGAACAAGGGCAGCTACGAAGACGTTCCGGTGAAGAAGGCCCTGGCTTTCGAAGCGGCGTTCCTCGCCTATGTGCGCGCGAACCACCACGATGTGTTGGCCGCGGTGAACGCTTCCGGCGATCTGTCCGGCGACAACGAGAAAATCCTGGCCAAGGCGATGGAATCGTTCAAGGCTGGCTTCAGCTACAACTGAGTCTTTTCGGTTAACGCAAACAGTTACTAGGAAAGGTTCAGGAATGGCAGTCGGCAAAGAGATTCTCACCAAGATCCGAAGCGTGCAAAACACGCAGAAGATCACTCGCGCAATGCAAATGGTGGCGACCTCCAAGATGCGCAAAACGCAAGAGCGTATGCGCGCTGCCCGTCCTTACGCCGAGAAGGTGCGCACAGTCATGGCGCACCTTGCTCAGGCGAACACGGATCTTGAGCACCCGCTGTTGCAAAGCCGCGACGTAGTCAAACGCGCCGGCATCATCCTGATGACCTCCGACAAGGGCCTGTGCGGCGGCTTGAACGTGAACACGCTCAAGCGCTTCTTCGCCCAAGTCAAGGATCTGCAGGACCAGGGCATCGAAGTGGATGTCTGCTGCCTGGGCCAGAAAGGCCTGGCCGCATGCCAGCGCGCGCGCCTCAACGTTGTGGCCAGCGCAACCCAGCTCGGCGATGTGCCGAAGATGGAAAAACTGATTGGCCCGCTTACGGTGCTGTTCAAGCAGTACGCCGAAGGCGAACTGGACGCGCTCTACATCGTTTACTCCCGTTTCATCAACACGATGAAGCAGGAGCCGGCGACTGAACAGCTGCTGCCGTTGACCTCGGAACACATGGTGGTGGAGCACTCGCACTCGTGGGATTACCTGTACGAGCCGAGCGCCCTTGCCGTGATGGAGTTCCTGGTCAAACGCTATATCGAGTCGGTTGTGTTCGAGGCGATGGCCGAGAACATGGCCTCCGAGCAAGCTGCCCGCATGGTGGCGATGAAATCCGCCACGGACAACGCCGGTAACACGATCAAGCAACTGCGACTTGTGTACAACAAGGCTCGTCAGGCGGCGATCACTACCGAATTGTCTGAAATCGTGGCAGGCGCCGCAGCGGTGTAAGCCGTCGCAGACTGAAAAAGTTTAATGTTTAGGAACCGATAATGAGCCAAGGTAAAATCGTACAAATCATTGGCGCGGTGATCGACGTGGAGTTTCCGCGCGACGCCATGCCAAAGGTTTATGATGCCCTGAAGCTGGTTGATGCCGACCTGACGCTCGAAGTCCAGCAGCAGCTGGGCGACGGCGTAGCGCGCACCATCGCCATGGGCAGCTCTGACGGCCTGAAGCGTGGCATGAGCGTAGTCAACACCGGCGCACCGATCTCGGTGCCGGTGGGCAGCGCCACCCTGGGCCGCATCATGGATGTCTTGGGCAACCCGGTGGACGAAGCCGGCGCGGTAGCGACCGATGTTCGCCGCGCCATCCACCAGCCCGCTCCGAAGTTCGACGAACTGTCCCCCGCCACCGACCTGCTGGAAACCGGCATCAAGGTGATCGACCTGCTGTGCCCGTTCGCCAAAGGCGGCAAAGTGGGCCTGTTCGGCGGCGCCGGCGTGGGCAAGACCGTGAACATGATGGAACTGATCAACAACATCGCCAAGGCACACTCCGGTTTGTCCGTGTTTGCCGGCGTTGGTGAGCGCACTCGTGAAGGTAACGACTTCTATCACGAGATGAAGGACTCCAACGTACTGGACAAAGTGGCGATGGTGTACGGCCAGATGAACGAGCCGCCGGGCAACCGTCTGCGCGTGGCCCTGACCGGTCTGACCATGGCCGAGCACTTCCGCGACGAGAAGGACGAAAGCGGCAAAGGCCGCGACGTGCTGTTCTTCGTGGACAACATCTACCGCTACACCCTGGCCGGTACCGAAGTATCCGCGCTGCTGGGCCGTATGCCTTCCGCCGTGGGCTATCAGCCGACGCTGGCGGAAGAAATGGGCCGTCTGCAAGAGCGCATTACCTCGACCCGCGATGGCTCGATCACCTCCATCCAGGCCGTATACGTGCCTGCGGATGACTTGACCGACCCGTCTCCGGCGACCACCTTCGCCCACTTGGACGCCACCGTGGTTCTGTCGCGCGACATCGCTTCGCTGGGTATCTACCCGGCGGTGGATCCGCTCGACTCCACCTCGCGTCAGCTGGATCCGCTGGTGGTAGGCGACGAGCACTACACGGTAGCCCGTGGCGTGCAGTCCACGCTGCAGC
The DNA here is from genome assembly GCF_057808735.1 of Chromobacterium sp. FG89. Classification (NCBI taxonomy): domain Bacteria; kingdom Pseudomonadati; phylum Pseudomonadota; class Betaproteobacteria; order Neisseriales; family Chromobacteriaceae; genus Chromobacterium; species Chromobacterium sp. FG89. The sequence continues at coordinate 116,084 of NZ_JBMDIQ010000005.1, read as the reverse complement.
GTTACAAGGAACTGCGCGACATCATCGCGATTCTGGGTATGGACGAACTGTCCGAGGAAGACAAACTGGTCGTGGCTCGCGCCCGTAAGATCCAGCGCTTCCTGTCCCAGCCGTTCCACGTGGCTGAAGTATTTACCGGCTCGCCGGGCAAATACGTGCCGCTGCGCGAAACCATCAAGGGTTTCAAGGCCATTCTCGCTGGCGAGTACGACCATCTGCCGGAACAAGCGTTCTACATGGTTGGCTCCATTGAAGAAGCTGCCGAGAAAGCCAAGACCCTTAACTAAGGAGAGGGCTGATGTCCAAGATGCGTGTGGAAGTGGTCAGCACCGAGCAAATGATCTTCTCCGGCGAAGCTGAGTTCGTGGTTGCGCCGGCTACCGAAGGCGAGATCGGTGTGTATCCCCAACACGTGCCGCTCCTGACCCGTATCAAGCCCGGCGTGCTGCGTCTGAAAGTGCCGGGCAGCAGCGAAGAAGTTCTGGTGGCAGTGTCTGGCGGCATGATGGAAGTGCAGCCCAGCCTGATCACCGTGCTGGCCGATACGGCGATTCGCGGCGAGGATCTCGACGAGGCCCGCGCCAATGAGGCAAAACGCGCTGCGGAGGATTCTCTCAAGCGCGCCACCGACGACCTCTCCACCGCGAAGGCGCACGCTGCTCTGGCAGTGGCCATCGCGGAGTTGAAGGCGCTGGATTTCCTCAAGAAGCGCGCCCACTGATAAGAGATGTAATCGTGTATAGTAGGCTGCCACGCAAGTGGCAGCCTTTTTCCGTTTTCGAGTCGTGAAAAAACCATGGACAGTCTCAGCATCGTCATTCTCGCTGCCGGCAAGGGCAAGCGCATGTACTCCTCCAAACCCAAGGTATTGCACCCCATAGGCGGCGAGCCGATGCTGGCGCGGGTGATCCGCACCGCGCGCGCCTTGAAGCCTGCGCGTCTGATCGTGGTGTACGGCCACGGCGGCGAACAGGTGCGGGCGGCCATCCCGGACGCGGACCTGATCTGGGCCGAGCAGGCCGAGCAGCTGGGCACCGGCCACGCGCTGAAGATGGCCCTGCCGCACCTGCCGAAGGACGGCAAGACCATGGTGTTGTACGGCGACGTGCCGCTGACCAAGGCGGACACGCTGCATCGCTTGTCCGGCGCCGCCGGCGCGGGCATGGCGGTGCTGACCGACGTGCTGGACGACGCCAGCGGCTACGGCCGCATGGTGCGCGGCGCGGACGGCAAGCTCCAAGCCATCGTCGAGCACAAGGACTGTACGCCGGCGCAACTGGCGATCCGTGAAATCAACACCGGCATGATGGCCCTGCCCAATGCGCGGCTGGCCGGCTGGCTTGCCGCGCTCAACAACGGCAACGCCCAGGGCGAATACTATCTGACCGACGTGCTGGCCCTGGCGGTGGCGGACGGCGTGAGCGTGGACAGCGCCAGCGTGGACGCCAGCTGGGAAGCCGCCGGCGTCAACAACAAGGTGCAGCTGGCCGAGCTGGAGCGCATCCTGCAGCGCAACCAGGCGCAAGCCTTGCTGGAAGCCGGCGTCACGCTGGCGGACCCGGCGCGCATCGACATCCGCGGCGAACTTAGCCACGGCATGGACGTGAGCATAGACGTGGGCTGCGTGTTCGAAGGCGTGGTGGAGCTGGGCGAGCAAGTGGACATCGGCGCGCACTGCGTGCTGAAAAACGTCAAAGTGGCCGCCGGCACCAAGATCGCGCCGTTCTCGCATCTGGAAGACGCGGTGGTGGGCGAGGGATGCCGGATCGGGCCTTACGCCCGGCTGCGCCCCGGCGCGAAACTGGCCGGCCACGTGCATATCGGCAACTTCGTCGAAGTGAAGAAAAGCGTGATCGGCGAAGGCTCCAAGGTCAACCACCTGAGCTATATCGGCGACGCCGAGATCGGCGGCAAGGTGAATGTGGGCGCCGGCTCGGTGACCTGCAATTACGACGGCATCAACAAGTTCAAGACCGTGATCGGCGACAACGTCTTCGTCGGCTCCGGCACCCTGATGGTGGCGCCGGTGACGCTGGAATCCTACAGCACCATAGGCGCCGGCTCGGTGATCAGCCGGACCGCGCCGGCCGGCGAACTGACGGTGGCGCGCGCGCGCCAGGTCACGGTGCCGGGCTGGAAGCGGCCGCAGAAAAAAACCGACTGATTCCCTTCCGTCGCCATGCGGCGTCCATTCTCCTGATTTGGAGGATGGGCGCCGTTTTTCATGGCGGCATTCTTGCGACAACCCCTTGCCGCGGCGCGACGCTTCCGCGGCCGGCGCTTGTCAAAGCCGAAGCGGCGCTGCTATGATCGCGAAACTTTCGAAACGAAACATAAAATGACCAAGCGAAACACTCAGCAACGCCGTCACGCCATCGCCGCCCTGGTGCAGGAACGCGGCGAGGTCAGCGTGGACGAGCTGACCAAGCGCTTCTCCACCTCCGAAGTGACCATACGCAAAGACCTGGCCCTGCTGGAAACCGGCGGCCTGCTGCTGCGCCGCTACGGCGGCGCGGTGTCCTTGCCGTCGGAGATGGTGGTCGAAGAAGACGCGGAGCAGGTTTCAAAACGAAAGATCGCCATCGCCCGCGCCGCCGCCGAGCGGCTGCGCGACCACAACCGCGTGATCATAGACAGCGGCACCACCACCAGCGCGATGATCCCGCTGCTGGGCAATAAGCGCGGCCTGGTGGTGATGACCAACTCCCTGAACGTGGCCGGCGCGCTGCGCGAGCTGGAGAACGAACCCACGCTGCTGATGACCGGCGGCACCTGGGACCCGCATTCCGAATCCTTCCAGGGCCAGGTGGCGGAACAGGTGCTGCGTTCCTATGATTTTGATCAGCTGTTCATCGGCGCGGACGGCATCGACCTGGAGCGCGGCACCACCACCTTCAATGAACTGGTGGGCTTGTCGCGCGTAATGGCCGAAGTGGCGCGCGAAGTCATCGTGATGGTGGAGTCGGAAAAGATAGGCCGGCGCATCCCCAATCTGGAATTGCCGTGGGAGCGCATTCATACCCTGGTGACCGACGACGCCTTGTCGGAGGAGGCCAGAACCCAAATTCAGGCGAAGGGCATTGCGCTGATCTGCGCGTCCTCGCCCGCTGATAGTCCAAGGAGAAAGTAATGTGCGGCATTGTCGGCGCCATCGCGGCGCGTAATGTGGTTCCGGTATTGGTGGACGGCCTGAAGCGGCTGGAATACCGCGGCTACGACTCCGCCGGCGTGGCGGTCTTGGCCGGCGACGCCATCCGTCGCGTGCGCCGCGTCGGCCGTGTCGCGGAGATGGAAAACGCCGCGGCGGAAGAAAGCCTGCAAGGTCAGGTGGGCATCGGCCACACCCGCTGGGCCACCCATGGCGGCGTCACCGAACCCAACGCCCACCCGCACGTATCCTTCGGCAAGATCGCCGTGGTGCACAACGGCATCATCGAAAACCACGAAGAGCAGCGCGAACGCCTGAAAGGCCTGGGCTACGCCTTTGAATCCCAGACCGACACCGAAGTCATCGCCCACCTGGTGCATCACTACTACCAGGCCGGCGACAGCCTGTTCGACGCGGTCAAGCGCGCCAGCCGCGAGCTGACCGGCGCTTACGCCATCGGCGTGATCGCGGTGGACCGCCCGGACGAACTGGTGTGCGCGCGCATGGGCTGCCCGCTGCTGGTGGGCCTGGGCGACGGCGAAAACTTCATCGCCTCCGACGTTTCCGCCATCGTGTCCGCCACCCGCCGCGTGATCTTCCTGGAAGAGGGCGATATCGGCCGGCTGACCCGCGACGGCGTGGAACTGCTGGACAAGGACGACCAGCCGGCGCAGCGCCCGGTGCATGTGTCCGACGTGTCGCTGGCCTCGCTGGAACTGGGCCCGTACAGCCACTTCATGCAGAAGGAAATCCACGAACAGCCGAAGGCGCTGTCCGACACCATAGACGCGGTGCAGGACTACGGCTTCAATCCCGAGCTGTTCGGCGAGCGCGCCGGCGAAGTGCTGCCGCAGCTGGAAGGCGTCAAGATCCTGGCCTGCGGCACCAGCTACTACGCCGGCCTGACCGCCAAATACTGGATCGAAACCATCGCCGGCGTGCAGTGCGACGTGGAAATCGCCAGCGAATACCGCTACCGCAGCGCCTGGGCCAACCCCAATTACCTGGTGACCACCATCTCCCAATCCGGCGAGACGCTGGACACCATGGAAGCGCTGAAATACGCCAAGGAACTGGGCCACCGCTACGCGTTGTCTATCTGCAATGTGCGCGAATCCGCGATTCCGCGCGCCAGCGAACTGGTGTTCTTCACCCGCGCCGGCGCCGAGATCGGCGTGGCTTCCACCAAGGCCTTCACCACCCAATTGGTGGGCCTGTTCGCGCTGGCTGTGACCCTGGGCAAGATGCGCGGCAAGGTCAGCGCGGCCGACGAGGCGCGCTACCTGGACGAACTGCGCCACCTGCCGGGCAGCGTGCAGCACGCGCTGAACCTGGAACCGCAGATCAAGGCTTGGGCCGACAAGTTCGCAGCCAAGGACAACGCGCTGTTCCTGGGCCGCGGCCTGCATTTCCCCATCGCGCTGGAAGGCGCGCTCAAGCTGAAGGAAATCTCCTACATCCACGCCGAAGCTTACCCGGCCGGCGAGCTCAAGCACGGCCCGCTGGCGCTGGTGGACGAGGATATGCCGGTGGTGGTAATCGCCCCCAACGACGCGCTGCTGGAAAAGGTGAAATCCAATATGCAGGAAGTGCGCGCGCGCGGCGGCGAGCTGTTCGTGTTCGCCGATCTGGACAGCCATTTCAGCGAATCCGACGGCGTGCACGTGATCCGCACCCCGCGCCATGTCGGCGTGCTCAGCCCGGTGGTGCACGCCATCCCGGTGCAGATGCTGGCCTACCACGTGGCGCTGGCGCGCGGCACCGACGTCGACAAGCCGCGCAACCTGGCCAAGAGCGTGACGGTGGAGTGAGGCGGGGTTGGTCCCTCCTGATTTATTAATAGGCAAAAAGATGTAGCCTAGACAAAAAGATGTAATAAAGCCCGGCAAGTTACTTTGCCGGGCTTTTATCTTTGTTTGTAGACGCCACGTTTATCACTGCGCCCACCCAGAATAACCTAACTTATCGTCGGATCAACATATGTTATGTCATGCAGGCGAGAATATCAGTTTTCAGTTAATTTGAGCTGCTGTCGTCAAGTATGAGCTGACTGTAATATTGCCAAAAACAATATCTAACGGTAACAAGAAAATGTAGCAGGTTGTCACCAATGTGTACTTGAGGACGCTGGTGAGCTTATACCAACGATGAAGACTGTCTAGTTTTGTATTTCGTACTGTATTTCTTCACGGTTGACAGCAAATACACCGCCCATAGTTCTTATCCATACATGTCCTTCATCCTCTTTGATGAGCGATCCTGCCATGTCAAATTCAAAGCGAGGTGAGAGATATGGAGATTTGAAAATTATTTTCTTTTCTTTTTCTATGTTTTCATTCAGCTCGGATTTTATGTGCTTGAGTAACGATTCATAAGAAATGGTGCTTTGGTTCTGAATGTCGGTTATTTTTTTAGAGTCAAGCGTAGCAAGCTCGTCAATTTTGTATTTTCCAGGCAGTTGATGGCGATAACTTGAGCGCCATTTTGATGTTTCATTGGTTCCTTCAAATATTACAACAGACGACATTCCAAGGTCATCTTCGTTGTATTTTGATACCAGTATGTATGGAGTAACTCTGATATCCTCTTTTTCTGCTATTGAGGCAACTTGAAAGTGTGCATCTTCTGTTGCTTTTTTAAATGCTAGCGCAGGGCTTATGCTGATTTTTTCTTTTAATTTTATTGCATCGGATTGTGTGATGCCTTCAATCATTTTCATATTAGCGGCAACACCGATGGGCCCCAGTAGCAGACCCAGGCCAACACCGCCTCCACCTTGGTTTTGAAAATAAACGATGGACTTTTCAGCATTGAGGTGCTGGGTCATGTGGTTGGTTGTTTCAACCATTTCAGATTTGGATAGTGCATAGCTTTTCCCTTGAGAAGGCTCTGGCAGTTTTTTCTGAAAGGTTGGGGAGGCGCATCCGGTGATAAAGGATGAGACTAGAAAAATGTAGGCAAATTTCTGTAATTTCACGGATTGTTGTTCCATTTTATAATGATTGTCTAATAGTATTTTTGATTTGTGGGTTATTCTTTTTAAGAAAATCCCAAGTGGGAATGTACTTGATAATGTTGTAATGAGCAAGAGAATAGATCGCTATTTTTGTTTGCGCAGTGCTGGATTTTTGACTTAGATTTTTAGGGTGTAAAAATACGGACCTCTGGAAGACTCTGTTTTTTTGTGGCGCTAGAGGTATACATCGTGAACGGCGGCAAAAATGCATTTTGCCATAGCGCCATTTGGGCTGACGAAAGCCTATTTCGATTCTTACTCTCGTGAATCATAAAGCCAAGCAAGCCCAAACTAAAATAGGCTCTTCTGGGCTTTTTTTCATTGCAGGCGGGCTTGCTGTTCGATCTTGCGAGAAGCTTGGGCGAACCAGATGGCGGTCTGAAAACCTATTCAAAGTTTGCTGTGCGTCGGCGGGATAATTAGGCAAGGGCGTTAAAAAGCAAGCTCACACCACTCGTACACTCTGCTTTTTCATTCGTTTTTGCCTTGTCTCGTCCTTGCCCGAGGAACTTTGAGCAGGCTCTGAGCCGGGCCGAAGGCCCAGACCACAGCTATAATCCCCCTCCGTGGCGAAACAGATCTGAATGCGGGATAAGCGATGCAAGTATCGGCCTTGGAACGGCAACTGAATTTTCTGAGAGAGATAGACCGCTTGAAGTCGGTGCTGCGGCAATCGCCGTTGCTGGACCAGAGCCGCCGGGAGAACTCGGCCGAGCATTCCTGGCATCTGGCGATGTACGCCTTGCTGCTGGGCGATTACGCCAGCGGTCCGGTCAACACCGAGCGGGTGATCAAGATGCTGCTGCTGCACGATGTGGTGGAGGTGGACGCCGGGGATTTTCCCATCCACGGCCAGGCTGTGTCTGGGGCACAGGCGGAAGCGGAGGCGAGGGCGGCGGAGCGTTTGTTTGGCTTGCTGCCGGCGGAGCAGGGCGCTGAGCTGCTGGCGCTGTGGCGGGAGTTTGAGCGCGCGGAAAGCGCCGATGCCTGTTTCGCCAAGGCGCTGGACCGTTTCCAGCCTTTGCTGATCAATGTCTTTACCGGCGGCGGGACCTGGACGCAGAACGATGTTTCGCTGGAGCAGGTGCTGTCCCGTTACGGCCCGGTAATCCAAAAAGGCGCGCCGCAGCTTTGGCTGTTGTGCGAGCAGTGGGTGCGCCGGCATTTTGCGAAGCAGTCTGTTTAGGGTCGCTAACCAAACCCCTGATGCTGTGTCGCGCGAACCTGTTTACGATCCGCTGCGCGTCGGCGATACGGCGTTGAAAACATCTTCAAAATGCTCATGTACCGGATGTACACTCCGCTTTTTCAGCCGCAACGCCTTGCCTTGCCCTTGTTCGCGAGATCGTAAACAGGTTCTTAGCCGTAAAACTGAGTTTTGTGAGCGGCTCTTAACGCTATTCAGATCGGCTTCAGCGCCCCAGCGATGGCTTGCCTCCGCCGCGCGAGGCGCGCCAGGCGCGGCTTTCTTGTGCTGCCGGGTGCCGCCGGCTTGACGCTCTCCCGCTCCTCCCCAACAATAGCCCCCGCGCCGCAGCAATCGCGGCGCTCGGGATTGGTCTCCCGATTATGAATGCTTGTTGCGGATGCGCTGTTTCCACGGCGTATCCGTTGCCATTGCTTTGCCTATTCGGGCGGGCCGTGGCAAGTGGCGTCCTTATGGGCGCACCGGCTTATGCAAGCATTCACCGGTAGACCAACTCTTGTCATGTGCCCGCCTTGCCGCCTTGCGGCATGGCCCTTCTGCTCAGGAGGTTGCAAATGGTAAAGCTTGTCCGTCCGGTGCTTGGCATCGATCTCTCTTCGTCCCCTGCTGAAACTCAAGACATCCGTCAGGACGTCGCATCCCCACTCCCGCCGCTAGGGCCGCGCTCGCGCTACCGTTTTGTCGGCAGCGAAGCCAAAGACCTCAGCCTGCCCTTTGTCCGTCGCGTCAAAGGCCGCACTTATCCGCATTACTGGCAGCCGGCCGAGGCGGAGAATGCGTTCGAGGCCAGCGCCTTGGGCCGTCAATACGCGGCCCATCTGGCGCAGCTGCTGAAACTCAACCGCCAACACGCCGCGCGCGGGCTGTTGTTCCGCATCGCTTGCGATATGGATTTCCGCGACCACAGCCACCGCCGCAGCATGTGCAAGAGCTTCTTCAATTATCTGGAGATGTTGTTGAGCCTGGGTGTGGCGCAGATTGATCTGCCGCGGCATGTGGCGGCGGTGCAGCAGCTCTACCTGAGCCTGGACGAGTTGGACGCCTTGCCGCGCAAGCTGGGGCGGAAGAAGAGGCGCTAAGCCGGGGAGGGCGCAGCCGGCCCTGCGGGACTGGCTGTGAGTGCCCTCTTGGACAGGCTTTTATCCCGCTTCCGCATTCCGTTTTCATCCCATTTTCATTCCGCTTTCATCCGGCTTTCTTCGTGTTTTCCCCTTGTTTTGCGCACCAGCGGGTCAATTCGCTCTGAGTCGAGAGGGGAGGATGGCATCCGCGGGTTCTCGTCCGCCGGGTGTTTTGAGAGTGCTCTTATAGAGTTTGATCGTCGGCTTTTCGATAATGACGTGCCAAGTACAGCTTAAGGCCGTATTTGCAGGTTTTATTTTATAGACCTCTATTGAAAGCGAAATGATGAATAAAGTCGTGCTGCCTGCATTGCTGGCTGCGGTATTCAGCGTCGGCGCCCATGCCGCCGACCCCATTCCTGGTTCCACTCGCGCTTCCGCCGAATGGGATGTGACCGCGGATAAGGATAGCTCGCACGCTATCGAAATCACGGCTAAAAAGCCGAATGTGCATTTCGTGTACAGCCCGATTTCCAAAATCATTGAATCCAAAAACCTGGATTTCGATATCCGTATGCTGAATTCGGATGAATACACCATCAGCGGCTATAAGGTGAAAGCCTCTTCGGTCCAGCATCAGCTGAGCCATACCGCGTCCATCGGGGAAATGGATTTTGACCTCAGCGTGACGGACCATGCCGGCAAGCAGGTGAAATTGTCGGCCGAACCGAAGGATCTGGACGGTCTGTCCGGGTTTGGCGAATTCGCGAAAGTGGCTTCCATCGCCGGAGAGAATAAAGGCACTTCTCAGCTGAAAGCGGAGTTTGCCGGCGGCAAGGATTCCAGCGGCGTCATGGTGACCGAAGCGTCTAAATTGAGCGATGGCCAATACGTGGGCAAATTCGATTTGATCCTGGACGCCTCCTGGCAGAAAACAGTCAAAACCGAAGAAGAGAATACGCAATTCTCCGTTCGCTGATTTCAAAGGGTAGCGCCAAAAAAGGGAGCCTAGCTCCCTTTTTATTTTGAGGAGTTTCAGCTTATGCCAGGGTGCTTCAGATTTCACGCTTTGGCCTGTTTGCTGCTGCCGGCATGGGCCGGGGCGATTCAGGTTTCCGATATGACGGCGGCGATGCCGTCCAATAAAGAGACGGTCACGATCCACGCCAGAAACACCGAGCAGCAGGCGTCTTTGCTGTCGGTGAGCGTGACGCAGGTGGACTCTCCGTACGAGGGCGCGCGCGAGCTGAATACGGACGGCGCCAGCCTGCAATTCACGCCGGCGCGGGTGTTGCTGGCGGCGGGGCAGGATCAGGCGGTCCGCTTCATCTACAGCGGCCCCAAGGACGACAGGGAGCGCTATTACAAGGTGACTTGGAAGAACGCCTTGCTGGGCTTGGCGGACGAGGGCGCGGATTCCGAGAAAAGCGGCGACGTCGAGTTTTTGACCGGCATCAGAACCAATCTGCTGGTGCTGCCCAAGCAGCCGCGGTTTGACTACGCCTATCGGCGCGGCCATCTGGAAAACCGGGGCAATGTGTCGTTTCAGGCGATTGCCTACGGGCCGTGCAAGCAAAAGCGGCTGGGCGAGGTCTGCAAGGAGCGCTACTGGATTGGGCCGGGCTACGCGGTGAATTTCAAGACGATAGACAGCAGCCAGGGCCAGGACAAAGTGATGTTGCAGCGGGATGGAAAATTCTTGGACGCGGAGAAAGATGCGCCGCTTGACGACGCATGACGGCGACGAAGGTGGGTGAGGCGAGATGAAGCGTGCGCGGGATATCGTTCTTAAAAACGGGATGGCTTTTTTAAGTGCGCTGCTGTTGGCGGAGACGGCGCTGGCCGCGGCGGCGGATGCCGAGCGGCGGCCCTTGGCGCAGCAAGTGCAGTTAAACAAGCTTGCCTTGTCGGCGGAGATCAAGGATTTGCTGCGCGAAGGCGTGTCCATGCCGCTGGTGGCGCGTTCGGCGCGGCAAGCCTCGGACGAGGGCGTGGTGTCGGCCACGCTGACGGTGAGGCTGCAGGCCGACGGTTCGATGCGGCTGGACAAGGTCAAACCGCTGCTGGCCAACAACAAGAGCGTGTTGAGCCCGTCCGCGGTCCAGGCCTTGCGGCAGGCGACGGGGCGGACGTTTTCGCCGGGCGGGGCCTTGAGTCTGGGCGACGCCGAGCGCCTGCAGCTGGACATGATGGCGATGCGGGTGGACCTGTTTCTGGAGCCGGCCGGTTTCGCCGCCGACGACGCGCATCTGCGGGAGTCCGTGTTGCAGGCGCCGTCCTCGGGCGGGCTGTCCAGCGTGCTCAAGTACGCGTTCAACGGCTATAGCTCGCGCAATCAGGGGCGCGGCCATTCTTCCGGCTATCTCACTTTCGACGACACCACGTCCTTGGGCGTGGACCACGTCAATGTGATGGGCTCCGCCTATCTGGACGATTCGGCGGCGGATCAGTCCGTAACGCTGGACCGCGTCATGTATGAGCGCGATATCGACGGCAAGCGGCTGGCGCTGGGCATGGTGGACGGCTGGAACCTGCAAAGCCTGGGCAATGTGTCCACCTTGAACGGCAGCCGGATGTACGGGTTCTCCTACGGCAACGTCAGCCAGACTCTGAAGCTGGACCCCGGTCAGTCCTTGAATCCCATCGATGTCTATCTGCCGGCCACCGGGGAGGTGCGCGTCAAGCGCGAAGGCCGCTTGTTGAGCACGCAACGGCTGGGCATGGGCAATCACCGGCTGGACACCTCGGCCTTGCAGGCCGGCGTCTACGACGTGGAGGTGGAGATACTGGTGGCCGGCCAGGAGCAGAGCCGCCGCGTGTACCGGATCAACAAGCCGGTGGGCGGCTCCAGTCTGCGCGACGGCTTGAACTGGCAGCTGTGGGGCGGCGCCGGGGAGGCGATGGCCCGCTACGGCGATCAGGGCGCGCCGGAGGACGAGGGCGGGGCTTACCGGCCCTTGTTCGGTGTGTCGGTGGGGGCGCTGTGGCATGAGGTGGACTGGAATCTGACCCTGTATCAAAACGACAAGACCACGGTGCAGGAAGGTTTCGCCTCTTGGCAGCTGTCCAGCGCGCTGCGCGCCAGCGTGCAAAACCTGTTGGCCAGCGACGGCGCCCGGCGCCGGGTGGGCACGCTCAATCTGGCGCTGCCTCGCGGCATCGGCAGCCTGTGGCTGACCAGGGAGCGCGGCGCCAAGGGCCGGCGTCTGAATTTCTACGCCCGGGATTACGATTCGCTGGGCGCCAATTTCAATTTGCACGGCTGGGGCGTGGACGCCGGGTCGATCAACCTCAGTTACGACCGGGACCGGAGCAGCGGCTATCGCTATATGCGCGCCGATTATTCGCGGCAGATGTACAACGGCAAATGGGGCGGCGCTCAGTTGCAGCTCGGCAGCAGCCGCAATCTCAACGGCGGCTCGGTGGATCAGCAGTATTACGCGATGCTGACTTTCAACCTGGCCATGGACGGCAATTTCAGCGTGGGCATGTCGCATCGAGACGGCGGCGACACGCTGGACCTGTCGGCCAGCAAGTCGTTTGAAAACAGCGTGATCGACGATGTGGGCGCCAATGCCAGCATCAGCCGCGAAGGCGCAGGCGGCCAGTCTTCCAGCTTCGGCGCTTACGTTGGCTTCAACGGCCGCTACGGTCAGGGCAATGTGTCGGTGGACGCGGAGCGGGACAGCCGCAGCGCCAGCGTCAATATGCAGGGCGGCCTGGCCTGGGGCGGCGGCGCGGTCGCCGCCGGCGGCGGGCAGGACGAGGCCGGCATCGTCGTCGATGTGCCGGGAGCGCCGGACGGCGCGCTGGAGGCGGTGCTGAACGAGCAAAGCCACAGCTTGCGCCAGGGGCGCAATTGGATCGCGGCGCCGGCCTACAACACTTATCACTTCTATGTGCGCGACGCGGAAAGCGGGCAGGCCAGCTACGAGGTGTCCGACACCGACCATGAGTACACGCTGTACCCGGGCAATGTGGTGCGGGTGACGCCCAAGATCAAACGGATGGTGACGGTGTTCGGTCAGCTGACCGGCGTCGACGGTGCGCCGCTGCGGCATGTCATGGTGCGCAACCATATCGGCCAGGCCCGGACCGACGAGCAGGGCAACTTCGCCATCGACGTGGATCAGCGTTATCCGGAGGTCAGCGTCGAACCCGGCGCGGCGGAACGCTTCCGGGTCAATCTGGATTTGAAGGACGCCGGCGCCACGGCCTGGCTGGGCAAGATCGTCTATGGCCGGGACGCGGACCGGATTTACGCGCCCTTGCGCGAAGACGAAGGCTGAGCCGGCGTGCGCAATCCCCTCATCACCCTATCCCAGCAGGACAGACGGACTGAAATGAAATACTGGATCTCAACTCTGATCTTCATGGCCGGCCTCGGCGCGGGGCTGGCGCAAGCGGCGCCGGCCGGCGTTTCGCAGGCCGCGCCCGGCGCGGGATTTCTCCCGGTGCGGCCCCTTCCGGCGCCGGCCAAGCCGCCGGAACCCTTGGGCAGGCAGGAGTGGCGCAGCCAGCAGGACTTGATCCTGATTGAAGACCGGCTGGCCGGCACTCAGTATCTGAGCACCCTGGGCAGCAGCGGCGGCATCCTGCCCGGCAGCCAGGCCCAGGCCGTTTTCGGCGCGCGCGCGCCGCGCGGCGGCGCCAAGAAAGTGGCCATCTGGTATACCCATCAGCCGGACGCCCAGGTGCGGGAGATCCGCCAGTTGCAGCCGCTGCAGGCTTTCCGCGGCATGGCGGACGCGCACGGCGCGGCCATGGGCCTGAGCGGCGACGGCTTCAGGCCGGCGCAGGGCCGCCAGGTCAACCCGGTGTTGAGCGAACTGGCTTTCGACACCATCGCCAAAGCGGCGCCGGGCGCGTCGCGCGAGCTGTCCTTCGTGGAAACCCTGGCCGGCGGCGGCGAACGCCGCTTTGTGACCCAGCTCAGCAAACGCGCCCATCTGATCCTCAATCCCGCGCCGGCCAATAGCTGCCGCAATGAAACGGTGGACGGCGTCGCCGGCAAGCTGTGCGTGTTGCGGACCATTGCCGGCCAAAGCAATGCCGGCAGCGGCGGCGATCTGATGTTCACGGTGCGCGCCAAGATGCTGGCAACGCCCAAGGCCCGCTTCCGGGTGGGCGGGGAATGGCGGCATATCAACGACAGCGTGCCCATTGCCGCCTTCGCCCGCGCCAGGGCGGTGGAGGTCTTCTTTGTGCCGCCGCCGGCGGAGCAGTTGCAAGCCTTTATGACCGCCCATCCCAAGATCCGGCTGGATAGCTTGGTGGAGGCCGGTTTTTACTCGCGCTCGCGCTTGTTCCGCGGCGACCGCTTCAATCTGCAATTGCCCGCCATGGGCGGGGGCAAGCCGCCGGTCCAGCGGCGCTATTCGCGGCTGGGTCTGTTGTTGATCGACGATCAGTCCAGCGGCCGTCAGTACGTGACCACGGTCAGCGGCAGCCGGGACCAGGCCATTTACGGCGAGCGCCATCCGCAAGACGGCAGCCGCGCCGCCGCCTGGTATCTGGAGGCCGGCGCGAGACCGCCCTTGTTCGCGCTGCAGCAGCTGGGCCGCGCCAGCCCCGCCGGCGGTTTCGCCGGTTTTGCCGACGCTCAGGGCCAGGTGCGGAGCGGCCTCAGCGCCGCCGCGCCCTATCTCAATCCGGTGTTCAGCGAGGCGGCGTTCGCCGCGCTGCTGCACCAGCCGCTGGGCGGGCAACAGCGCTTGACGGTGGAGGGCTTGCGCAGCGGCGGGGAGGCGGTCAGCTACCAATTGAACGCCAGCCAGCAGGCCAGGCTGACCCTGGCCGCGCCGGAGGGGCCGGCTTGCCGGCCGGACACGGTGGACGGCGTGGCCGGCCAGCGCTGCGTGTTGCGGCGGCTGGCGGCGGAGAGCCGCGCGGGCGGCGACATCCGCCTCTTGGTCCGCGCCAAGCGCCCCTTGCCCGGAGGGCGCTTCCGCGCGGGCCGGGAGTGGCGCCGGCTGGGCGAGAACGCGGCCGTTGCCGAATTGAGCGGCGCCCGTGAGCTGGAGCTGTTCCTGCCGGCCGCGTCCGGCTTGCTGCGCGGGCCGTCGGCGCCGGCGGGCGGGCAGGCGCTGTCCTCGCTGGTGGAGGCCTATTTCTATTCCAGCGGCCGCCAGCACCAGGGGGACCGCTTCGCGCTGAGCTTGAGGGACGGCTATTTGCCGGCGCCGCAGGCCAAGGCCGGCGCGCTCAAGCTGCTGACGATAGAGGACGAACCCAGCCAGCAACACTACATCACCACCTTGCAAGCCGAGCCGGGGCAAAGCCTGTACGGCGCGCGGCGACCGCGGGCGGGCCAGCGCGCCGCCACCTGGTATGTGGAGGCGGAGACGGCCAGCGGGCGAAGCGGCGAGCTGCAAGCCAGACAGGCGTTGCCCGCGGCCTTGATCGCCGGTTTCTCCGACCGCCAAGGGCGGGTCAGCGTCGGCCGCGCCATGCGGCAGTCGGGGCAAATCCATCCGGTGTTCAATGAGCGCGCTTTTGCGGAATGGCTGCGTCTGCCCCTGGGCGGCCGCCAGTTGCTGACGCTGGAGGCGGAGCGCGGCGGCCAGCCGGTGACGGTGCGGGCGCAGGCGGAAAAAAGCGCGATGTTGCGCCTGGGCCCGCCGCAGGCCGCTTGCCGTCCGGAGACGGTGGACGGGATGGCGGGACGGGTCTGCGCGCTGCGCTCGGTCGCGGGCGAGTCCCAGGCGCAGAGCGGCGGCGGCGTCCGCTTCAGCGTCCGCGGCCCGCAGATCGCGGCCAAGGCGCGTTTCCGGGTGGGGACGCAGCCTTGGCGCCGGCTGGGCGAGAGCGTGGAAGCGGCGGAGTTCGCCGGCGCCAAGGCGGTGGAGCTGTTTCTGCCCCCGGCCGGGCGCGGCCGCCAGGCGCAGGGGATGGAGGCCGTGTTTTATTCCGGGGAGCGCGACGATGTTCTGGTCTTGCCGCTAGACGCGCCCAAGCCAGAGGCGGCGGGCGGCGAGGTGGACTTCGTCTTTGGCTCCAGTCACGAGGGCATGATGAAAACGGTGCCGGCTTCCATCACTCTGATGCTGAATGAGTCGGTAGTGGCGGACGGGCCGAACGAGATCCGGTTTGCCGGCGTCAGCGACTCGGTATTGGATAAAAAAGCGCATGTGACGTTTTCGCCGGCCATGCTCGGCGACCAAGACATTTCACTGCTCGAGACGCTGAAACTGCCGGTAGGCACCGAGGCGCTGAGTTTCGACTTTAAGCATGCCTGCTTTGAAAAGAATGAAAAGAAGGAGTGCACAATCGATAAGGATTCCGGAACCAAGGCGGTCGGGGTGACCTTCAACGGCCGGGAAGTCGCTCAACCGCCATGGCTCCGCTGGTTTGAGGAGCCCGCGGCGAGAATCAATAACGTTAGCGTCAGCCCGGATAGGGTCAACACCGCTGTGGAGACCGACGTCGAGTTCGTCATCGATATCGCCGATGGGCCTGGCGCGTGGACGCATGACCACAAGCTGGAGTGCGATCTGGGCACTGCCAATAAGTTGTTTGGCGATCCCGACTTTGTTGAGCTCAAGGATAAGAATGGAGATCGTATCAACGACTTGCCCTTGAAGGGCAGCCAAACACTGGAAATTTTGCCCAGCCAATATTCGTTCCCGGTGAAGTTCTCCTTGCGCACCAAGGCTGGGGAAAAACCAGGCCTTGTTAGACTGTCTTGCGAGTACAACTATTCCGGCTGGTCCTATCCCTCGGTGAAGATCATCGAGGAAGACCTGAGTCTGGCCTCGATCGAGGGGCCGGACGAGGGCCGGGTTGGGGAGGATTTGGAATACCGGATCTTCACCGACGGGATCTCCCTTGGAAAGCGCAATCTGACCGTTACCGTGGCGGGCAAGGACGTGCCCTGGGGGCTGGACATCCCCACGCTCCATTTCGGCGAGACCGAGATCAAGCCGCAATGCGGCAAGGATTGCGTATTCACTTTCAAGCCCGCCGAGGGCAATAAGGTGACGCTTCAGCTGGGCATCAAGGGCAAATCGGTCAGCGGCCGCCGTGACGCCTACCATATCGCGGTCAGCCTGGAGGGGGACAAGACCTTGGACAAGGATTTCTCCATTGTGCCGAACTGGGCGCTGGAGTCGCTGGTGTCCAGCGGCGACGTGGCGGCCGGCGCGCCGCTGCGTTACCGGCTGCGCTTGAACGCGCCGGCGGCCCAGGCGCTGACCCTGTGGCTGCGGACCCGGCCTCAGGACGGCCAGGCCGTGGACGATGGCTACGAGGGCGGCCGGGTGACGGTGAAGGACGGGGACAAGGTGCTGGCCGCCGCGCTGAACACCGGCGATTGGGGCGCGGTGACTTTGCCGCAGGGCAGCGAGAGCATGGTGGTGGAGGTGCCGACGCGAAGCTTTGACGATGGCGTCCGCAACACGCGCGCGCTTGAGCTGGGCGCGGCCTTGAGCGAAGACAAGCCGGAGGCGGAACCGCCCGCCGCCAAATACGCCATCGGGCGGATTTATCAGCCCAAGCCCAGTGTTTCGGTATTGCCGGCCAGCGAGGGTTCGAATCGCGGCAGCGGCTGGGTGGGCGCGCCGGACGGCCGGATTCGGCTGGATTATCTGATCCGCGCGCAAATGGCCAACCTGCCGCCGGCGGGCGGGCCGGAGCGCGGCGCGACGCGGCGCTACCTGAGTCAGCGCGGCCTGGGCGCGGTCAAGGCGAGCTTGTCGCTGGACGGCAAGCACGGCGCGAGCCAGCGGGAGGGCATGTGCCGTTTCGCGCTGCAAAGCGATGCGCGGCAAGGGGTGCTGTTCCCGGCCTGGCTCACCTTCGACGCCGACGGCGGCGGCCGGCGCGAGCCGGACAATTGTTCCGGTACGGTAAGCCACGATTTGAGCGCCGGCGCCTGGCTGGACGAGGGCAGCGATCCCGCCCAAGGGCTGGAGAAACGGAAGCTGCCGTTCAGCCTGTGGTTCCAGCTGGACGATCCGGTGTCGCTGCTGACCACCGAGGGTACGCCGTGGTATGGCCGCGCGCTGGGCTCGGGCGCGGTGCGGGTGGACATGAGCCTGGAGCTCGCCCAATAAGCAGGCGGATGCGCGCGGCCGTCTCGGCCCGCGCGTCGGCGGAAGGAAACGAAGATGTTCATGAATATGCGAAAGGCCTTGCCGGCGCTGCTGTGCGCCTTGCCGGCGATGTCGGCCTGGTCCTTGCAGATGGCCCCGGTGATCGAGTTGGACGCCGACCGGAACGAGATGCGGGTGGAGTTGAAAAACGATTCCCGGCAGCCGCACAGCTACCGCATCGTTCTGCGGCCCTTGGCCGGCCTGGAGGCCGGCGCGGGCGAGGACGCCGAACCGGCCACGGTGGACGCGGCGCCGGCGCGTTTGAGCTTGAAGGCCGGCGCCAGCGGCGCGATCAAGCTGCGTTACCGCGGCGCGGCGATGGAGGGGCGGGAGCGCTACTATCGTTTGCAAGTGGTGGAGGACGCGGCGGCCGGCGCGCAGGGCGCGCGCCGGGCCGGGGCTTGGGCGGATTATCCGCTGGCGCTGGGCAGCGTGTTGATTGTCCGGCCGCGCGCGGCCTATCTGGACTTCCATCTGGATCACGGGGTTTTGCGCAATACCGGCAACGCGGCCTTCTGGCTGCTGCAGGACGAGGCCTGCGGCGGCAAAACCGGCAGCACCAAGATACAGGCGCCCGGCAGCGCGGCGCGATTGGCGCCGCTGACGGGGCGCTCGCTGGTGCGGGTGGGCCTGGGCGACGAGATCCGGGTGGTGGTGGATCAGTGCGCGGGCGAGCAGGGCTAAGAGCCTGTTTACGATCTGCCGCGCGTCGGCGATACGGCGTTGAAAACCGCTTCGAAACGCCCATGCGCCGTCCGGCCATTCCGCTTCTTCCGCCGCAAGGCCTTGTCTCGTCCTTGCTTGTGAGGCTTTGAACGGCTTTAGGCGTCGTCCTCGGGCGCTTCTTGCCGCCGCCATTGCGCCAAGGCCTGCTCGAACTCCCGATGCCAGGCCAGCAGCGCTTCCTCCTCCGGGCGCTCGCCTTCCGTCCGCAGCGCGTGCTCCATCCGGGCGGCCAGCCGCGCCAGGGGCTCCGCGCCCACCGTCAGCGCGCCGCCTTTGAGCCGGTGAACATGGTGGAGCATGATGTCCGGCAGCTGGTCGGCGGCGGCTTGCCGGAACTGGAGCAGGTCCTGCCGCGCGCTGCGGCTGTACAGCCGGGCCAGGTCCAGCGCCGAGGTGGGCAGGGCGAGCGGCGGCGGCGCGGCGCCTTCCGTCGTCAACCACAAACGCAATATGTCCTCGATATCCCGCAGGCTGAGCGGCTTGGACAGCATGCCGTCCATGCCGCTGGCGATGCAGCGGTTCTTGTGCGCCAGATCGGTGATCGCGGAGATGGCGATGATGGGGGTGAAGGTCAGATTCCGTTCCGCCTCCAACTGGCGGATGCGCCTGGCGGTTTCGTAGCCGTCGATGCCGGGCAGATTGCAGTCCATCAGGATCATCGCGAAGGCTTCGCCTTGCCGCAGTAGCCGCAAGGCGGTCTGGCCGTCTTCCGCGATGACGGCGTCGCAGCCCAGCTGCGCGAGCTGCCGGCGGATGGCCTGCTGGTTCACCTCCATGTCTTCCACCACCAGCAGGCGTTGCGGCGGCAGGGCGTCGGGCGCGGGTCCGGAGGCGGGGGCCTGCGCGTCGGCGGCGGAGGGTTCGGCGACATCGACATGCAGGACAAAGCTGACGGCGGTGCCCTTGCCCTCGGCGCTCTCCAGCAGAATGCTGCCGCCCATCAGCTCGATCAATTGCTTGCAGATGCTCAGGCCCAGGCCGCTGCCGCCGTAGCGGCGGCTGGTGGAGCGTTCCGCCTGGCTGTAGGCGCGGAAGAGTTTTTCCTGTTGGGCCTTGGCGATGCCGACGCCGGTGTCGCGCACCGTGACCAGAAGCTTCCCGGATTTGGCGCTTTGCAGATTGAACTGCATCAAGAGCGCCACCTCGCCGCGATCGGTGAATTTGATGGCGTTGGACAGCAGATTGGTCATGATCT
This sequence comes from Chromobacterium sp. FG89, assembly GCF_057808735.1. NCBI lineage: Bacteria > Pseudomonadati > Pseudomonadota > Betaproteobacteria > Neisseriales > Chromobacteriaceae > Chromobacterium > Chromobacterium sp. FG89. The sequence continues at coordinate 96,639 of NZ_JBMDIQ010000005.1, read as the reverse complement.
GACGCATGCGCAACGGGTCCAGGATCAACAGGCGGTTTTCCAGCCCGTCCGCGGCCAGGGTCAGTTCCAGTCCTTTGCGGCTGGCGCTCAGGCGTTGGCTGTCGCTGATCCCTCTGGCCAGTTCCAGCAGATCGGTGGGCAGTGTTTCCAGCGCCAGATGCCGCGCTTCCAGCTTGGCGGTGTCCAGCACATCGTCCAGCAGCTCCAGCAGATTGAGGGCGGAGGAGCCGGCCAGCGCGGCGAGCTCCTGCTGCTGCTTGCTTTGCCGGGTTTGCTGCAGGAGTTCGATGGCGGCGAGTATCGCATTCATCGGCGTTCTGATTTCGTGGCTCATCATGGCGATGAATTTCGACTTCGCCTCCTCGCTGGCCACCGCCCGGCGTTTGGCCCAGCGGGCCTGCGTGAACAGGAAGACCATCACCGACAGCACGCAGATCACCAGCAGGATTTCCGGCAGGTAGTAGCGGCTGATCTGATGCATGGACGGTTTGCCGAAGTCGATGTCGGCGACCCAATCGTCAAAAATCTCGTCGGTCTCGGACGGGCTGAGCTGGAGCAGGGACTTGTCGATGATGGAGCGCAGCTCCGGATATTGCTGCGCCACCTTGATGTTCAGGCCGGTGAACATTTCCGGCATGGTGCCGGAGATTTGCAGGGTTTTGGGGAAGCGTCCCTGCAACACCGGGCGGAACACGATTTCCGCGCCGATGGCGGCGAACACCTTGTCGTCGGCGACGGCCTTCAAGGCCGCCACCGGGTCGTTGATCAGCACCAGTTGCAGATAAGGGTAGTGCGCGCGCAGATACTGCTCATAACCGCCCCCGCCCTTGACCGCGACGGCCTTGCGTTCCAGTTGGGACGGGTTGAACAAGCCTTCGGCGCCGGCCTTGGTGATGATGATGGTGGCGGTGGAGGCGTAGGGCTGGCTATTCAGCAGCGGTATGCCATATTCCTTGGGAATCAGCTGCGTCGCGCCCATGGTGGCCAGATAGATCTGCCCGCTTTTCAACTTGCCTATCATGTCCTGGGTGTTCGCCGCGGCGACTAATTGAAACCGCAGGCCGCTCTTTTGGGCAATGGCTTTCAGGTAGGCGCAGCTCAGCCCCTTGTGGCTGCCGTTTTCAATATATTCCAGCGGCCAGTAGGGATCGATGGAATAGTAGATGGTGGGGTGCTGTTTGATCCAGGCGATTTCTTCCGCGGTATAGGACGGCGGCTCCGCCTGACTGGCCGCGCTGGATGCGCCCAGCCAGATAATAAACAGCGCGGACCAGAGCAGGGCGTGAAACGCGGTATTAAGGAGCGGGCGCAGGGGCGGGGCGGCAAAGGGGAGAATAGATTGCTTAGCTGTATTGTTTGCCATGCGGTCGCCGTCTTTGCTGTGTTTTCTTGGGCATTATAGTCGGTCCGGCCGTTTTGGCGATGCGGCGTTCTGGAAGGCGGTTAATTGCATGCGGCTTATTTTACCTGGGAAATAAGCGCTTAGCGAACGCCCGGCTTTGAGAATGGTCTTGTTGACGCCGATTTGTCCGGGCATTTAGCATTTTTTATCAATCCGGCGCGCAAGCGCGTTTGCGCGCGCAGAGTATGTTTTTGTATTTTGATCTTTTGAGAAATATTTATTTTGCTTGATTTTATTGCATGATATTGGTGTCCGGCGTCTTATTGTTTTGCCTTGTTTTATCATGGGTCAAAGTTGGCGCTTGAAATATTGCGACGGGTTTTGAAAGAGAGAGGGGCCGGCTGCGGCGCGCTGACGGCGCATGCTATATTGGGACGTGCTTTTCAAAGAGCGGGAGTTTGAATTGATGCTGAAGTGATTTTTATCGCCATGGAGGAGGAATGAAGAAAAGAAAAATCAAAGTGATGTTATTGGACGACCACGAGGTGGTCAGACAGGGTTTGGGCTTTAGATTGTCGCAGGAGGGCGATATCGTCTTGGCGGGCAGCTTCGGCGACAGCCGCTCTTTTCTGGCGGCCTTGAATCATGAGCGGCCGGACGTGCTGGTGCTGGATTACGCGCTGCAGCCTCAGGACATGGACGGTTTGAACCTGATCCGCGCCATCCGCGCGCGTTTTCCCGAGGTGGTGATCCTGATCATGTCCTCTTATTACAACACGGCCACGGTGTCCCTGGCTTTGAGGGCCGGCGCGCGCGGCTTCGTCGGCAAACAGCAGGACCTGGACGAGCTGGTGCGGGCGGTCCGGGTGGCGGCGTCCGGGCGCGTGTATCTGACCGCGGAAATGGCGCTGGAATTGGCGCAGGCCCAGCAGGCGGACAGCGTGCCCGCCGACAGTTCCACGCATGCGCCGGACGCGATGGACCGGGTGGTCCGCCTGTCCGCCTTGTCGCCGCGGGAGCTGGAGGTGCTGCGCTGTTTTCTGGAAGGCATGACGGTCAGCGAAATCGCGGACAAGTTCTCCAAAAGCATCAAGACCATCAGCGGTCAGAAACAGGCCGCGATCAAGAAGCTGGGTCTGAAGTCGGACCACGAGCTGTATTTCATCAAGGACGAAATCCAATAGACGGGCGGGCTGGGCGCCCGCCCTTCGTCGCGGCCCGGCCGCGCTCACTCCCGCCCGGCCGCGCCGTAGCGCGCGTCCAGTTCGTCGTAGAGCGGCTTGTTGACCAGGCGCTGACGTTCGGCGAACGGGGCCACCAACTGCGGGTCTTCTTGCAGAATGCCGTCGCGGGACAGCGCGCCCAGCGCCCGCTGCATGCCGAGCACCGCGCCTTGCAGCGCGGCGTTGGCGTACAGCACCAGACCGTAGCCCAATTCTTTCAGATCGGCGGCGCTGAGCGCCGGGGTCTTGCCGCCGATGACGATATTCATCAGCAAGGGGCGGTCGAACAGCGCCGGCAGCCGGCGGATGTCGTCCAGCTCGCGCACCGCTTCGATGAACAGCACGTCGGCGCCGGCCTCGGCGTAGCGGCCGGCGCGTTCGATGGCGGCGTCTATGCCGTCCACCGCGCAGGCGTCGGTGCGGGCGATGATCAGCAGGTTCTCATCCTGGCGCGCGTCCGCCGCCGCCTGAAGCTTGCCGCACATTTCGGCGGCGCTGATCAGGCTCTGGCCGGCGAAATGGCCGCATTTCTTGGGCAGGACCTGGTCTTCCAGCTGGATGGCGTCGGCGCCGGCGCGTTCCAGCACGCGCACGGTGCGGCGCACGTTGAGCGCGTTGCCGAAGCCGGTGTCGGCGTCGACGATGATGGGGATGGACACCGCGTCGCGGATGGCGGCGGTCTGGTCCGCCACTTCCTTCAGGCCGACGAAGCCCAGGTCGGGCAGACCCAGCTGCATATTGGTCAGTCCGGCGCCGGTCAGATAGAGGGCGCCGAAGCCGAGGTCTTCGACGAGGCGCGCGCTGAGGGCGTTGTAGGCGCCGGGCACCAGCAGGCCGGAGCGGCTTGCTATCAGGCTGCGCAGGACGTGTTTGCTGTTTTGCGTCATGTTTGCGGTTCCAGAGGGGCTAGGGGATGGGTTTGATGGTAGCGGCCGCGCCAGTAGACCAGCGGCTGGCGCGCGGGGTCGTGATGGGTTTCCAGCACCTCGCCGATGAAGATCAGGTGGTCGCCTTCTTCGTAATGGCTTTTGCGGCGGCAGGCCAGCCAGGCGACGGCGCCGTCGATCAGCGGCGCGCCGTGGCGCCGCAGCGTGAACTGGGCGCGCTTGCGCTCGTCGAGATCGGGGCCGGCGAACAGCCGGCACAGGTCCAGTTGTTGCCGGCTCAGCACCTGGATGCCAAAGCGATCGGCGGAGAGAAAGCTGGCGGCGGCGCGCGATTGCCGGCGCAGACACCACAGGATCAGCGGCGGCTCCAGGGACAGCGCGCTGAAGGCGTTGATGGTCAGCCCCAGCGGGCCGCGCTCGGGGTCCAGGACGGAGGCGACGGCGACGCCGGTGGCGAAGCTGCCCAGGGTTTGGCGCAGGGCCTGCTGGTCTTGGCCCATCGTCAGACGGCGATGGTGTAGCCGAAATCGATTTCGCTGGCGGCCTGGCCGCCGCGCATGCCCCAGTTGTCGGCGGCTTCTTCGCGCAGCAGGATCAGCACCGAGGCGGGCGCGATGTTCAGCAGCGCGGCCAGATCCGCGGCCAGCTTGGCGTAGAGCTTTTTCTTGGTTTCCGGCTTGCGGCCGGCGAAGACGGTGATTTCGATGTGCAGGTAGTCCGGATCGCCGCCCGGCGGCAGCAGGTCTTCCGGCGCGTAGCGCTGGTAGCGCGCTTGCAGCTCTTCGTTGCTGACGCCGAACACGGCGCGCAGCGCGTCGTAGACGCAGTGGACGATGGCTTGGCGTTGGGCCGGCGTGCGCGCGGCGGCGTCTTCGATTCTGACTATTGGCATAGGGGGCTCATTTCGATGGCGGTGGCGGCGGCGAAGGAGGCGGATTGCATTTCGGCGAGCCGGCTCAGCGTGCGGTGGGTGTCCGCCGACAGCGTGATTTCGCGCAACATGGTTTCGATCGGGCGTTCCGAGATCAGCAGCAGGCGCTGGCGGCGGTCGTAGAGCACGTCCACCAGCCAGATGAAGCGGCGCAGGCCGTCCGCCTTGTTCAGCTGCGCCTGGACGATGTCGGAGACGACCACGGTGTGCCAGCGTTCCGACATTTCCAGGTAATCCAGATGCGAGCGCGGGCCCAGGCAGAGGGTTTCGAAATCGAACCAGACGCAGTCCGGGCTATGCGCCCGCGCGGGCAGCGGCCGGCCGGACAGGGAGACGGCGGCGGCGGGGCCGACGGTCCGGCCCTGTTCTTGCAGCAGCCGGCGCAGGTGTTGTTCCGTGTCCGCGCCGCAGGGGTGCAGATAGTGTTCGCCGGCGGCGGCTTCGCGGTAGCGGTAGTCGCGCTCGCCGTCCAGGTGCAGCACTTGCATATGGCGCTGGATCAGCGCGATCACCCGCAGCGCGTAACGGTGCAGCTGCGGGTCCGGCAGCAGTTGTTCCGGCGCGTAGTTGGAGGTCAGGATCACCCGCACCCGCTCTTCCAGCAGCACGGTCAGGAAGCGCTCCATCAGGATGGCGTCGGCGATGTCGTGCAGATGGAATTCGTCCAGGCAGAACAAACGGCTTTGCGCGGCGACGCGCCGCGCCAGCGCCGGCAGGTAGTTGGCTTGTTCGCCGCCGGCCTGGGCCAGGCCGCGGTGCAGATCGCGCAGGAACTGGTGGTAATGAATGCGCTGCGCCGGCTCGGCGGACAAGGCGAACAGGCCGTCCATCAGCATGGTCTTGCCGCGGCCGGGCTCGCCCCATAGATAGGCGCCGGTTTGCGGCGCCGGCCGGCGCAGCGGCCAGGCGGGGCCGGGCCGCGCCTGGAGGCGCAGCGCGTCCAGCGCGTCGGCGGCGCGGCGCTGGCCGGGGTCCAGCACGACGCCCTGATCGATGAAGCGCCGGCTCAGGGCGGAGGGTTCAGCCATGCGCCGGCTCCGCGGTTTCGGCGAAGCGCAGCAAGGCGTCCAGCAGCGCGCGCTCGCCGGCTTCGTCGTGGCGCAGCAGATGGTCCAGCGCCGCTTGCTGGTCTTCCGGTTTTTTATCCTGCGATAGCTTGAAGCGGCCTTCCTCGCGCAGCACATGGACGCGCAGGCCGAGGATGTGCGGCGCGTTGGCGATCACCCGGGGATCGGCGGCCTCGTACTGGAACGGCGCTTGCGGCGGCTGCAGCCGCTCGCAGGTGTCGCTCAGCGCGCGGCGGGCGGATTCCAGGTCGTCCAGCACTTCGATTTCGACGTCCATATGCACGGCGACGTAGTTCCAGGTGGGCAGCAGCCGGCTGCGGTAGGCTTCCGGCGGGATATAGCTTTGCGGGCCCATGAACACCAGATGCGCGGGAAAGCGGCCGCGGCCCTGAAATTGGGGGTTGCGGCGGTCGACGTGGCCGAACAGGCTGCGGTCCGCGACGCGGAACAGCGGGATGTGGCTGGCGTGCAGCCGGCCCTGGTGTTCGCTGCTGATCAGCGCCAGCGGGTAGCGGGCGATCATCCGGTCTATCAGCTCGGGGCGGCTACAGCAGTATTCCTGGTAATGGAAGGCGCATGAACTCACTGGAGGGTGTCCTTTTGCGTAGGCGCTTCGGTCTGCGCGAGCCGGGCGCGCCGGCGGCGGTCGTGGGCGATGGCTGTTTCGGCCATCCACTTTAGCAGCGCGCGGCCGCGCAGCGGTCGCGAGTTGAAGGGCAAGAGGGCCGGGCCGGCCCCTATCAGCTGGCGCGCCAGGGTTCGGCCCAGCATGAAGGACAGCGCCAGGCCGCGGCCGTTGCAGCCGGTCCAGGCCAGGACGCCGTCGCCGACGCGGCGTAGGCTGGGCAGGCCGGACGGGGTGAGGCCGACCTGACCGGCCCATAGCCGCGGCGCGGCGTCGAGCTCCAGCCCGAAGACGGCGCGGACGCGCTGGCGCAAGGCGGCGGCGTATTGCTCCGCTTCGGCGTCGGCGCGCAGCGCGAACAGGCCGGTCAGCAATTGGCCTTCCGGCATTTTGCGGAAAAACCACATGTCGCGGCGGTTGTCGGAGAAGGGGATGTCGGCGGGCAGCACCCGCGCCTGTTGTTCCGGGCTCAGTTCGAACTGTCCGAGCGCCAGCGTCAGCGGCACGCTGTGGCGGGCGACTTCGGCGACGCCGTCGCGGCTGTAGGCGTTGCCCGCCATCAGCACGCGGCCGGCGCGCAGGCTGCCGCGCGGGGTGCGGATCACGTGCATGCCGTCGCGCGGGCTGCCTTCCACCAGCTTGGCCGGGCAGCGCTCCAGCAGCACCACGCCGCGCCGGCGGCAGCGTTCGGCCAGGCCGCGCGCCAGCGCCAGCGGGTCGATCTGGCCGCCGTCTTCGAACAGCAGGCCGCCGTGGTAGCCGGCGGCGGCGGTCAGGGCTTGCGCCTGCTCGGCGTCCAGCGCGCGGGCGCGCACGCCCAGCCTGCGCCAGGCCAGCGCGGCGGCCGGCGCGGAGCCGGGGGCGGCGAACAACTGCATCCAGCCTTTGCGCACCGGGCTGGCTTCGGGCAGCGCCAGCAGTTCGGCCGCGGCCTCGCTCAGGCCGGCCAGATAGCCGTCGGCCTGCGGCCCCAGCCAGGCGCGCAGTTCCGGCGGGCCGCAGCGCGCGGGCACCGGCACCACGAAGCCGGAGTTGCGGCCGGTGGCGCCGCCGCCGACGGCGTCGGCCTCCAGCACCACCACCGAGCAGCCGGCCTCGGCGGCGGCCAGCGCCGCCGACAGCCCGGTGAGGCCGGCGCCTATCACCGCCAGTTCGCAACTGACCGGCAGTGCGTCGGCCTTGGCCGCCAGCAGCCGCGGCGCGCGCGCCTGCCAGCCGCTGGCGGCGCTCAGCAAGGCCTCAAGCGCGGGCGCCGTCATGCCGCGATCCTTGTTCCAGCCGCGCCGTCAGCGATTGCACGATGGCCTGCGAGCGCAGCGCCAGCAGGCTGAAGGAGCCGGCGTCGCCCATGCCGTGCGAGGATTCGCACAGGCCGTTCAGGTAGAGCGGCGCGCCGCGGTCGGCCTCGCCCTGCAGGCGCACGCGGTAGTCCAGCGCGATGTCCACGGTGTCGCGCTCGGCGCACAGCTGCGGCGCCAGCGTTTCCAATACGCGCGGCCAGGGTTCGCGCTTGGGGCCGCGCCCCAGGTCCAGGAAGCCGGTGGCCAAGATCACCAGGTCCACGGTTTCGCTGACGATTTCTCCGCCCAGGAAGTGGCGCAGCCGCAGGGTGACGCCGTCGGCGCCGGGTTCGCAGGCCTCGGTGTCCATGCAGGTGAGCAGGGCCAGGCTGTCCTTGTCTTGCAGCCGGTTGGCGTATTGCTTGACGTAGAGCTGGTTGAGCACGTCGATGTCGGCGGCCGAATAATTGGTGAACACCAGTTCTTGGCGCAGCCGGGTCTTGTGTTCCGGGCTGGCGGCGAAGAAGGCGTCGACGAAGGCGGGGAAATACACCTCGTCGGAGAAGGGGCTGGTGTCTTTCTGACGGTAGCCGAAGTTGCGGGTGACGCCGACTACCCGCGTCAGCGCCGGCTCGGCGCTGGCGTGCAGCAGGATTTCCACCGCGCTCTGGCTGCCGCCTATCACCGCCACCCGTCCGCCGCCCTTGGCTTTCAATCGTTCCAGCGCCGGCAGGTAGTGGTTGAGGTGGACCACGCGCGGGTCCGGCGCGCGCTGGAACGGTTCCGGGATGTTGGGGGTGCGGCCCGGCGCCAGCACCACGCTGAGCGCCAGGTATTCGCGGCCGTCGGCGCAGAGCACGCGGTAATGGCTGAGCGCGCCGTCGCTGTCGCTGACCGGCAGGATGTCGATGACTTCGCGCTGGTATTCCACCAGGTGCTGGAAGCAGCCGGCGGCCCAGCTGACGTATTGCGCGTACTCCAGCCGCAGCGGGTAGTGCAGCGGCAGGTTCAGGTGCTCGTAGAGCCGGTTGTGCTCGTGCAGGAAGTTGGTGAAGGTGTAGCGGCTGCGCGGGTTGCGCGGGGTGACCAGGTCGCGCAGCGGGTGGTTCTGGATGTCCGAGCCTTCCAGCAGCATGCCGGGCTGCCAGGCGGCGGAGGGCCGCCGCTCGAGGAAGCGCACGGACAGCTGCGGCGCCAGTTCTTCCAGCGCGATGGCCAGCGCGATATTGGCGGGGCCGAAGCCGATGCCGATGATGTCGTGTACGGTGTGCGTCATGCTGTCGCTCCAGGGTTCAGAATGCCATTGCGGCCGGGGCGTGCGCGGCGGCCGGGGCGGCGGGCCACAGGCTGGCCAGCGCGGTTTCAAAACGGCGGACGATGTCCTCCGCGTCGTCGGCGCTGATGATCAGCGGCGGCAGCAGCCGCATCACCGCGCCGTGGCGGCCGCCGCTCTCCAGGATCAGGCCGTGTTCTAGACAGGCGCGTTTCAGCGCCTTGGCCAGCAGGCCGTTGGCCGGCGGGTGGCCCAGCGCGTCCGGCGCGCCGTTGGGGTCTATCAGTTCCACGCCCAGCATCAGGCCGCGGCCGCGCACCTCGCCGATGCAGGAGAAGCGCGTTTGCAGCGCCTGCAAGCGCCGGCGCAGCAGCTGGCCCACTTCCTGCACCTGCTCCAGCACGCCGGGCCGGCGCAGGTATTCCAGCGTGGCCGCGCCGCTGACCAGGGCGATCTGGTTACCGCGGAAGGTGCCGGCGTGAGCGCCGGGCGCCCAGCGGTCGTATTTCCGGTGGTAGGCCACCAGGGCCAGCGGGTAGCCGCCGCCCACCGCCTTGGACAGGATGACGGCGTCCGGCACGATGCCGGCCCACTCATGGGCGAACATGTCGCCGCTGCGGCCGAAGCCGGTCTGCACCTCGTCCATCACCAGCGGCACATCGTGGCGCGCGGTGATCTCGCGCAGGCCGCGCAGCCATTCCGCGCTGGCCGGAATGCAGCCGCCTTCGCCCTGGATGGGTTCCACCAGCAGCATGGCCGGCTTGCCTACGCCGCTTTCCGGGTCGGACAGCAGGTTTTCCAGATAGGCCAGCGACAGACGTTCGGTGTCGGCGGCGTCGGCGCCGAAGGGGCTGCGGTAGGCGTAGGGAAACGGCAGGAACTGGATTTCCGCCGGGTAGCCGCTGACCGCCTGTTTCGGCCCCAGATTGCCCATCATGCCCAGCGCGCCCATGGTCATGCCGTGGTAGGCGCCCTGGAAGGCCAGCACCGGACGGCGGCCGGTGGCGGTCTTGAACAATTTGAGCGCGGCTTCCACCGCGTCGGAGCCGGACGGGCCGCAGAACTGCACCTTGGCGTGTTCGGCGAAGGCGGCCGGCAGGGCCTGGTACAGCTGTTCCACGAAGGCGAGCTTGGCCGGGGTGGCGATGTCCAGCGCCTGCTGCAGCTGGCCGGACTGCAGAAAATCGGCCACCCGCTGTTGGACGAAGGGGTGGTTGTGGCCCAGCGGCAGCGCGCCGGCGCAGGCCAGGCAGTCCAGGTATTCGCGGCCCTCGCTGTCGTAGACTCGGGCCAGTTCGCCGCGGCTGATCACGCGGTCTATGCCGCGCGCGTAGGTGCGGGCGTTGGATTCGCGCTCGGCCAGTTGCAGGCGGCGGGGTTCAAAGGCATCCATCGTTTGCTCCCTGTCAGTTCAGCAAGGCCGCGGCGCGCGGCTCGGCGTGGTCCTGCGCGCCGGCGCGCTGACCCAGTTCCTTGATCCAGCGCCGGTATTCGATGCCCAAGCGGTCGCTGCGCACATGCATTTCCTGCTGGAGGTCCAGCGGCAGCCGCGCCGGGCGCTGCGATTCCACGATCAGCCGGTCCTGCTCGAACACCATGTCCTGGCGATAGAGGATTTTTTCCTCGCTCAAGTCGGCGCCGAAGTTGATGGCGACGATCAGCCAGATCACGCACTCGGCCTCGTCCACCGGGGTGGCGTTGAGGAAGGTGCAGAAGCGCTCGGTGTCGCCGGTCTTCTTGACGAAGTAGGCGGTGGTGGGGTTGAACACCGAGTAGGTGTAGCGTGCGGTGACCGGGATGCCGCGGTGGTCGCCATAGGGCTGGAACACCGAAATTTCCGAGGTGCGCAGCCCGTGTTCGTCCTTGAATACCTGGTAGTCCGGCAAGGGCTCCGGCGCGTCCGGGTCGCCGTTGAGATTGGCGTGGACGAAGGGGAAGTGCGAGGCGTCGAGGAAGTTTTCCACCGAGCGCAAGGCGTTGCCCATATAGCGATAGGGGCCGGCGAAGACCTTGCGGAAGCTGTCGTCCTCCCATTCCGGGAACACCGGCAGCGGCCGCTGCGGCGCGTCCAGGCTGGCCCAGATCAGGCCGTAGCGTTCGGCCGCGTGGTGGCGGAAGATCAGCCGCGCCGACGAGGGCGTGGCCTGGTCCGGGTGGGCCGGCACCCGCGTGCATTGGCCGCCGGCGTCAAAGCGCCAGCCGTGGTACGGGCATTCGATCTCGCCCTTTTTGACGCAGCCCAGCGACAGCTTGGCGCCGCGGTGGCCGCAATAATCTTTCCAGGCGTGGATCTGGCCGGCGCCGTCGCGCCACAGCACCAGTTCCTCGCCCAGCAGCCGCACCGCCTTGGGGCGTTCTGCGCTGACTTCGTCGGCGCGCGCCACCACGTGCCATTGGTTCTTCAAGGCCTGGTAGTCCAGACCGGCGCGGTCCCATTTGCCTGCGTACAGCATGCTTGCCTCCTTTCCGGTCCGGTTCACGCGCGGTCGCGGCAAGCGCCGTCGAACTGCCAGCCCGGACGCGCCCAGCCGTCCGGCGTGTAGTCGGCCATGCAGTCGTCCACCAGCGCGCGGCATTGCTCCAGCACGCCGCTGCTCTCGCAGTGGCGCAGCATGTCCAGCCGCACTTGCTCGTTGTTGCCGGCGTAGTTGTGCTCGTACAGTTCGTGGCGGCCGCCGAACTCGCTGCCCAGCGCGTCCCACAGCAGCTTGATCAGCTTGAGCCGGTCCACCGCCTCTTGATCGGTGCCCTGGAAGTAGCAGCCGATCAGGTCCTTGAGTTCCGGATTGGCCAGGTCCAGCCAGCTGGACACCTGCATGATGGGCGAGCCGCCGAGTATGGTGTTGAACACCGGTTTGAGCTGGGACATCATCTGGGTGCCGAAATAGCGCACCGTGGCGGCGGCTTCCAGCCGCGGCACCACCGAGCCGTCGCGGCGCGGTTCCGGGTTGTGGCACAGCGATTCGGTCAGCGACCACATCAGATTGCGCAGCGCCACGATGTCGGCCAGCCGGGCGCGCACGCCGCGGAAGCCGTCGCTGCCGTTGGATTCCAGCACCTTGGCCAGCAGGCCGCAGATGAAATCCATCTTCACCGCCAGCCGGGTGCCGGATTGCAGCGGATAGCGGTTGAGGAAGCCGGAGGCGGAATAGAAGCTGCGCGCGCGCTCGATGTCGCGGTAGATCAGCACGTTTTCCCAGGGCACGAACACGCCGTCGAAGATCAGCACCGAGTCGTTTTCGTCGAAGCGGCTGGACAGCGGGTTGTCGAAGGGGCTGAGCGCCGCGGCCTCGTAAGAGCGGCGGCAGATGATCTTGAGATTGGGCGCGTTCATCGGCAGGATGAAGCACAGCGCGAAGTCCTCCTCGCCGCCGGCCTGGTATTGGGCGGCGCTGTTCTGGGCGACGAAGGTGGCGTTGGAGATGGCCGCGCTGGTGGCCACCATCTTGGCGCCGCGCACGATGATGCCGGCGTCGGTTTCCCTCTCCACGTGCAGGTAAAGATCGCGCATCTCCGAGGCGGCGCGGGCGCGGCCCGCCGGCGGGTTCACCAGCACGTGGTTGAGGAACAGCACTTTGCGCGCGCTCTGGCGATACCAGTTCAGCGCGTTGTCGTGGAAGGGCGCGTACAGATGGGGGTCGGATTTCAGCGTGGCGGTGAAGCCGGCCTTGTAGTCCGGGGTGCGGCCCATGAAACCGTAAGTCAGCCGCGACCAGTGGGCGATGGCGTCGCGGGCCTTGAGCAAGTCCTCACAGGAGCGGCTGGGCATGAAATAGCGGTGGGTGCGATAGCCTTCCGGATCGATGTCGGTCATCAGCTCCTGGCTGTCCGGATGGTGCAGCGCCTCGTACAGCCGCGACATCGAGTAAGCGCTGTTGCGGAAAGCCGGGTGCCGGCTGACGTCCGCCACTTTCTGGCCGTAGATGTAGACTTCGCGGCCATCGTTGAGACTGGCCAGGTACTCCTCCGGCGTCATCATTTCGTTCAATGCAGCATGATTCACTTGGCACTCCTCATCGTCATTTAAGAGCAGCAAACACATTCCCGGACTGCGGGCGACACGACGCCCTCCCGTCAGGGATGAGAGAATCGACGCCATGGGCGCGGCCGCGCGTGGTTGCGGCCGGCGGATGGCTACGGCGGGTATTGAGTAGTGGGGCCGCTCAGTGGCTGAAGTAACGGCCCAGCAGGACGATGCCGGAAAACAGGACGACGGTATTGATCACCCGGATGAATTGTTCGCGGGTCAGCCGCAGGGTGATGTGTCGGCCGGCGAACACCCCGCACAACATGGCCGGCGCCAGGATCAGCGCCAGCAGCAGCAGGGAGGCGTCCATATAAACGCCGGCCAGCGCGAACAGCACCACCCGGGTCAGGGTGCTCAGGCCGATCAGCGTGGTCTGGGTGATGCGCAGATGTTCTTTCTGCTCGATGCGGCCGGACAGATAAATGGCGTAGATGAAGCCGCCGCTGCCGAACAGCGCGCTGAACACGCCGCCCACCAGGCCGAAGGGCACCGCCGCGCGGGGCTGGAATTGCCGCTTGGGGCTGAGGCCGCTGAGCGAATACAGCGAGTAGGCCACCACGAACACGCCCAAGGCCAGCAGCAGCGCGTCAGGCCGGGTTTTCAGCAGGATGGCGGCGCCGATCAGGCTGCCGGCCACCATCAGCGGGATCAGCCGCTTCAGTTCGCCCAGGTCCGCCTGGCTGCCGTCGCGCAGGATGTTGCTGAAGGCGGCGAACATATCCATCAGCGCCAGCAGCGGCACGATCTTGGCCACCGGGATGAAAATGGCCAGCACCGGGCTGGCGACCAGGGCGGTGCCGAAACCGGCCACGCCGAAAATCACGTAAGCAATGGTGACCGCCGCAAAGATGGCGCTCAGGTCCTGCCATGGCAAATCCAGCAACATAGGGGTTCTCCTGGCCTGCCTGCCACGCTTGGAATACTTTCCCGGGCGTTGGCCTGACGGCTCCTGCTATTTCTCCGACGGCTATTTTGTATGGAATCAGCCGTTCTCAAGTGTTTGCATCCTACTGATTTGTCATGATGTATGTCAAATGGGAAAGTTTGTCCTTGTAGTATTTGAATTGCATTTAATGATTAATATATTTGTAGAAAAAGTTTTACGCGCGACTACCGCGCCGGCCGGCGAGCCGGGCTCGCCGCGGCGGGACGAGTCCGCTATCATCCGCGGCAGATTGAAGGCGAGGAAGCCATATGAGCGATGAACTGCACATCACCGATCTGGTGGAGGGCACGGGCAAGGAGGTGGTCAAGGGCGCCTTGATCACCACGCAGTACACCGGCTGGCTGGAGGACGGCACCGAGTTCGATTCGTCCTACGCGAAGGGGCGGCCGTTCCAGTGCGTGATCGGCACCGGCCGCGTGATCAAGGGCTGGGATCAGGGCTTGATGGGCATGAAGGCGGGCGGCAAGCGCCGGCTGTACGTGCCGGCGCATCTAGCCTACGGCGAGCGCCAGATCGGCGCCCGCATCCAGCCCAATTCCAATCTCTTGTTCGAGATCGAGCTGCTGGAAGTGCTGACCCGCGACGATTGAGGCGGCGCGGCGGACAACAGACCGGCGCTGGGACCGGGTGTTGTTCGCCATTGCTCTTTAAGAGTCTGTTTTCAACGCCGTATCGCCGACGCGCAGCAGATCGTAAACAGCTTCTTAGTCCAGCAGCTTCCAGGCAATGCTCTCGCCGGCGCGCAGCGGCACCAGCGCGTCTCCGTCGTAGGGCAGCGTGTCCGGCACGGTCCACGCCTGCTTGGCCAGGGTCACGCGCTCTTCGTTGACCGGCAAGCGGTAGAAGGCCGGGCCGTTGAGGCTGGCGAAGGCTTCCAGCTGGTCCAGCGCGCCGGCGGCCTCGAAGGCCTCCGCGTACAGCTCGATGGCGGCGTTGGCGGTGTACATGCCGGCGCAGCCGCAGCTGCTCTCCTTGGCGTGGCGCGCGTGCGGCGCGCTGTCGGTGCCGAGGAAGAACTTGGCGGAGCCGCTGGTGGCGGCCTTGAGCAGCGCCTGGCGGTGCAGCTCGCGCTTGAGCACCGGCAGGCAGTAATGATGCGGGCGGATGCCGCCGACGAACAGCGCGTTGCGGTTCATCAGCAGGTGGTGGGCGGTGATGGTGGCGGCGACGTTGTCCGGCGCGGCGGCCACGTATTCGGCGGCGTCGCGGGTGGTGATGTGCTCGAACACCACGCGCAGCGCGGGCAGCTTGGCCAGCAGCGGTTGGAACACTTGCTCGATGAACACCGCTTCGCGGTCGAACACGTCGATGGCCGGATCGGTGACTTCGCCGTGCACCAGCAGCGGCAGCCCGGCCTCGGCCATGGCCTCCAGCGCCGGCATGGCTTTGTTGACGTCGGACACGCCGAAATCGGAATTGGTGGTGGCGCCGGCCGGGTAGAGCTTGACCGCGTGGACGAAACCGCTGGCCTTGGCCTTGCGGATTTCCGCCGGCGAGGTGTTGTCGGTCAGGTAGAGCGTCATCAGCGGCTCGAAGCGGCTGCCGGCCGGGCGCGCGGCCAGGATGCGCTCGCGGTAGGCGGCGGCGGCGTCCACGGTGGTCACCGGCGGCTTGAGATTGGGCATGATGATGGCGCGGCCCATCTGGCGACAGGTGTCGGGCAATACGGCGGCCAGCGCCGCGCCGTCGCGCACGTGCAGATGCCAGTCATCGGGGCGGATCAGGGTCAGGGTTTGCGTCATGGTCTTGCCTGCGGGTAGCGGTGAAAAAGGCGGTGGCCAAAAAGAACCTGTTTACATGCTGCTGCGCGGCGGCGATACGGCGTTGAAAGTCTCTTCAGAATGCTCATGTACGCTATGTGCATTCCGCTTCTTCAGCCGCTTTCGCCTGGTCTCGTCTTTGCCGGCGAGCGGGTAAACAGGCTCCGAGCCATCGAAATTATTTCCGTTTCAGCACCATGCGGAATTTGCCTTCCGCCGTGGTGTCCGAGGTCAACAGCGCATTGCCGGTCTGACGGCAGAAGGCTTCGAAGTCCTTGGGCGCGCCGGGATCGGTGGCGATCACCTCCAGCACCGCGCCGCTGTCCATTTCCGCCAGCGCCTTCTTGGCGCGCAGGATGGGCAGCGGGCAGTTGAGGCCGGAGAGGTCTATGGTCTTGTCGAAATTCATGGTCCGGCTTCCTCAGCCTTATCAGTTACAATGGAGGGAAGCCCGGCCGCTTGGAACCCGTTCAAGGCCGCATCGCCGACGCGAGGCGGACATCGAGCGGAATACAGGCCTGGTCGGAACTGTCCGCGGCTGCTCCCTAAACCCTAAGTTTACGCGAGTCGCCAAGCCATCCTCAAATCGGTCTTCATCATGTGCGTGATCGCTTTTGCCTACAAGACCCCCGGACTGGGCCAGCTGGTGTTGCTGGCCAACCGGGACGAATACTATGCGCGTCCGACTGAGCCGCTGGATTGGTGGCCGCAATATCAGAATACGCTGGGCGGCCGCGACGCCGAATCCGGCGGCGGCTGGCTGATGGTGGACGGCCGCGGCCGCATCGCCGCGGTGACCAATATCCGCGACGGCCATCCGGTCAAGGCGGAGCGCTCGCGCGGCGAACTGGTGGAGCGCTTCGTCGCCGGCGACGAGGACCCGTTCGCCTTCGCGGACTGGCTGCGCGCCGAGCAAGGCCGCTATGCGCCGTTTAACCTGTTGTTCGGCTATACCTCGGACCTGTTTCATTTCCACAGCCGCGGCGGCCAGATCGCCCGGGTGACGCCGGGCATTCACACTTTGTCCAACGCCACGCTGGACACGCCGTGGTTCAAGAGCGAGCGGCTGGCGGAGTATTTGCGCGAGTTTCAGCGCGTGCCCACCGAGGATCAGGCTTTCATCGCCCTGTCCGACGGCACGCCGGCGCCGCCGGGACAGTTGCCGAACACCCGCATCGGTTCCGCGCTGGAGCGGGTGCTGTCGCCCATCTTCATCAAGGGCCGCGACTATGGCACCCGCGCGTCCATGCTGCTGACGGTGTCGGCGCGCGGCGATATGCAGTTTTCGGAATTGAGTTGGGGCCTGGCCGGCAGGGAAACCGGCCGCCGCCGTTTCACTTTGCGTCCGGGCCAGCCAAGCGCGGCCCCGGCGCGTTGACGAGGAGTAGTGATTTGAAGACCTTTGCCGCCATCATCGTGCTGGCCCTCTGCGCCGCGCAGCCGGCGCTGGCCGACAACAAGATCAAGAAGAATATAGATTTTGTGCCGGAGGTGCCGTGGCAGGAGGGCGATTACCAGTTGCCGCCGTATCCGGCGCAGCCGGACTGGATCGCGGTCAGCACCGACAATCTGCAGGTCAATCAGTATTTCGTCGACGCCAAGACCCTGAGCGCGGGCGAGGACGGCGTGGTGCGGATGATCGTGCGGGTGAAAAGCCCGGCCGGCGGCGAGAACCTGAGTTTCGAGGGCCTGCTGTGCAATGAGGGCAGCTACCGCGCTTACGCTTTTGGCAACAGCATCGATAAAAACTGGATCCGCTCCAACAAGGCGGTGTGGCGCAAGATAGAGCGCGACGACAAGCTGCGCCGTTCGCTGCGCGATCTGGCCTGCCCGGACAAGCGCGCGCCGCGCGACGCCGAGGAGGCGATCAAGCGCTTGCGTCAGGGCTGAGGCTGCTGAAAATACAAAGGCCCGCGCCGGACTCCGGCGCGGGCCTTGTCGCGTCAGGCGCGCAGCGCGCGCCGTTTTTCCCGCCAGGCGGCGTGGCGTTGCGCCAGCGCGTCGAAATACAGATAGAGCACCGGGGTGATGTAGAGCGTGACCACCTGGGAGAACACCAGGCCGCCCACCACCGCCAGGCCCAAGGGCTGGCGCAACTCGGCGCCGGCGCCCAGGCCCAGCGCGATGGGCAGCGCGCCCATCAGCGCCGCCAGCGTGGTCATCATGATGGGCCGGAAGCGCAGCAGACAGGCGGCGTGGATGGCCTGTTCCGGCGACATGCCCTGTTTGCGCTGAGCCTCCAGCGCGAAATCGATCATCATGATGGCGTTTTTCTTGACGATGCCGATCAGCATCAGGATGCCGATGCTGGCGATCACGGTCAGTTCCTGGCCGAACAGCATCAGCGTGCCCAGCGCGCCGATGGCGGCGGAGGGCAGGCCGGACAGAATGGTCAGCGGGTGGATATAGCTTTCGTACAGCACCCCCAGCAGCACGTAGATCACCGCCACCGCGATGCCCAGCAACAGGATCTGGCTGCCCTGGGTTTCCTCGAAGGCGGCGGCGTCGCCGCTATAGCTGGTGGCGATGGAGGGCGGCAGCGAGATGCGGTCCTTGAGCTGGCGCAGGTGTTGATCGGCCTGGCTCAGCGGGATGCCGGGCGCCAGGTTGAAGGACAGCGTCACCGCCTGCAGCTGGCCCTGGTGGTTGACCGAGATCGGGCCGACGGTGCGCTCCACCGAGGCGATGCTGGACAGCGGCACCAGCTGGCCGTCGGCGGCGCGCACGCGCAGCCGCGAGAAGTCGAACTCGTTGACCTTGAACGGGTCGTCCGCCTGCAGGATGACCTGATAGTTGTCGCTGGCGGTGTAGATGGTGGAAATCTGCCGTTCGCCGAAGGCGCTGTACAGCGCGCTGCGTATGCTCTGGATGTCCACGCCCAGCAGATTGGCCTTGTCGCGGTCTATGTTCAGCTTGGCTTGCAGGCCCTTGAGCTGGGAATCGCTGGTGACGTCGCGGAAGATGGGATCGGCCTGCATCTGCTGCAAGAGCTTGTCGGACCAGGTGTTCAGGCTTTCTGCCTGAATGCCTTGCAAGGTGTACTGGTAGCGGCTCTTGCTCTGGCGTCCGCCCAGGCGCAGGTTCTGCGTCGGGTTCAGATAGACGCTGAGCCCCGGCACCGCGCGCAGGTCGCGACGCAGGCTTTCCATGGTCGGGTCCAGCTTGGCGCGCTCGCCGCGCGGTTTGAGCTGGATGAACATGCGGCCGGTATTGCCGCCGGACAGCGAGGAGGTGGCGAAGGCGACGTTGGGATTGGCCTGGGTGATGGCCGCTGCGCGTTGCTGCAGCTTGAGCATGGCCTCGTAGGAGATGTCCTGCGCCGCCTCGGTGCTGGCCATGATCTGGCCGGTGTCCTCGGTGGGGAAGAAGCCCTTGGGAATGCCGTTGAACATCAGCGCGGTCAGGACGAAGGTGGACAGCGCGCCGGCCAGGGTCAGGCGGCGATGCTTGAGCGCCAGGTCCAGCGTGCGGCGATAGCCGGCCAGCACCGCGTCGAAGCCGCCTTCCAGCGCGGCGGCCAGCCGGCCGCGCCGGGCCTGGTGTCCGATCGAGTCGGCGCTGAGAAAGCGCGAGGACAGCAGCGGGATCAGGGTCAGCGACACCGCCGCCGACACCAGTACCGCCAGCGACACCACCACGGCGAACTCATGGAACAGCAGGCCGATCACGCCCTGCATGAAGAAGATGGGAATGAAGATGGCCACCAGCGACAAGGAGATCGACACGATGGTGAAGGCGATCTCGCGCGAGCCCCTCAGCGCCGCCTCCATCGGCGACAGTCCTTCCTCGATGTAGCGGACGATGTTTTCCAGCATCACGATGGCGTCGTCGACCACCAGGCCCACCGCCAGCGTGATGCCCAGCAGCGAGATATTGTCCAGGCTGTAGCCCAGCCAGTACATCAGACCTATGGTGCCGATCAGCGAGATCGGCAGCGACAGCGCCGGGATCACCGTGGCCGCCATGCGCTGCAGGAACATGAAGATCACCATGATCACCAGCGCGATGGTGAGCAGCAGGGTCAGCTTGACGTCGTGGATGGCTTCGCGGATGGACTGCGAGCGGTCGTTCAGCAGGTTCAGCCGCACCGAGCCGGGCAACTGCGCCTGCAATTGCGGCAGTTCCTTGCGGATGGCGTCCACCACCGCCACGGTGTTGGCGTCGCTCTGCCGCATCACCGCCAGCACGATGGAGCGCTCGCCGTTGACCCAGCTGCCGCTTTTGAGGTTTTCCACGCTGTCTTCCACCGCGGCCACGTCGGACAGCCTCACCGGCAGGCCGTTGCGGCTGGCGATGACCAGATTGGCGAACTGGGCGGCGTTTTGCAGCTGGCGGTTGGCTTCCACCGTCATCAGCTGCGATTTGCCCTCCAGCGTGCCCACCGGGGTGTTGACGTTGGCGGCGCGGATGCTGGCGGCCACGTCGTCCAGCGTCAGATTGCGCGAGGCCAGCTTGCCCGGATCGGCCTTGATCCGCACCGCGTAGCGCTTCTGGCCGAAGATATTGACCTGGGCCACGCCCTTGAGGGTGGAGATATTGGGCGATATCCAGTTTTCGGCGTAGTCGTTGAGGTCGGACAGCGACATCGCCGGCGAATTGAGCGCCAGCAGCAGCACCGGCGAATCCGCCGGGTTGACCTTGCGGTAGGACGGCGTCGAGGTCATTTCCGTCGGCAGAGAACGCTGCGCGCGCAGCAGCGCCGCCTGCACGTCCACCGCCGCCAGATCGATATTGCGGTCGTTGTCGAACTCCAGCGTGATCGAGGTGCTGCCCAGGGTGCTGGACGAACTGATCACCGCGATGCCGGGAATGGTGGAAAACTGCTTTTCCAGCGGCGCGGCCACCGAGGAGGCCATGCTGTCCGGGCTGGCGCCGGGCAGGCTGGCGGAAACGTTGATGGTGGGGGTGTCGAAGCTGGGCAGCGCGGCGATGGGCAGTTTCTGATAGGCGATCAGGCCGGCCACCACCAGGGATAGGCACAGCAGCACCGTCATCACCGGACGGCGGATGCAGAGCTCGGAGATTTGCATCACTGGCCTCCGCTGGCCTGGCCGGCCTTGGCCGCGCGCACCTTGTCGCCGGGGCGCAGGTTGAGGCCGCCGTTGGACACCACGGCCTCGCCTACGCTCAGCCCTTTGACGACGGCTTTTTCCTTATGGATGGCCAGCAGTTCCACCGGCACACGCTTGACGCTGCCGTCGGCCTGCACCGCGTAGCTGAATTTGCCTTCCGGCCCGGTCAGCAGCGCCGCCACCGGAATGGTGGTGGCCTGCCGGTAGCGGCCGGCGTTAAGCGAGACGGTGACGAATTGGCCCGGCCACAGCTTGCCGTCCGGATTGGAAAACTCGGCTTTCAGCGTCAACGTGCCGTTGGCGCTGTCCACCGCGCTGTCGATGAAAACCAGTTTGCCGTCCACGCTGTCGCCGCTGTCCGGCAGCGTGGCGCGCACCAGCAGCTTGCCGGCGGCCTCGGCGGCGCGCACCGCGCCCAGTTCGCGCTCGGGCAGGGTGAAGGTGGCGTTGATCGGATGGATGCGGGTGATGGTCAGCATCGCCGCGGCCATGCCCGGCTGCACCAGGGTGCCCGGATAGACGCCGATCACGCCGATGCGTCCGCCGATGGAGGCGCGCAGCGTTTTATAGTCCAGCGCCACGCGGGCCGCCTCCACCTGGGCGCGGTCCGCGGCCACGGTGGCGCTGAGCGCGTCGGCCTTGGACTGGTTGGCGTCCACCACGCTTTGCGAGACGAAGTTTTTCGCCAGCAGGTCGCGGCTGCGCGCCAGGTCGCGTTCGGCGTTTTTCAGCTGGGCCTGGTCGCTGAGCGTCTGCGCCTGAGCCTTTTTCAGCTGCGCGGTTTCCGCCGCCGCGTCCAGCGTGAACAGCAATTGGCCCGGGCTCACGCTCTGGCCTTCCTTGACGTGGACCTTGGCCACCACGCCGGACACCTGCGGCTTGACCTCCACCTTTTCAATGGCGGTGACATTGCCGGTGGCGCTCAGTTCTATCGGCAGATCCTCCGCCGCCACTTTGGCGATGCCAACGGCAATCGGCGGGCGCGCCGCGGTTTTGGACGCGGCGGCGCTCGTCCTGGAGCCATACCAGCCGGCCAGGCCGGCCGCAGCCAGAGCAAGCGCGGCAGCGCTTGCAACGACTCGTTTCTTCATCTTTTCTTCTCGCTCTTGGGGCGGGCGCCTAGCCCGCCGTGTGGATGCCAGGCGTCGTCCCATCGATACCTGCTGGCGCATGCCGGCGTCGCCGCTTGCCGCGGACATCCATCCGGCGGCGGGCCGCGTTTCCAGGGCGTCCCTCCGCCGCTGGTCGCGCAGCCCGGAAAACCGGGCCGGATTCTGTCCGCATATTGGAATGATAGGGCCGAATAAGGCTTGCGGATCAGGAAGATGCGTTGGCGGCGCGGCCTGGGCTCATGAGCGTGGGGCCGGGGGGCGGGGCTGGCGCGCGGCATGCGTCGGATCGAGCTTACTCAAGCCCTTCCGTTTTCGCCAAGCGCAAAAGCGTTAATGATTTTGGGAAAAGCCGGCAAATTAAAAATACGCTTTTTGTAATATTTGAACGGGGTAATTGTATAGGCTTATTTTCAATATCATGAGCAATGCGTATGAGAGGCATTAATTTTTAGAATGAGAAACGAAATAATGGTGGAAAAACAATGTGAAATCAGCAAGCTGTGACAGCTAATGCGGGCAAGGATAGTCAATTTGCGACAAAAACGTTAAATCGCCCGCCGTCGCGCCGTGCTTAGCACTTGAAGTATTCAAAATCCTCAGCGCATAATGGCCGCCAACCACTCTGGATACAATCGAGTGAAGATTCTGATCGCCCCGCGATAGTCGACGGGAGCGGCAATACTTAGGAGAGTAGGCGAGATGGCTGATAAAAAATCGCTACAGACAATCACGGCCGCCGTGGCGCTGGCCCTGACTTCCGGCGCGGCCCTGGCCGCCATTGTGCCGCCGGGCACCAAGCTGGCCGCCAAGCAGGAACTGGTGCGCTCCAACGGCTCCGAACCGGAATCGCTGGATCCCATGGTGGTGGAGGGCGTGCCCGCCAACATCATCACCCACGACTTGTTCGAAGGCCTGACCGCCACCGACAACGAAGGCAGGCTGCAGCCCGGCGTGGCCGAGTCCTGGAAACAGACCGCGCCCACCACCTGGGTGTTCAAGCTGCGCAAGAACGCCAAATGGTCTGACGGCAGCGGCGTCACCGCCGACGACTTCGTCTACGGCATCCGCCGCCTGGTGGACCCCAAGCTGGCCGCTCCCTACGCCGGCACCTTCGGCATCTTCTTCCTGAACGGCGAGGCCATCGTGGCCGGCAAGAAGCCGGTGACCGCCATCGGCGTCAAAGCGCTGGACAAATACACCGTGCAAGTGGACACCGCCTTCCCGGTGTCCTACCTGCCGGAACTGATGTCCAACGCCCAGCTGGGCCCGGCGCCCAAGGCGGTGATCGACAAGTTCGGCAAGGACTGGGTCAAGCCGGGCAAGATGGTCAGCAACGGCCCCTTCGTGCTGAAAGACTGGCAAGTCAACAGCAAGGTGGTGATCGAGAAGAACGCGCAGTACTGGAACGCCAAGAGCGTGCAGCTGACCCGCGTCAGCTTCCTGCCCATCGAAGATCAGAACGCCGACCAGAAGCTGTACCAGTCCGGTCAGACCGACATGACTTACGAGATCCCGCCGGGCAGCTTCGACAAGCTCAAGAGCGCCATGCCCAAGGATCTGAAAACCTCCACCATCCTGGGCCTGCGCTATTACAGCCTGAACAACAAGGATCCGCTGCTGAAGGACGTGCGCGTGCGCAAGGCGCTGTCCATGGTGGTGGACCGCGACCTGATGGCCAAGAAAATCACCGGCGACGGCCAGCTGCCGTCCTACAGCGTGATGGTCAAAGGCGTACACGGCGGCCTGCCGACCAGCTACGACTGGGCGCAATGGCCGATGGCCAAGCGCGTGGACGAGGCCAAGAAGCTGCTGGCCCAGGCCGGCGTCAAGCCGGGCACCACGCTCAAGCTGTCGTACAACACCAGCGACTACCACAAGAAGATGGCCATCTTCGTGGCCTCCGAGTGGAAGAGCAAGCTGGGCTTCAACACCTCCATGGAAAACATGGAGTTCAAGGTCTTCCTGAAGAAACGCCACGACGGCGACTACCAGGTGGCGCGCAACGGCTGGCTGGCCGACTATAACGACGCCACCACCTTCCTGGCGCTGGTCCAGTGCGGCAATACCCAGAACGACAACTTCAACTGCAACAAGAAAGCGGAAGAGTTGATCAAGCAGGGCAATGAAAGCACCGATCAAGCCAAGCGCACCCAATTGCTGACTCAGGCCACCAAGCTGGCGATGGACGACTACCCGATGATCCCGGTGCTGCAGTACACGCTGCCGCGCCTGGTGAAACCGTATGTGGGCGGCTACTCGCTGAAGAACCCGGTGGATCGCTACCGCAGCAAGGAACTCTACATCCTCCAGCATTGATCGCCGGCCTCGCGCCGACGCCTGAACGCCTCCCGTCCCGCAGGGGACCGGAGGCGCGCGGGCGGACGCGCGTTCGGCCCTGATCTGGAAACGGGGGCAACCCCGGTGTGTTGAGCGGGCGGCCGTCGCTGACGGCGCCGCCCGCCCGTGACTGTCGGTGTCAATCGCCGTTGGTCCGTCCGCAGCCCGCGTATCGCGCCGGCGCGGCGGGCGCGGCGAGTCGGAGTAATTTGCAATGTGGTCCTACACCTTACGACGCGTGCTGTTGACGATCCCCACCGTGTTGGCCGTCATCACCGTCTGTTATCTGCTGCTGCACATGACCCCTGGCGGCCCCTTTGACGGGGAGCGCAAAGTTTCCGAGGCGGTATTGGCCAATCTGCAGGCCAAATACCATCTCGACCTGCCCCTGTGGCAGCAATACCTGTATTACCTGAAGAGCCTGCTGCAAGGCGATCTGGGCGCCTCCTTCCGTTATTCGGACTGGAGCGTCAACGATCTGGTGGCCAAGGCGCTGCCGGTGTCGGCGGCGATAGGCGGCAGCGCCATCCTGATTTCGCTGGTGATAGGCGTGGCGCTGGGCATCGTCGCCGCGCTGCGTCAGAACAGCGCGGTGGATTACCTGGTGATGCTGATCAGCAATATGGGCAGCGCTTTCCCGTCCTTCATCATCGGCCCGGTGCTGGTGCTGATCTTCGCCGTCACCCTGCAATGGCTGCCGTCCGGCGGCTGGAACGATTTCGATCCGCGCTTCATGATCCTGCCGGTGGCGCTGCTGACCTTCATCAACGTGGCCACCATAGGCCGGGTGATGCGCGGCAGCCTGATCGAGGTGCTGGGCAGCAACTTCATCCGCACCGCGCGCGCCAAGGGCTTGCCGATGCGCACCATCATCGTCCGCCACGCTTTGAAGCCGGCCTTGATGCCGGTGGTGACCTTGCTGGGGCCGTTGACCATCTCCTCCATCACCTCCGCCGTGGTCACCGAGTCCATCTTCTCCCTGCCCGGCCTGGGCAAGCTCATCGTCAACGGCGCGGCCAACCGCGACTACACGCTGGTGCTGGGCCTGGTGGTGCTGGTGACGGTGATTGCCGTGCTGCTCAATCTGCTGGTCGATCTGGCTTACGCCTTCCTCGATCCCAAGATTCGCTATTGACGCGCGTGACCGCGAAGGATTTCCCATGTTGAGAAGCAAACAGAAGCAAGCGGCGATCGCGCTGGAGACCCGTCTGGACGACGCCGCCGTAGAGGGCCGCAGCCCGTGGCGCGACGCCCGCATCCGCTTTTTCCGCAACCGCGCGGCCGTGGTCAGCCTGATCATCCTGTCGCTGATCGTGCTGGCCTGTATTTTCGGGCCGATGTTCCTGCCCCATACCTATGACGACACCGACTGGGACGCCATCAGCCTGGCGCCCACCTGGCAGGGCATGCACTGGTTCGGCACCGACGACCTGGGCCGCGACCTGCTGGTGCGCACCCTGATAGGCGGCCGCATCTCGCTGATGGTGGGCGCGCTGGCCACCGTCGCCGCGGTGATCATCGGCGTGCTCTGGGGGGCCAGCGCCGGCTTCCTCGGCGGCAAGATAGACAATCTGATGATGCGCATCGTGGACATGATGTACGCGGTGCCCTATCTGCTGATCGCCATCCTGATGGTGACCCTGCTGGGCCGCGAGTTCTATCTGGTGGTGCTGACCATCACCATCCTGGGCTGGATGGACATGGCGCGCGTGGTGCGCGGCCAGACGCTGTCGATCAAGTCCAAGGAGTATGTGGAGGCCGCGCGCGCCATCGGCGTGTCCACCGCCACCATCATCGCCCGCCACATCGTGCCCAATCTGCTGGGCATCGTGGTGATCTACACTACGGTAACGGTGCCGGGCGTGATTCTGACCGAATCCGTGTTGTCCTTCCTGGGCCTGGGCGTGCAAGAGCCGATGACCAGCTGGGGGGTGTTGATCGGCGACGGCACCAAGACCATGGAAACCCAGCCCTGGCAGCTGTTGTTCCCCGCCGGCATGTTGTCGCTGACCTTGTACTGCGCCAACTATATCGGCGACGGCCTGCGCGACGCGCTGGACCCGAAAGATCGATGAGCCCGAGGTAGAACCACTATGAGCATTTTGAAAGTCAGCAATCTCGGGGTCCAGTTCCAGACCAACGACGGCATGGTCAACGCCGTCAACGGCGTCAGCTTCGAACTGGACAAGGGGCAGACCCTGGGCATCGTCGGCGAGTCCGGCTCCGGCAAGAGCCAGACCGTGCTGTCCATCATGGGCCTGCTGGCCCGCAACGGTTCCACCAGCGGCGAAGTGCTGTTCCACGGCAAAGACCTGCTGAAGATGGGCGCGCCGGAACTGAACGCCATCCGCGGCGACCGCGTGTCCATGATCTTCCAGGACCCGATGACCTCGCTGAACCCCTACCTGACGGTGGAGCGGCAGATGACCGAGGTGCTGGAGCTGCACAAGGGCATGAGCCGGCGCGCGGCCAAGAAGCGCGCGATCGAGCTGTTGGAAGCGGTGCGCATTCCGGAAGCGGCGCGCCGCGTGGACATGTATCCGCATGAATTCTCCGGCGGTATGCGCCAGCGCGTGATGATCGCGATGGCGCTGCTGTGCGAGCCGGAGGTCTTGATCGCCGACGAACCCACCACCGCGCTGGACGTGACGGTGCAGGCGCAGATCCTGACCCTGTTGAAAGACCTGCAGCGGGACTTCGGCACCTCCATCATCATGATCACCCACGACTTGGGCGTGGTGGCCGGCCTGTGCGAAAAAGTGATGGTGATGTACGGTGGCCGGGTGATGGAATACGGCGACGCCGACAGCATCTTCTACCACCCCAGCCATCCTTACACCATCGGCCTGCTGGGCGCGCTGCCGCGGCTGGACCACGACGGCAGCGAGCTGGTCAGCATTCCCGGCAATCCGCCCAATATGGCGCACATGCCCAAGGGCTGCCCGTTCTCCGAACGTTGCCAGCACAGCACCGAGCGCTGCGCCGACGAACTGCCGCTGCTGCAGGCCAGCAGCCACAATCCGCAGGTGATCCGCGCCTGTCACAAGCCGGCCGTCGAGCTGGCGCAAGCAGCCCAGGAGGTGGCCCATGTCTGAACAAGCCAAACAGGCCATTCTTTCGGTGCGCGACGTCAAAGTGCACTTCCAGGTCAAGGGCAACGACAGTTGGCCGTGGAGCCCCAAGAAAACCCTGAAAGCGGTGGACGGCGTCAGCTTTGACCTCTACGCCGGGGAAACCCTGGGCGTGGTGGGCGAATCCGGCTGCGGCAAGTCCACGCTCAGCCGGGCCATCCTGAATCTGATTCCCGCCACCGACGGCGAAATCGTCTGGATGGGCAAGGATTTGCGCAAGGGCAGCGACAAGGACTGGCTGGCGGTGCGCAAGGACATCCAGATGATCTTCCAGGATCCGCTGGCCTCGCTCAATCCGCGGATGACGGTGGCCCACATCATCGGCGAGCCGCTGCGCGTGCACAAGCCGGAGCTGGGTCCGGAGGAAGTGATGCGCCGGGTCAAGGCGATGATGGCCAAGGTGGGTCTGCGCGAGCAGATGATCAACCGCTATCCGCACGAGTTCTCCGGCGGCCAGTGCCAGCGCATCGGCATTGCCCGCGCGCTGATCCTGGAGCCCAAGCTCATCATCTGCGACGAGCCGGTGTCGGCGCTGGACGTGTCCATCCAGGCGCAGATCATCAACCTGCTCAAGGAGTTGCAGCGTGAGATGGGGCTGGCGCTGATCTTCATCGCCCACGATCTGGCCGTGGTCAAGCACATCTCCGACCGCATCCTGGTGATGTATCTGGGCCGCGAAATGGAGCTGGCGGAAAAGTCCGCCTTGTACGACGCGCCTTCGCACCCGTACACCCGCGCCTTGCTGTCGGCGATTCCCATCCCGGACCCGAAGCTGGAAAAGAACAAGGTGATCCAGATCCTGCAAGGCGACCTGCCCAGCCCGATCAATCCGCCGTCCGGCTGCGTGTTCCGCACCCGTTGCCCGCAGGCGGAGACGCGCTGCGCTCAGCAGGCCACGCCGCTGCGCCGCGTCAGCGAGCAGAGTCAGTCTTCCTGCCTGCTGGCCTGAGCCGGACCCTGTCCCGCGCCAAACCGCCCCTAGGGGCGGTTTTTTCATGTCCGGGCCCGGCCTTCGCTATAGTGGCGGAGTGGCATCAAGCAAAAATCCAAACATGAAAACCACGCTCAAAATCGCCACCGGCCTGTTGGCCGCGCTGGCCTTGGGGTACTCGGCGCTGTTGTGGGCCGATTCCGACGCCTTGTGGAATATCGTCAGCCGGCAATGCCTGCCCAATCAGCAGGCGAGCGGCCAGCCGGCGCCCTGCGCCGCGGTGGAGCCGGGCAGCGGCGAGGCCGGCGGCTACGCGGTGCTGAAAGACCGCAACGGCTGGCTGCAATACCTGTTGATTCCCACCGCCCGCGTCAGCGGCATCGAAAGCCCGGAGCTGCTGAGCGAGCGCGCGCCGGATTACTGGGGGGCGGCCTGGCGCGCGCGCGGCTTTCTGGAGCAGCGCTACGGCCGGCCGATTCCGCGCGAACTGCTGTCGCTGACCATCAATTCCCAGTACGGACGCACCCAGAATCAGTTGCACATCCACATCTCCTGCACCGACGCCACCGTGCGCCAGCAGCTGGAGGACCTGAAGGACAGCCTGAGCGAGGAGTGGCGCGAGTTGCCGGTGGAGCTGCAGGGCCACGCCTACTGGGCGCGCGCGGTGGCGGCCAAGGCCGACGGCGGCCCGGAGGTGGACCCGTTCAAGGCGCTGGCGGCCGGACAGCCGGAAGCCGGCCTGGACATGGGCCGCTACGGCCTGGCGCTGGTGGCGACGCGGCTGGCCGACGGCCGCGACGGCTTCATTCTGCTGAGCAGCCGCGCCAGCCTGATCGGCGCCAACCGCGCCTCGGTCGAGGAATTGCAAGATCACGCGTGTCCGGCGCTGCGGGGCGCGTCCGCCAATGGTTCGGATGCGTTGCGTCGCCGCGACAACCATTCGCAGCCCGCTTCGCCGCCGGTCTAGAGCGGTTCCGGAAAAACCTTTGCGTTGGCAAGGGCTTGCCGGCGGTAAGGTCTGAGGGGGCGTGAATCGGCAATGGGTGGGAGTTATGCCAATCGCTTTTCAAGAGGAGGCAAAGCGGATAGCATCCGTCTGCTTTATTTGTAAATTGAATTTGTAAATTAAATGAGACTGACACAATGAAAAAATTCGCTCTGACCGTTCTGGCTGCTGCTTGCCTTTCCGCCCCGGTGCACGCTTTCGATCTGGGCTCCATGATCAGCGCCGGCTCCGACCTGGTGAAGTCCGCCACCCTCAGCGACGCCGACGTCAAAGCCATGGCCGCCGAATCCAGCGTGGTGATGGACAAGAAAAACAAGGTGGCTCCGGCCTCCAACGCCTATTCCAAGCGCCTGGCCAAGATGGTTAAGGGCCTGGACAGCGAAGACGGCACCAAGCTGAACTTCAAGGTTTATCTGACCAAGGAAGTCAACGCCTTCGCCATGGCCGACGGCACCGTACGCGTGTACAGCGGCCTGATGGACAAGATGAACGACGACGAAGTGCGCTTCGTCATCGGTCATGAAATCGGCCATGTGAAACTGGGCCACACCAAGAAAGCCATGCAACTGGCCTACGCCACTTCCGCGGCGCGCAAGGGCGCGGCCGGCAGCGGCAACAGCGTCGCCAGCAGCTTGTCCGAATCCGAGCTCGGCGGCTTCGCCGAAGCCGTGGTGAACGCGCAGTTCTCCCAGTCTCAGGAAAGCGACGCCGACGGCTACTCGGTGGGCTTCCTCAAGCGTCACAACTACAACGTTCAAGGCGGTCCGGCCGCGCTGCGCAAGCTGGCCGATCTGTACGGCAACGACAGCAGCCTGCTGTCCAGCCACCCGGCGCCGGGCGACCGCGCGGTGAAACTGGAAAAACAGATCCAGAGCATGTAAGCGGCATCCGCCCGCACATGAAAAAGCACCGCCTAGGCGGTGCTTTTTTCGTGGCTGCGTCAGCCGCTGTTCAAAACGTGCCGCGCGTCGCGAGCCGTCGCACGGTGAGTGCGACTTGTTGCGTGTGCATCCTGCGCTTGCTCCGCCGCAGCGCCTGGTTTTGCCTTGGCTCGCCAGATCGCGAACGGCTTCTTTGAGCGTGTTAGCCGCATATGGCCGGTGAAAATGGCTAAAAAAGACATTTTTTCAGATTGGGGCTATTATTGCCTTATCGTCATTATTTTCCCGGTGGGGCTGCGATGATTACGGAATTGCCCAGCTTGGACGCCTTGCCGCGTCAAAACGCCTCTCAGGTCAAAAACAAATGGGGGGAGGTCGTGCGCTTGGTTCATCAACAGGGCAGCGTGGCTGTTACCAACCATTCGACCGTGGAGATGGTGTTGCTGGACGCCGCCACCTACCGGCGGCTGGAGGATGCCATTCAGGCGCTGAAGCAGCGCGAGCAAGCGGCGTTGGACGCGCTGAATCAGCGCTTCGATGCTCGGCTGGCCCAATTGCAACAAGCGGGCACGGCACAAAACGTCGATAGTCTGTTCAAGGCCCAGGGCAAGTTAGGCTCGCGGCCCAAGGCCGGCGACGCGTTTTGATCGCCGCCGCCGCGCGTCCCTTCATCCTAGTGCTTGCCGGCGTGAACGGCGCAGGCAAGAGCTCGGTGGGCGGCAGCCTGCTGGCCGAGCACGGCTTGTCCTGGTACAACCCGGACAGTTATGCGCGCGAACTGGTCAGACAACTGGGTTTGGACCCGGACAAGGCCAATGGGCAGGCGTGGGAATACGGCCGCTCCCGGCTGGAGGCCGCCATCCGCGAGGGCCGCAACTTTGCGTTCGAAACCACGCTGGGAGGCCGGACCATGGCGGACATGCTCGCCGCAGCGGCGGGCAGTCACAATGTCATGATGTTGTTTTGCGGCCTGGACTCGCCGGAACGACACATTGCGCGGGTAGGCTTGCGTGTCGCCCATGGGGGCCACGACATCCCGGAGCACAAGATTCACGAGCGCTGGGTCAGCTCGCGTCTTAATCTGATCCGCTTATTGCCGAGACTGGCCCGGCTGCAAGTATTCGACAATAGCGCTGAAGCGGCGCCGGGGCAGGAGATTCCTGACCCGGTGTTGGTGTTGGAAACCGTCAATGGCCGGATGGTGTCGCCAGGGGTGGACGATCTTGCCGCCTTGGCCGCCACTCCCGTCTGGGCCAGGCCCATCGTGCAAGCGGCCATCGAATTGCCGTTGTCTTGAGCTCTCTGCCCGGGTTTACGCCGCGTTAGCCGCGCTTGACCTTGGGCGGCTTGGCCAGCTGCTTCAGCGCTTGCGCCACCGCCACCAGGCCGAAGCTGGCGGTCACCGTCATCGCCGCGCCGAAGCCGGCGCAGGACAGACCCTGCGGGCCGCGCGGCTCCGCGGCGTCGCAAGCCTGCTGCTCCGTGTCCGGATAGATCAGTTGTTCGGTGGAGAACACGCAGGGAACGTGCAGCTTCTTGCCGGCTTCGCGGCTGAACTGGTGGTGACGGCGCAGGTTGTAGCGCAGCTTGGACAGCAGCGGGTCGTAAGTGACCTCGCCCAGGTCCGCCACCCGGATCAGCGTGGGATCGGTCTGGCCGCCGGCGCCGCCGGACACGATGAAGGGCTGGCGGCGGCGCGCGCACCAGGCCGCCATCGCGGTCTTGATGCGCAGGCTGTCTATGCAGTCGATGATGAAGTCGTAGTCCCGGCCCAGCAGCTGTTCCAGATTGTCTTCGGTGACGAAGTCTTCGATCTCGATCACCTCGCAGGCCGGATTGATCGCGCGCACGCGTTCGGCCAGCGCGCTGACCTTGGCCATGCCGTAATTGGGGTCCAGCGCCGGCAACTGGCGGTTGGTGTTGGACTCGGCCACATTGTCCAGGTCTATCAGGGTCAGCTTGCCGACGGCGCTGCGCGCCAGCGCTTCCACCGCCCAGGAGCCGACGCCGCCGACGCCGACCACGCAAACGTGGGAGGCCTGAAAGCGGGCCAGCGCCTCCGGCCCGTAGAGACGGGCGATGCCGCCGAAGCGGCGTTCCAGATCTGCGTTGTGGGTGTCCATGGCTGCAATCGTCAACAATCAAATCGGCGAAGGATACTGCAAGCCCCGCTTGCTGACCAGTGCGGCGGCCGTGGGCGCGAGGCTTGCCCGCGGTCAAAAAAACTACAGTTAAGTGGCTGATTGCTGGGAACCTTTCGCCGGCGGAGCTATCCTTCTCTTCAGGTCTGTCATGAAGGGCTTCCTGCTCTTCCTCTGGCTGGCCGGCCTTTGTCACAGCAAGGGAGATTCCCATGAAGCAGCAAAGATTCGATATTGATCTGGACAAGCATTACAACGCCACCGTCGTGGTCGCCTGCGAGGAATGCGGCCATGAAATCCGCCATCATCTCAAGTCCCTGCATCCCGACAGCGTGTTGCGCTGCCATTGCGGCGCCCATATGGCCATGAGCCCGCTGACCGTTCAACAGGCCGAGCGCCGCGTAAGCGAGATCAAGCAATCTTATCGAATCCATTAAGCCACTGCTGACAATCTGAGAGTATCCCCGCCGGCCGTTTCGGGCCGGACTCGCCGGGCATAACCCGGCCTCCCGCAGCAGCGACACGGCGACCGCAAGGTCGCCGTTTGTATTGGCCGGCAGGCTAAGCGGCCTATGATCCGCCTGTGGACAACTGCGCGTCGTAGTCGCGGAAACCGTCCTCCACCGCCGGCAGGATATCGACGAATTCGAAATAGGGCTCGGTGAGGAGCGGGCTGTCGCGCAGCGCGTCGATCAGATAATAGAAATCCTTGATCGATTCGGTTTCGAACAGCGCGATATCGCTGCAACGGGCGGTGAAGGCCTCGGCGTCGAACCAGCGCATGCGCACCGCCGGATAGCGCGCGTAGATCGGCTTCAGGGTTTCCGCTTCGAACCGGCGGCGTTCCGGCCGGCTCAGGCGCAGCCAGTTGGGGTGGACGCGCAGCAGCGCGAAGAAGGCGTAGCTTTGGCTCATGGTTCCGCTTTCATTGAGGATGGGCGACGCTTTCAATGTATCCGCCCTTGTCAGCGGGTAAAACTCGTGTTTTGCTAAGCGTTTGCCGCCGTCTTTTTGCTGTCGGCCCCATGACCGCGGCGCAAGCCTTCCTCCCTTACGGACCGCCGCATGCCCATGATTCCGCAAGCCCGCAAACAGCCCAGCCAAGCTCGCTCCCGCCATGTGGTGGCCGCCATTCTGGAGGCGGCGGCTCGCATTCTGGAGCGCGACGGCTACGCCGGGCTGAGCACCAACAAGGCGGCGGAGCTGGCCGGCGTCGGCATCGGCTCCTTGTACCAGTACTTCCCCAATAAGCAGGCGCTGGTGGCGGCCTTGCACCGCCGCCACGGCGAGGAAACCCTGGCCACGGTGCGGGAGGCCTTGCGGCTGAGCGCCGGCCTGCCGTGGCCGGCGCAGCTGGAGAGCCTGGTGTCCGCCTGCCTGCGTCTACATCTGGCCGCGCCCGGGCTGCATCGGGTATTGGAACGGGAGTGGCCGCAGTTCGACCCGCCGCCGGCGGACAATCCCTTGGACGCGGCGCTGCTGGACTGCGTGGTCGAGTGGCTGGCCGCTCGCGGCCTGCCCGCCGAGCGCGCGCCGCGCCTGCTGCGGATGGCGGACAGCCTGATACACGGCCTGGCGCTGGAAGACGCGCCGGACGAGGCGGAACTGACGCGCTGCGTCGCGGCGGCCTTGGCCGCCTATCTGACCTTGCCGCGGCAAGACCCCGAGATTTCCCCTTAAGAGAAGGAGTTGACCATGCAATGGATTGATGTGCGCAGCGATACCGTGACCCAGCCGACGCCGGCGATGCGCGAGGCGATGTTCAACGCCGAGGTGGGCGACGACGTCTACGGCGACGATCCCACGGTGCAAGCGCTGGAACAGCTGGCCGCGGAGAAGCTGGGCAAGGAGGCGGCGCTGTTCGTGCCCACCGGCAATTTCGGCAACCAACTGGCCATCTTCACCCACTGCCAGCGCGGCGACGAGGTGATTCTGGAAGAGAGCTGCCACATCGTCTGGCACGAAACCGGCGGCGCGGCGGTGATAGGCGGCGTGCAACTGCGCGCCGTCGCCGGCGTGGACGGGGTGATGGCGCCGGAGGCGATAGAGCAGCGCATCCGCGTCGGCGAGGACATCCACTGGCCGCGCACCGGCTTGATCTGTCTGGAGAACGCGCACTGCAACGGCCGCGTGATTCCCTTGGCGGCGATGGCGGCCAGCGCCGAAGTGGCGCGCCGCCACCAGGTGCCGGTGCACCTGGACGGCGCGCGCATCTTCAACGCCGCCGCCCATCTGGGCTGCGAGGCGCGCGAGATCGCCCAATACGCCGACACGGTGATGTTCTGTCTGTCCAAGGGCCTGGCCGCGCCGGTGGGCTCCATTCTGGCCGGCAGCGCCGATTTCATCGCCCGCGCGCGCCGCAACCGCAAGCTGCTGGGCGGCGGCATGCGCCAGGCCGGGGTGATCGCCGCGCCCGGCATCGTGGCGCTGAACGAGATGGTGGACCGACTCAAGGACGACCACGCCAACGCCCGCTACCTGGCCGAGCGGCTGGCGGCGCTGCCCTGCGTCGAGGTGAGGCTGGAGGACGTGCACATCAATATGGTGTGGTTCCGTTTCACCGCCGACATCGACGTGGCCGAACTGATGGCCGCGCTGCGCCAGGCCGGGGTCAAGGCCAATCCGCCCGAAGGCGGCCTGATGCGCATCGTCACCCATTGGCAGGTGAGACGCGAGGACCTGGACCGGCTGGTGGAGACGCTGCAACGGGTGCTGTCCGACTGAACCGAGGCCCGGCGGCTATAAATAAGCAGCTGCGGCGTGGAAAAGGGGGGGCGGAATGAAACAATGGCTGGGCGCCTGCTGCGCCGCGCTGGCCTGCGGCGGGGCCCCGGCGGGGGCTCTGGACGAAGTGCGCTTGTTCAGCAGCGGCGATCCGCCCTATGTGGAACTGGGGCCGGACGGCCGGATCAGCGGCGGGCTGGCGGTGGCGCCGGTTCTGGCGATCCTGGGCAAGCTCGGCCTGCCGCCGTCGCGGATTGAAACGGTGCCGTGGGCGCGCGCCTACGAGGAGGCCAAGACCCGGCCGGGCGCGGCGATTTTTCCCATCGCCAAGACCCGGGAGCGGCTCAAATATCTGGACTTCGCCGTCAAGCTGCTGGATTCCGACGTGTATTTTTATCAGCTGGCGTCGCGACGCGACATCCAGGCGCCGACGCTGGCGGCGGCCAAGCGCTACTCGGTGTGCGTGGTGCTGGGGGATTACCGGCAGGAGTACTTGAAGGAAGAAGGTTTTCCAAGACTGGACCCGACCTCGGACTCCAGCATCAACGTCAAAAAGCTGGTGTCCGGCCGCTGCGATCTGCTGCCCGCCACCGAGATAGGCATGCGCAGCAAGCTCAAGTCCCTGGGGCTGGACGCGTCGCTGGTGCGACGCGGCATGAAGCTGGCGCAGCTGGACAGCGCGCTGTACGCCGCCTTCAACCGCGGCACCGCGCCGGCGGTGATCGCCCGTTTCAAGGCCGCCGCGCGGAGCGCGGATTAGGCCTTGGCAGGCGGCAGCGGCAAGGCCGCCAAGGCCAGCGCGGCGTCTACGGCATGGCGCTGGGCTTGCGGCGCCAGCGTTTGCTCCCGGCCGTTGCCGCGCAGGATGGAGAGGCCTTCGATCAAGGCGACGATGAGCGCCGCGCGCTCCCTGACGACACTGTCGGGCGCGTCCGTCTGAGCCTCGCGGCGCAGCAGCGCGCAAACCCGGTCGGTATAGCCGGCGTAGAAGGTCTTGAGCGCCGCATCGGCGGCCCCGTTGCGGCTGGACAGCGCCCACAGCTCCCAGAGCAAGGCGCAGCCGCCGTGTTGAAGCTGGGTCGCCAGCACAAAGTCCAGCGCGCCGGCCAGGCTGGCGGGCGCGTTCAGCATCAGTTCATCCCAGTCTTCCAGGTAGCGAACCATGACGCCTTCCATTACCGCGTCGATATTCTTGAAGTAGTACTGGACATGGCTGATGCCCACCCCGGCCTCCGCCGCGATGGCGCGCATGCGGAAGCCCTGCCCGCCGTCGCGGGTCAGCACCCGCATCGCCGCGCGCAGAATCGCTTCCCGTCTTTCCTCTCCTTTGGCCGACATCTTTCCTCCTTCGTGATCGTCCGGCATCGTTGATGCGCCAGTTTAATTGTTCAAACGACCAAGTTCATGTTTTAATATTGGTCAATTGACCAAAACCGAGGTGGGGCATGACTTCTTCCCGCGTTGTTCTTGTCGGCGGCAGCGGCGTGGTGGGCGCGCAAGTGGCGTCCTTGCTGGCGCGGCGCAGGCCGGATCTCAAGCTCGTCATCGCCGGCCGTCGTCTAGACGCGGCTCGGGCGGTGGCGCAGCGATATGGCGCCGAGGCGATGGCGATGGACGTGGACGCGCCGGCGCTGCCGGACGCTCTCAAGGGCGCGCTCATCGTGGGCTTGGTCAACGATGCGCATGACCGGCTGTTGCGCCTGGCCCTGGCCCAAGGTCACGCCTACCTTGACGTGACCCGCTGGACGGAGCGGCTGAAGCAGGCCTTGCTGACGACGGCCGCTTACGGGCCTCCCCGCGCGCCGGTGGTCTTGTCATCGGCCTGGATGGCCGGCGTGGCCAGCCTTGTGGCGCGAGACGCGGCGAGGGCCGTCGCCGAGGTCGAGCGCGTCGGCATCGACATCCTGTTCGCGATGGCGGATCAGGCGGGGCCGAATTCGACCGCATACATGGACCGCCTATCCGAACCGTTCCACACCATGGAAGGGGGGAAGTGGGTCAAGCGCGGCGGTTTTCTCGATGGCCGCGTCGCGGACTTCGGCGCCGCCGGCCGTCACAGGGTTTACCGTTTCGATACCCCGGATCAAGCGAATCTGCCCGCCATCGTCGGCGCCGCGCAGGTGGATGCGCGCATCGGCTTCGACGACGGCAAAGCCACCGCCTTGCTGCATGTGCTGGTGCGCAGCGGCGTATGGCGGCTGCTGTCGCGGCCGATGTTCAACAGCGCGCGGCAGGCGCTGCTCTACAACCCCGGGCCCGGCGCGGCTCACCGCATCCGCATTGCCGTCGAGGGCAAGGACGCCGCCGGCAGGCCGTGCGGAAAAACCGTGCAACTGGCGGACCCTTTGGGACAAGCGCATCTGACGGCCTTGGGCGCTGTTTTGCAGATCGAGCATCTATTGGGGGCGGACGCGCCGCCCGCCGGCGTCTATCTGGGGGAAGCGTTGCTGGACCCCGAGCACGCCTGCCGCCAGCTGCGGGAGGAGGGAGTGGAGATCAGCGCGGTCTGAACTTCGGGCGCAGCGGGCATGGCGCATTTGGCGTTGGCGGCGCGGGGTGCTAACCTCGCGGCCATTGATCCGCAATTGTGATGACGCCGATGTCCGACTATAACGCCCTCGATCCCCACGCCTGGCTGGAAAACCTGGACGATCCCGCCGCCGCCGAATGGGTGGCTGAGCAGAACGCGCGCGCCCAGGCGCGGCTGGACGCCGACCCGCGTTTCGCCGGCCTCCGCGACGAAATCCTCGCCCACCTGCGCGATACCCGCCAGATCCCGTTCTGCGCCGAGCATGAGGGCTGGCTGTACAACTTCCACCAGGACGAAGCCCATCCGCGCGGCATTTACCGCCGCAGCACGCTGGCGGCCTACCGCGCCGCCGAGCAGGACTGGCAGACCGTGCTGGACATCGACGCGCTGGCCGACGAGGCCGGCGAGGACTGGTATCTGGACGGGGTGTCCCACTGCACGCTGGCGCCGCTGCAAGCCATGGTGCACCTGACCGCGGGCGGCGGCGACGCCGGCATCGCGCGCGAATACGATCTGGCCGCCGGCGCGTGGCGGC
Source organism: Chromobacterium sp. FG89 (assembly GCF_057808735.1). Classification (NCBI taxonomy): domain Bacteria; kingdom Pseudomonadati; phylum Pseudomonadota; class Betaproteobacteria; order Neisseriales; family Chromobacteriaceae; genus Chromobacterium; species Chromobacterium sp. FG89. Next base: position 58,878 of record NZ_JBMDIQ010000005.1, on the reverse strand, counting down.
CGGACGGTTTCAGTTTTCCGGAAGGCAAGAGCCATGTGGCCTGGCGCGATCCGGACAGCGCCTGGGCCTGCCCCGGCTGGCCGGGCGCGCCGCTGACCCGTTCCGGCTATCCGCGCGAAGTGTGGCTGGTGGAGCGCGGCGAGGAAGGGCGGCATGCCTGGAGCCAGGTGTTCTCCGCCGGCGAAGACGCGATGATGGTGGCCGCCTGGCGTTTCCTCGACGCCGACGGCGCGACGCTGGACCTGATCGAGTGCTCGGACAGCTTCTACAGCAAGACCTACCATCTGATCGACGAAGCGCTGGAAACCCACGCGCTGCCCTTGCCGCCCAAGGCGGAGCTGGAGGCCTATCTGCACGGCGATCTGATCGTCAAGCTGGCCGAGGACTGGGACGCCGCCGGGACCCGCTATCCGGCCGGCGCCTTGCTGGCGGTGGCGCTGGAGCCGCTGCGGCAGGGGCGGATCGTCGCGCAACGGCTGGTGGCGCCGCAGCCGCGGCTGGCGGTGGAGTCGGTGGAGACCACCCGCGCCAGCGTGGTGGTCAATCTGCTGGACCAGGTCAAGAGCCGGCTGCTGGCCTTCGACAAGATCGACGGCGTCTGGCGCGAGCGCGCGCTGCCCACGCCCAGCGGCGGGGTGATCGAGTTCGCCGACCAGCCCTGGGACAGCGATATCCTGTGCTACAGCTTCAGCGATTTCCTGACCCCCACCGGCCTGTACCGGCTGGACGTGGCCAGCGGCCAGCAGGAATGCCTGCGTCGTCAGCCGGAGGCTTTCGATCCAGCCGACTTCGTCGCCGAGCAATGGCAGGCACGCGCGCCGGACGGCGAAAGCATTCCCTATTTCGTGGTGCGCCGCCGCGACGCGCCGCTGGACGGCGCCACGCCCACCTTGCTGTACGGCTACGGCGGCTTCGAAGTGCCGATGATGCCTTACTACGTGGAGAACTTCGGCCCGCACTGGCTGCAACGCGGCGGCGCTTTCGCGCTGGCCTGCATCCGCGGCGGCGGCGAGTTCGGCCCCGGCTGGCACCAGGCGGCGCAGGGCGTGAACCGCCAAGTGGGCTTCGACGACTTCATCGCGGTGGCGGAAGACATGGTGGCGCGCGGCCTGACCGCGCCGGCCAAGCTGGGCATAGAGGGCGGCAGTAACGGCGGCCTGCTGGTGGGTGCCTGCATGACGCAGCGGCCGGAATTATTCGGCGCGGTGGTGTGCGAAGTGCCGCTGCTGGACATGCTGCGCTACACCGAGCTGCTGGCCGGCGCCAGCTGGATAGACGAATACGGCGATCCGGAGGATCCGGCGCAGCGGCCGGCGCTGGAGGCGTATTCGCCCTACCACCGGCTACGCGGCGATCTGGCCTATCCGCTGGCCCTGTTCACCACCAGCGCCAAGGACGACCGCGTGCATCCGGCGCATGCGCGCAAGATGGTGGCGCGGATGCGGGAGCTGGGCCACGACGCGCTGCTGCTGGAAACCGAGGCCGGCGGCCATAGCGGCAACGCCGGCCAGGAGCAGACCGCGCAGGAGTTGGCGCGGGTGCTGGTCTATCTGTATCAGCGGCTGATGGATTGAGCGGGGGCGGACGCTGCGGCGAGCGCCGGCAATTCCTCCAGGAAGGCCGCGCGCGAGCGCACGCCGGCGGTGCCCGGCTCTTTCTTGTCGTCCTGGATCAGGCGCACGAAGACCAGCGAGCGTTCGCCCTTATTGGCCCAGCCCACGTACCAGCCGTACGGGTGTTCCTCGTCGAACTGGCCGTCCGCCTTGCGCGGATAAGCCATGCCGGTCTTGCCGTGCGCCTGCCAGCCGTCCGCCGCCGCGCTGGTTTCCACGATCTTCATCGTCAGTTCCTGCGCGTGTTTGGACACCGGCAGTTCAAGATTGACCAGCTTGCGCAGGAAGGCCAGTTGCTCCAGCGGCGACACCTGCAGCGAGGAGGCGATCCAGGCGCGTTCCAGTCCATTGTGCTTGCCCGGGTCGCCGCTAAAGTCGGCGTTGCCGTAGCCGAAGGCGTCGGCGTAGCGTCCTAGCTTCTCCTCGCCCAGCGACTGGGCGATCTGCTGCGAATACCACACCACCGAATACTTCAGCCAGCGCACCGGATCGGTGGGCTGTTTCCAGTTGTCGCCGCCCCAGTCCACATAGCCGTCCCGGTAGGGCAAGGCCGGCTGGTGTTCGCTCTTGAGGAAGCCGGAATCGAAGCCCATCACGCTGAGCGGAATCTTGAACGTGGAGGCCGGGGTGTAGCGTTGTTCGCAGCTGCCTTGTCGCAGCAGGATGTCGCCGCTCTTGGCGTCGGCCAGCAGCGTGCATAGCGTGGCGGCGTGGACGGGCAGACTGAATAGGCCGGCGCAGAGCAGCGCGGCGCCGGCGAGGCGTGGTGTGTTCATGATGTTTCCCTTGATGGATTCAGCGCGGCATCCCTTGGACCGCGCGGTCTGAAGTCAGATGGGGCGCCGGATTCCAAAGTTCCACGCGCGGGCCGCTCAGGAGGCCGCTTGCCGCTTCAGCCAATCGCTGGGCGGCAGCCCCAGCCTCTGGGCAAACACCCGGCTGAGCGCGGCGGGGCTGGCGTAGCCCACTTGCGCGGCGATGCGTTTGATCGGCTGGCCCTGGCGCAGCTGATGACGGACGACGGCCAGCCGCCAGTCGGTCAGATAATCCAGCGGGGCGAGGCCGACTTGTTGCCGGAAGCGGGCGGCGAAACGCGCGCGCGACATGCCGGCCTGCTCCGCCAGCAGTTCCACGGTCCAACCGCGCTCCGGCCGCGCGTGGATGGCGTTGACGGCGCGCGCCAATTTGGGGTCGGACATGGCGGCGAAGATGCCGCTGTGGATCTGGCCGCCGTCTATCACCACGCGTATCGCCTGGATCAGGAAATACTCCATCAAACGATCCAGCGCCGCCTGGCGGGCGAAGCGTTCGGAGAAGGCCTCGTCGAACAGCAGCCGCAGCGTGGGCAGCAGGCTGGGCGTATCGTCCAGATACAGCACCAGGCATTCCGGCAGCGCCAGCGCCAGCGGCCCGCCGGTCTGGAAGCCCAGGTCCAGCTTGGCGCAGACCAAGTCGGCGCCGCGTTCGCCCTCCGGCAGCAGGATGTGGGCGCTGGGGCGGGGAAACAGCAAGGCGCAGGGGCGGTCGGTGTCCAGCACCAGGACGTCGCGCAAGGTGCAGCGCAGGCGGCCGCCCTTGAGCAGATGCAGATGACCGGCCATTGCGCCAGGGTCGAAGTCCGCCAGATGACATAAATTGCCATGATGGAATACGCGCGCGGAGAAGGCGCTTTGCTGCAGCAAGGGCGTCAACAGGTCCATTTCGATACGATCTGCAAAGTTTTCGAGACGATAGGCTTCTGATTGTATTGCAAGATGACTTCTGTGCAGTCCCCATCGTCGTTCAACTCGAGAGTCAGGAGCCCATCATGCCCCGCATCCCCACCGTAGACCGCCATCAAGCCAGCCCGGAACTGAGCGCCACCCTGGACGCCGTCAAGGCCAAGCTGGGCAAGGTGCCCAATCTGTTCGCCACCTTCGCCCAGTCTCCGGCGGTGTTGAACGCTTATCTGGGCTTCTCCGAAGCCCTGGCCAAGGGCAAGCTCAGCGCGCGCCAGCGCGAAGTGATCGCCTTGGCGGCCGCTCAGGCCAACGCCTGCCAGTACTGCCTGTCCGCCCATACCCTGATGAGCAAGGGCGCGGGCCTGAGCGAGGCCGACATCCAGGCGGCGCGGGCCGGTCAGGCCGCCGACGCGCAGACCGCCGCGATCGCCAGGCTGACCGGGCAAATCGTCAGCCAGCGCGGCGTGTTGTCCGATCAGGACCTGGCCGCGGCGCGCGCCGCCGGCGTCGACGACGGCCTGCTGGTGGAGGTGATCGCCGCGGTGGCGCTGAACACGCTGACCAATTACGCCAATCTGATCGCCGGCACCGAGATCGATTTCCCGGTGGTGGACTTGTAGGCGGCGCTTGCCGTTGATTGAGCGCGGCCGAGGCTTGACCGGCGTACTGGGGTATGCCGGCGGCCTCGGCCGTTTTCGTGCGGGTTTTGTCCTGCTCAGCAATGCAGCCGGGCGTGGCGCTGACGCAGCGCCTGCGGCGCGAAGGTCGACGCCGCCGGTTCCGGCGCGCGGCAGCACTGTTCGGCGCAATCGCTGATGCGCTCCAACTGCCACTGCAGCGCGGCGGCGTCGCAATCGGCCAGCGGCTGACGGTTCCACAGCACCCAGTCCTGGCTGTGCTCGGATTGGCCGATCACCGGTTTGAGCGGATCGTCGCTGAACAGATTCTGCCGCAGCGGCGGCGCGTCCGTTTGCGCCTGTTGCGGCGACAGGCAGCAGAACATCAGCAACTGGCGCGCCGGCTGTTCGCTCAGGTGCACCGCGTGTTCGCCCACTTGCAAGGTGAACAGACTGTCGTCCATCCGTTCCGGCGGCTGCAGGGACAGAGACTGGCAAAGCTGGGCGACGGCGTGTTGGAAAGGCGTGGACATGGTTTTTCTTTTTTGGATGAGGGAAGGGAAGCCGGCCGCGCGCGGCGGCCGGCGGCATGGTGCTTACTGTCCGGCGTTCAGCTTGGCGCGCAACTCCTGCATCAGCGCGGCTTGCGGGCCCGCCGGGGCGGATGGCTCATCCAGCCAGCCTTGCAGCAGCGCTCCGCCAATCGCGGGCATGGTCTTGGCCAGTTGGAGCTCGGTCATCTGCCACAGCGGCGCGGAAACCTCGATGGAGGTTTTGCTGAACGCGCTGCCGGTGCCGGCGTCGGCATGGCGATGGCTCAAGGCCAGGGTGCGCATCGCCGCGCTTCCGCACTGCTTGAGCGGCCCTTCCGGCAATTGCGACAACATCTCGCGGTGCAGGCGGGTGACGTCTGCGCCGCTGGCGTGCAGCGCGTGCAGGTCTTGATCGCTGGGCAGCGGCAATTGTTTCAGGGTGTCCTTGATGAGCGCGGCAATCTCGATGTGGCTGAGCGAGTCCGGCGCCATCTCTCCATTCGCCATCTGTTGTTTCACGTTCTGCAATTTCTCGTGCGATGCCGGCACGCGGAAGGCGCCGTCCATATTGCGCTTATCCGCCAGGCTGGCCTGGAACGTGTCGCACAGGCGGCAGAAATTGGCGGCGAACGACGCGGTGAGAGGAGACACGGGCGCTTGCTGCGCGCTGGCCGCGGCCGGCTTGGCCTGGCCTGTCAGCTTGCGCACCCAGTCCGGGATCGCGCCGAAGAAGCGGGCGACCCGGCCGCTCAGCGGCTGGAAGAAGCGGCGCACGTCGGACAGACATTCGCTCAAGACCGCATGGGCTTTGCCGCGGCTTTCGGCGCTGTCGTCTATGCGCACCGGCTTGCCCTTGAGGCTGCCGGTCTGGGCGACGGGGGTCTCCGGGGCCTGGGCAGGGGCGTACGAGGGGCTGGCGTTGGGCCGGACGGAGGGAAAGCCGAGAGGCAATAGCATAGTGGCGCTCCAGTGGCGTTGAAATGGGCGCTATTACACCGCGCCGTTGCGACAGCGGCTTTCAGGAAGCGCTCAGAACCTGTTTACGATCTGCTGCGCGTCGGCGGGATGGATAGAAATGGGCGTTGAAACCAAGCTCAAAATGCTCATGCACCACGTGTTCTCAGCCGCAACGCCTTGTCTCGCTCTAGCTCGCGAGACTTTAGAACAGACTCTCAGCCTGGTGGTTGGCCCGGCGCTTCCGCCGGCGGTTCGCCTATCAGGTAACGCGGTCCGTCGCCCAGGCTGGCCGCGCAGTCGCCGGGGTTGTACAGCGCGCACTGGCTCAGCGACAGGCAGCCGCAGCCTATGCAGTTGCCCAGCCGGTCTCGCAGCCGGGTCAGCTCGTCTATGCGCTGCTGCAAACGCGGCAGCCAGTCCGCGGACAAGGCCTCCCAGTCGCGCGGGGTCGGCGTGCGCTGGCTGGGCAGCGCGGCCAGCGAACCGCGGATGTCGTCCAGGCGGATGCCGACGATCTGGGCCGCGCGGATGAAGGCGACGCGGCGCAGCGCGTCGCGCGGGTAGCGGCGTTGGCCGCCGGCGGAGCGGGCGCTGTGCAGCAGGCCCTGGGTTTCGTAGTAGCGCAGCGCGCTGGCGGCGACGCCGGAACGGCTCGCCAGCTCGCCTATGCTGAGCCAGGGAGAGGGTTTGGCCATGGGGGCGACGGGCATGCGCGGACTCGCTTGACTTAAAGTTGACTTTAACTTTTATCGTAAGCGCATGGATTTTTCAAGGAGGACGCCATGAACGCGCCAAGCCGTCACACTGAACTGCATGCCTTGTTGGACGCTAACCATGAGTTTTCGCTGATGCACAGCGACACCACCAACCATTGCCCGATGGCGCTGACCGCGCTGGCGGAAATGGGAGCGGAGCCGCATCAGCTGCGGGCATTCTTCGACTTCTGGGAGAGCGAGCGCGCCGAGCCGGCGGAGCCGGTAGAATACGATATCGGCTGGGGCCGCTGGGACGCGGCCTTGGGGCGGCTGGACGCCTTCCCGGCGCTGCTCCGGGTGATGGAGGAGCGGGTGGCGGCGCGCGGGGTGGAGGACACCGCGCGGCAAGTGTTGGCCAGCCTGCCGTTCTCGCCGGGCGGGGGCGCCTTCCATCCGCTGATCCGCCTGGCCTTCGCCCTGCGCGCCGGCCACGCCGGCGAAGCGGCGGCAGGGCTGGCCTATTATCTGAGCGGCTATCTGCGCCTGCCCGCCGGCCTGGACGCGCAAGCGCCGGCGGCTTCGGCGGAGGACGGGCTGGCGCGGCTGTCGCGGGCGCTGGCTGGCTGGAACAGCCCGGATTACTGGATACACGATCGCTTCGACGCGGTGTTGGCCGATCCGCGCTTCGCCGCCGCCTTGCCCAGTGCGCCGCAAACGCCGGACTGGCTGGACGCGCTGGCGCGGGCGGCGCTGCGGGTGTACTGGCAGACTGACAATTTCACCGCGCTGCACATGGTGACGGCGACGCTGGCGCTGCGCGACGTGCTGGAGCATCTGCCCGGCTTGCCGGCGGAGGATTGGTACCCGGCTTTGTGGCAGACCTTCTGCGTCGCCTATGTGTCCATCGGCGCGCCGGCGCTGGAGGCGGAGGAACTGCCGGACGCGCAGCCGGCCTGGCCCTTATTGCTGCAACGTGTGCTGAACGTGCGCAACGAGCATGTGATCAAGCTGGTGTACGCCTGCCATCGCGAGTTCCAGCGCAGCGGCGATGTCTTCTACCACGCGGCGGCGGCGCGGGCCTTGTGGGACGCGGTGTGAATCACCAGTCCTCCATTTCCTTGGGCACGCCGCCGGACATGATGGCGTCCTGCATCCATTGCTGCATCATGCCGGCAACGCCGATATTGCCCACCAGCGAGGTCATCAGCGCGGTGTGCAGCGGCGAGGCGGCGTCGATCTGTTCCAGCGTGCGCTGGATCATGTCGTTTTTCTGCTTCAAGGTGGTGAAGGCCAGTTCGCCGGTGGCCGGGTCTTTGAATTCGCCCAGCAGCTTGCCGACGGCGTCGGCGTAGCGCTGTTTGTCTTCTTGCGAGTCGGACGCCGGCGGCGACAGCTGGCGCAGCGCCGCGAGGAAGGCCACCGCCAACGGGTCGGACTGGAAGTCCGGCCATTTGTGCGGCGGCGGCTCCACTGGCTTGGCGTCGTCGGTCGCCGGGGTTTCCGTCGGCGGCGCGGCGCCGTCGGCGTTTTGCGCCGCGGCCAGCAGCCGTTGCTGCAGCGGGACGATGTCGTCGCCGGCCGCGGCGGCGCGGCCGATGGCGGAAGGGGTCAGCGAGGGGATCATTCCGGGCTCCTGTCTGCGGCGGTCAAGGCCGCCAGGTCTTGTTCCAGTTGCGCGATCAAGCCGCGCAGCGCCTGCTCCGACAAACGGCGGCAGTCCTGAGGCAAGGGCTCCAGGCATTGCAGCAACTGGCGGCTGGCCGGCTCCACGTATTGTTCCGGCGAGAATTCCGCCGCCTGGTCCGCGCAGCGCATCATGAAGCGCGTGTCGGCGTGATAGTCGATCTGGATGGCGCCGGGCCAGTTTTCCGTCAGCAGCGTCATCAACTGCGGCTGCAGCGCGCGGGCGCGCTTGGGCAGCTGCAGATAAAGGGTGGCGTCCGGCTGATCCAGGCCGCGCAGCCATTCGTCCAGCAGCAGCAGCAGGGTGTCCGGATGGTCCACGGCGGCGCTCAGCATGGCGCGGGCCTCTTGCTCCAGCCGCTCCCGCCAGTTCCAGGCCATGGCCTGGCCGGCGGCCAGATGGGCGGCCGCGTGTTCCAGCGCGGCGAGCATGCCTTGCTGATAGCCGTCCTGGCAGGCTTGCCGGCGCAGGGCTTCGGCCTGGCGCTCGGCGTCGCGCAGCACGCGCTGCGCCTGTTGTCGCGCCTCGCGTTCCAGCTGATCGGCGCGTTCGGCTCGGCGCAGCTGGCCGCGGCGCACCAGCACGCCTTCAGCGGCGGTCGGAGGGCGGGATGTGGGGATGTCTCTGGGCATGTTGTAGGGCCAAGGTCAGAATCAGGGCGTCGGCGGGCGGCTGCGGCGGCGCGGCGTCGGCCTCCGGCGGGAACTGCAGCGGCAAGCGTTGCGCCAAGGGGCGCGGCAGACGCTCGCGCCAGGCCTGCAGGCGGCCGTAGCCGGTCAGCAGCAGCGCGCCGTGGCTGAGCGCCGGCCGCTGCGCGGCGGCGGCGTCCGGCGGCAGCGCCACGGCGGCGAAGTCCTGCGCCCAGTCCGGCAGCCGCAGCAGGCCCGCCTGCCAGCCCAGGCCGGCGCGCAGCGCGTGGCAACCCAGCAAATAGGCGGTTTGCGGCAAGCGCCGCCAGTGGCGCAGCCATTGCCGCGCCAGCGGGTCCAACTGGGCGTCGGCGCAGTCGCTGTCCAGCCGATAGGCGGAGATCAGCAGCTCATTGGCCGCCGCGCGCGCGGCGGCGGAGGCGGTCAGCGCCGGCGGCAGAACCAAGCGCCGCGGGTGCAGATAGGCCAGCGGGTCGTACAGCAGCGCTTGCAGCGCCGGCGAGCGGGCCGCGGGCCGGCTACTCATGTCCGGCCTGCGGCTCGGCGGCCGGCGGCTCGGCGACGGGTTTGGGCGCGCGGCGCTGCCACAGCCAGGCCGCCGCCGCGCCCAGGAGGGCGATCAGCGCCACGCCGGCCATCAGCCAGCTCAGGCCGGAGCCGCGCTCTTCCGCCGGCGCGGTGGGCGCCTGCTGCTGCGCCTCGCTGCGCCGCGACAGCACCACCGAGATATTGTCGTAATCGATGTCGGCGAAACTGTTCTTCAGGAAACGCTTGATATCGTTGACCATTTGCTCTGGGTCCACGTCGCGGTCGTACACCGCCAGCGCGGACAGGTGGATGGGTTTGGCGGCGCGGCCGCCTTCGCCGGAGTCCAGGTCGTAGCTGACGTGCACGCGCGCGGACAGCACGCCGTCCATGGTTTGCAGCGACTGCTCCAGCCGCTGCTCGATGGCGGAGTACAGCCGCGCCTTTTCAGCGCGCGGCGAGGACACCAGCGAATCCGCCGGGAACATCTGCGCCACTTCCACCCGTGGCCGCGACGGCAGGTTGTAGGCCTTCAGCCAGTCCACGGCGGCGGCGAAGTCCGGCTGCGCCACGGCGATGCTGAAGCCGGTCTTGCCGCGGTCGGTCTTGTCGGCCTCGATATTGTGGCGCTGCAAGACGGCGATCACTTCATTGGCCTGCTGCTGATCCAGGCCTTTGAGCAAGTCCTTCTGCTGGCAGCCGGTCAGCAGCAAGGCCAGCAATACGGCTTTGAAACCATGGCGGATCATGAGCGCAGCAGGCTTTCTACCGCGCCCACGGTCTTGCGGGTGAGGGTGCTGATCATGGACACCTCCAGGTTGTAATTGGAGGTGCGCTGCTGCAGCTCCATCAGCACGGCCGGATTGCTCAACAGGCCCGGCTGTTCCAGCCGTTGCAGAATGGCGTCCTTCTCCATGCCTACGCCGACGGCGTTTTGCGAGAAGGCCTGGATCAGGCGATCGTCCAGCGACACGAGATTGTGCTCGGAGCGGGTGATGTCGCTGACCTGGGCGGTCAGCGAATCCAGAGAGAGGGCGGCGATGGGGGTCATGGGCGGACTCCTGAAGCGCCGGCGCGTGGCCGGCGTCGGGGTTTAGCGGAAGTTCTGGATGATGGCCGCGTCGATGTCCTTGAACACCTTGACGGTGTTGGACTGCGCATTGCGGTACAGGTTGTACTCGGACAGCTTGCTTTGGTAGTCGGCCAGCAACTGGGGGTTGGACGGGTTGCCGTTCAGCTTATCCAGCGCCGTGGTCAGCTCGCCCTGGAGCTTGCTGGTGCCGGTGTCGAACTCCTTGGACATGTCGCTGAGGGTCCAGTCCGGATTGGTGATATCGATTGCCATGGTGGTTTGCCTTTGGGTTTACAGAGGTTTGGGGAAATACCAGTGGCCGGTCGCCATCTTGACGTAACCCTGGTTGCCGTACTTGAAGGACTTGCCCTTGAGCCAGTCGTCCTTCAATTCAATGGCGAATTGCACGTAGCGGCCGCCCCACTGGCGGTAGTAGTCGTCGACGAAGCGGCGCGCGCGCAATAGTTCGCCGTCGTCCAGCGCGCCCTGGATCACGAAGGTGATGCCGTTGGGCTGCTCGCTGCGGGTGAAGGGCAGCGCCTGGCGCGACAGGCCGGTTTCGGCCTGGCTCGCGGCAGCGGCGTCGTCCACCGGCACGATGTCCACCGCGTCGGCGTAGGGCATCTGCTCGGCCAGCCGCTGCGACAGCGCCTGGCTGGCCGGCCCGCCCAGCGCGGCGCGCTGTTGGCTGACCCACAGCTGCGGCCGGCGAGGGTTGTCCAGCTGCAAGCGGTAATAGGGCAGGTGGGGGTAGTTATCCGCCAGCCAGCGGCCCATGCGTTCGTTTTCCTGCTGAGGGCTGAGCACCTGCGCCGGGCGGTTGTAGTCGCCGCGCGCCAGCACTTGCCGCGCCCAGGCGCTGTCGCGCTCATTGGCAGCGGAGACGTAGAACACGCCGTCGCGGCCGGGCAGCACCTGGAAGCGCTGGCTGTCTCGTCCCAGCAGCGCGTTCAATTCCGAGGCCTGGCGCTGCGGGGTGTTCCACAGCCAGTAGCCGCCGCCGGCCAGCAATAGCGCGGCGATCACTGCCAGCGCCACCGCGGCGGCGGCGTGGCGGCGCGCCGGTTTTTGTTCCGGCGGCGGCGCGTCCTGGCCGTGGCCCAGCACTTCCGGCGACCAGGACAGGTGCTCCGGCCGCAAGGCCAGCTCCAGCGCGCCGATGCGCAGCGGGCGGTTGAATTCGGCCGGACGCTCGTCCACGCCGGCGTCGCGCAGTTCGCGCAGCGTTACCCGGTCGGGCTCGGCGCGGTCGATCAACACTTCGAAATTGACCCCGCCTTGCTCCAGAGGAATGAACAGGGCGTCTGCCGGCAATTCCGGCAACTGGCCGGCCTCGGTCAGGGCGGCGGCGGGGCCGACCAGGAACAGGGTCTTGCCTGGCTGCAGCAGGAATTCGCAGCCGCGCAGCGGGCTGTTGAGCAGGCGGACCACGATGGGCGCCGGCGCGGAGAGAGTGATGTCTTCAGCTGCCATGGTGTCTGTCGGTGAGTGCGCAAGGTTCTGCGATGTTGGCATCCACTTTACGGACATGCGGGGACGGATTCCTGATGGAAAACCGATGAAATCTCGGGAGGGGAATCAGATTCGGGGAGGAGGGAAAAAGCATGGCGGCGTGCCGCGGAAGCGGCGGCCGCCATGTAAAGGGGGATCGGGAGAGTTGCGGAATTACCGCAGCTGAGCGCTGGCGGCCCGCGCCGCCATTTTTTGCTGTCGCTCTTTCAATTCGTTAATGAGCTCCGCTCCCGCCGGCGAGGCGGCGGAGGGCTTGGAACCCGGCTCCTTGCGCAGTTTCTGGCTTTGTTCATCACGCAGTTGCTGGATATCGGCCACGCTGGCCGCCGCGACCTTGTTCCAGGCGCGCGCCGGGCCGGCCGCCGGGGCCGCCGCGTTGACGGGCGGCGGCGGTGGGGGAGGCGGAGGCGGTGGAATCTGACCGGGCTGCGTCGGCTGCGGCGCGGCGGCCAGGACCGGGGCTGCTGGCGGGGCTGCCGCGGCCGGTGCGGCTTGTACGATGGCGGCCGGCGCTTGAGGCGCCTTGGCCGGGGCGCGCTTGCCGGCGGTGTCCGCCAGTTTCTGCTCGAAATCCTTGAGCGCCTCGGGCGTCATGCGTTGGCGCAGCAATGCCATCGGGTCGCGTTTGGGCGTCGGCGCGGCGTCGGCGCGGGCCGGGCCGACGTCCGCCAGGGGCGCGGGCTGCTGCAGTTTGGCCATGGGCCGAGCCGACGTTTCCGCGCGGGCCTGGGGCGCGGCTTGCTGGAAAGCTTGCCGCAGCAGCCCTACCGAGCGGCCGGGCTGCGCCGTGCGCGGCGCGGGCTGGGGCGCGGCGCCCTGGCTGACGCCGCGCAACTGGGCGGTCCAGGCCGAGGAGGGACTGGGCTTGGGGGAGGTGGGCGGCGGCGTCGCGGACAGCGCGCGCGGGGCGGGAGAAAGCGAGCGAATCATGAGAGCTCCTTGCTTGGGGGTGGGGCGGCTTGGCGCAGCTTCTGGTAGCGCCGCCACACTTGCTCGGCGTAACGCATGCGCAAGGCGCGGCGGCTGGGCGCGGTGCCGGCGTTGTAAGCGCCCACCGCCTCCCAGGAATAACCGTAACGTTTCATCATCTCGGCCAGGATGGAGGCGCCGACGACCACGGACAGACAGGCGTCGCCCATCAGCTGCGGTTCGGTGACGCCCAGCTGGCGCAGCCGCGGCAGATGGGTGCTGTTGATCTGCATCAGGCCCAGGTCCCGGCTGCCGTCGCGGTTGCGGCCCACCGCGTCCGGCTTGAGCCCGGACTCCTGCTGGGCGATGGCGTAGAGCAAGTCCGGCGCGATATTGAACATGCGGCCGGCGCGATCCCAGCAGTCCGCCCGCGCCGCGCCGGCGCACAAGAAGAGGGCGGACAACAGACAGACGCGGATCACGCCGCCTCCGGCTGGCAGGGCTGAGCGTGTTCCGCCAGCTCGCTCAGTCGCGGATCGTGGCGCCAGGCCTTGATCCACAGATAGCCTTCGGCCTGCAATTGGCGCCAATGCTGGACCGCGGCCTCCGGGCCCTGCGCGGCCAGGATCAGCGGCAGCAGGCTGGAGCGCACCTGGCGGCTGTCCACCTTGGCGAGGAAGGCGCGCAAGGCGGGCACCGCGGCGTCGCCGCGACGGCAATAGTCCACGTAGCTGTGATTGAGGGCGAGCAGGCCGGCTTCCTCGCCGGAGTCGCGCACCGCCTGCACCAGCTCGTCGGCTTGCGCGTGCTGGCCTTGCAGCCCCAGCAGCAGCGCCAGCACGCTTTGCAGCACCGGGTGGTTCTGGCCGTATTGGCAGAGCTGGCGCTTGCCCAGCGACACCGCGTCGTCGATGCGGTGTTCGTAATAGGTCAGCCACAGCTTCAGAATGCTGGCGGAGATGCGCGAGGGGTCGCGTTCCAGGCAGGCGTCCAGCGCCTGCTGCGCCTGGGCCAGCTTGCCGGACAGGAATAAATGCCAGGCGTGGTAGTAATGGATGTCGACGGCATCCGGCGCCAGCAGCCGCGCCTGTTCGAACAGCGCCTCGGCCACCGCCTGCTCCGAGCGCATGCTGCTGAGCAAGGCCAGCAGTCCCAGCGCCTGCGGATTGGCCGCGTCCAGTTCCACCGCCTTGTTCACCGCCTGTTGCGCCTGGATCAGCGCCTGGGCCTGGTCGAACAGGCCCAGCTGGGCCAGGGTCAGATAGCACTCGGCCAGGCTGCAGTAAGGCAGCGCGTGGCTGGGGCCGGCGTTGACGCATTGGCGCAGCAGCATCAGCGCGCGACGCAGGCTGGACGGGGTGTGTTGCTGCAGTTCGTGGCGGCCGTTCAGATAGGTGATGGCCATGTCCAGCGAGCCCAGCTCGTTGTTCTGGCCCTGGTTCCAGCGCAGGCCGGGAATGCGTTGCGGCAACAGGCTGGCGAGCCGGGTTTGCAGCGCGGTGATCGGCTGTTCCGGGCTCAGCTCTATGCTTTCATGGTGGATCAGCTGATGGCCGGCGGCGCGCACCAATTCCACCCGCAGCTTCCAGACGCCGCCTTGCTGCAGGGTCTGGCCGGCCAGGTAGTAGTCCGGGCGCAGCTGATCGATCATCGCCACGATGTCGGTGACGTCGCGGCAGTTTTGGGTGATGGTGGCCGGCAGCACGATCAGGCCGAACGGCGAGTAGCGCGACAGGCATTGCACCAGAGCGTTGTGCAGGCTGACCGCGTCCAGCTGCGGATGGGTGCGGAAGGGCAGCACGGCCACCGAGCATTGCGCCGCCAGCGGCGTGGGTTTGGACACCATGGCCACCGGGCGGCTGAAGCGATAGCCCTTGCCGTACACCGTGTCGATATAACGGCAATCCTTGGTTTCCAGCAGGATGCGCCGCAGCGCGTAGATACAGCGGGTCAGCGACTCTTCGTTGACTTCGCCGTCCGGCCAGACGCGGTCCAGCAGCGCGTCCTTGCTGACCAGCTCTCCCGCCGCTTCCAGCAGGGTGGTCAGCACAGCCAGTTCCTTGGGCGGAATGCTGATCTGCTGCTCGCGGTGCAGCAGCATGCCGTCGAAGTGAAGGACGAAGTCGCCAAAAACAAATTGCCTGTTCATGAAGCCATCTTTATGTAACGCCATCTTCTAGTTCCTCTTGCGCGCACGGCGCAATAGCGCATGGCGGACCATGCGGATCGAGTCGACCAATGCTGCGACTTGTGTGCTATTCCCCGTAGCATCGCGGCATGTCGGCGTGTTTTTTGTTCGGTGGATCTGTTGGGTGATTTGCGCTGGTTCTTGGGGCCGGCTGCGGATTCGCATCGCGCGGCGTGTGTCCGCCGCTTCCCGCCCGCTGTCGCCTGGAATTGCCAGTGTCGTCAACTGGCGCTCAAAGCCTTTATCCGGTCATAAAAACAGAGAGAGTGGATGGTACTTTTGCCGCCGAGGGCCAGCTTGCAAAAAATGTTCAGCGAATGACATGGTCTTGTTTGTCCTGTTGTTATGTCATCGGGTTGTTAGGGAGGTTTTTGATTTCCTTCGCATAAATTGATGTATGTAGGAATACTACGTGAGGGAGTGCTTGCTACAAATGGGAAAACTCTCAAAAACGAGGGGGGCGGCTCGGACGAGGCCGCGGCCGATTTATGCAAGTTCGGTTACCGGCGTTGGGGTAGTTTGACGCTGTCGCCGAGCATGCGCCGGCGGCCCCTCATCACCGTTGTTCTGGCCTCGCCGCCAAATCAGGAGCGTTTGAAATGTCTTTTAATGTTTCGTCGAAGCCGACCGCCAATTCCCCCCGTTTGGCGACGCTGTCCGAGCCGCAGCCAGGCGCGCCGTCCGCGCCGGCGCAGAGCCCGTTCGCGGCCGCGCTGCGCGGCGGCGGCATGACGGCGCAGGCGCCGGCTGTCGAACAGAAGCCGGCGTCCAAGCAGGCCGACGCCTGGCAGGCCGTGATAGCCGAGCTAGCTCGGGACTGCGCTAAATATTGCGACTTGGCGGCCCAGGGCGTGAAAGACGGGACAGTCAGTCCCGAGGCGCGCGGGCAATTGCAGGGGCTGCTGCTGGGCTGGACGGAGATGGGGCGGGAATTGCAAGCGGAAAGGCCGTCGCCCTTGGCGTTGGCCGCGAACTTGAAAGCCGGCAACGGCGAAAACTAGGCAGGCGCTCCGGGCCCGGCCCGGCGTTTGAGCCGCGATGCGGCGCGAGGAGGCATCCATGTTGGACACAGTTGCAAGCGGGGCGGGTACGGTGCGGTTGCAGGGCTTCCGCCGCTTATCGGAATCTTCGGCGCCGCGGCCGGCGCAGGGCCTGGCCGCCGCCTTGAGCGGCGCGCGCGGCGCGGCGGAACGCCGCGTGGAAGACGCGCCGCCGGCGCGCGGCAGTCAGGTGGTCCTCAGCGACGACAAGCTGCGCTTGCGGCGCGAAGACCTGGGCCAGACCCTGCTGGCGATGAAACGCGAAGCGTATCGCCAGGCGGAGCCGGAACGCTCGCGCTGGCCGCGCTGGGTGCAGGCGCTGAACATCCTGCCGCGTAGCCACGCGGTGGCGCCCAAGACGGTGGCCATCGTGGAAAGCTTGCGGCAGAAGTTGGCGGCCGGTGACGCGCAGACGCCGCTGGACATTAAAGAATGCGCGCGGTTGTCGTTGGACATGGAAGCGCTGGCGCGCGCGGCGACGCCGGGCAGCCCGCTGGCGGAACTGGGCCAGCGGCTGGCCCTGTTGGGCCAGGCGGCCTGGGCGCAGTTGGCGCGGACGGAGGCGGAAGCGCAACTGCTGCCGCAATTCCAGCGCTTTGATCAGCCGGGCGCCAGCCAGGAGCGCAATGTCGGCGCTTCGGTTGGGGTCGGCCTGGGACTGGGCGAGGCCGGCGCCGGCGCCAAGGCCACCTTCAGCGTGGGCCTGGCCTGGAGCCGCGGCATGGACAACGACGACGAAGGCTTCGTGTTCCAGAACCAGGGCAAGGCGGTGTCCGCACGCGCCGGGATTCAGGGTGGCGTCGGCGTCGCCTCCTTGTCCGGCGCGGTGGAGGGGCGTCGTCAACGTACGCGGGCGGTGGAGTACGCCAGCTCCCGCGCCTTCGTCAAACTCAAGGCGGACCAACTGGCTCACGGCTCGCGCCGCGACACCCTGGGCGTCAGCGCCCGCACCGCGGTGGGCGCCTTGATCCGCTTGTTCCGTCCCGGCCACGGCAATGAGTTGCGTCAGTACCAGCAATTGCAACAGCAGGCGGCGGATCAGCAGCAGCGGCTGGGCGTATTGCTGGGCTGGCTGGGCCAGCGCGACAGCGCCGCGTCCCTGCCCGGCGCGCAGATGCCCTATCTGCCGCCCAGCACGGTGGACAGCGTCAAGGGCAGCGCCTCCGCGCGCGCCGAGGCCGTGGGCATCGGCGTCGGCGTTGGCGCGGCGGTGGAGCGTATCGACATCCAGGCCGACGCGCTGACCCCGATCTGGCAAGGCCTGCGCCAGGAGCAGGGCGCGGCGCGCAACGCGACGATCGCGCAACAGCGGCTGGCCGGCATCGAACAAAAAGCCGCCGCGCTGATGGGCGCGGACGCGCGCAATCATCCGCTGAGCTGGCTCAGCGGCGCGCAGAGCATGGCGGCGCTGCGCGAACAGACGCCGGAGCGGCTGCGCGACGCCGCGGACGGCCTGCGTGCCGAATTCGAACATTTCTGCGCCGTCGCCCAGCAATTGGACGCCGGCATCGGCAAGCGTCAGGGCGGCACGGCGGTGGAACGCTCCATCCAGGCCGCCTGGCGCGCGGGAAGCCGAGAGGAAACGCTGGCCAATATGGCGCTGGCCCACGCCGCGCTGACCCTGAGCGCGGCGGGCAAGGGCGACGAGGCCTTGTTGCAGAGCCTGGACGAGCTGGCGCCTCGGCTGTACGCGCCGCCCGTCCGTCACGACGCGGCGGCGCTGGCCAAGCGCACCAGCTTCCACGATGTGCTGCGCCTGCAGATCCGCGACCGCAGCGTCGCGCTGGATCTGGGCGGCGCGCTGGGGCCGCTGGGCCTGAAAGCGGAAGCCTCGCTGACCGAACGCACCCGGGTGCATCACAATCCGGTGCGAGCCGGGGATTACAAGGACGTGAGGATCAGCCTGTCCGGCAATCTGAGCGGCTCTTGGCCGTTGGACGCCTTGCGCGACGCGCTGAGCGCGCAGCTGGCGCCGCACGGCCTGGCCGCCGAAGTGCCGGCGGCGCTGGCCGGCCTGCAAAGTTCCGCGGGGCTGCAAGGCGGCGGCGCGCTGACCCTGCTGCTGCGCTTTTATCGGCCGCAATACCAGACCCAGGCCGATTTCCCGGCCGAAGCCGCCGGCTTTCGGCTGCAACTGAGCCGGGTCAGCGCCAGCGGCAACCTTGGCCTGTCCGCCTCCGGCGGCGTGCCGCTGCAGCCGGGCGTGTCCCTGGAGCTGGGCCTTAACGCCGGCGCCTCCGCCACAGCGGTGCTGGGCGAGCGCTGGGGCGACAACAGCCTGAGCGCGCCGCTGATGCATTATCTGCACCTGAAGGCGGTGGACGAGAGCGAGCGTTGGCCCGCGATGAGAGAGGCGCAGCGCCCGGCGCTGGAAGCCTTGTGCCGCAAGCTGGCCGAGCCGGGCTCGGCGGTGCGGCGGGAGGCCGATTACTACCTGCGGCGCCAGGGCGCGGACGGCGCGGATTTCTTCGCCGCGATGGAAGCTTACGCTGTCGGCGGCTCCAGGCCCGCCGGGGACGCAGCGCTGAAGGAACTGGATGCGATGATGGAGCGCCAGCTTCCCTTATGGCAGGCGGACAAGCAGAGTTTCGCCGGTTGGGAAGAACTGCCGCTGGCGCGCTAGCGGCGGTGGATTCTAGCGGCGGTGGATTAAAGATGAAGAGGATCAAAGCGCATGAGAATCTCGGCTAGCGGCGCGGCCATGCCGCCGCCGCGACCGGAAGCGACGCCGACGGCGGCGCCCAGCCGGCTGGCGCAAGCCTTCAAGGGCGTCGACAGCGTGGGCGAGCCCGCGCCGCGGCCCTTGGAGCGTTTCCGCGACATCGCCCGTTTCGTCGCCGCGCTGATGCCCAAAGAAGGCGAAACCGGACTGGTGGACGAAGAGTTGCGCGAGGCGCGCGACCCTCGCCATCGCTACCGGGAGTACGCACAGCCGGCGCACCGGCAATGGGTGGCCAGCGGGGACAGCGCCAGGGAAAACTTCTTCGCCTGGATGGATGCTCGCCCGCAGCTGGAAATCAACCTGGCCAAGCCGGGCCAGCCGCCGCGGATGGCGCGCTTGGGCGACGCGCCGCAAGTCAGCTATCTGAGCGACGCCGCCGCGCTCCAGCCCTATCTGGCGGAGGTGGCCGACGGCGTATGGCGGCGGCCGGACGGCACGGCTATCGACACCGCCGGCTCCAAGGGCAAGCTGGGCATGCCCGGCTACGCCATCTTGGTGCTGGACCGGGACGACAGGCTGTTTGTCCACGACGCGGTGCCGGGGCGGCTGCACCATACCAGCGCCAGCGCCGGCAGGCCGGTGCGGGCGGCGGCGATGATAGAGCTGCGCGAGGGCAAGGCCAGGTCGCTGATGCTGTCTTCCGGCCACTATATGAGCGATCTGGACGATCTGGAGCGGCTGCTGGATTTTCTGAACGGCAAGATGGATCTGTCGAAACTGGTGGTGCTGGCTCCGCATGAGGACCGGGCGGAACTGGCCGAGGTGCTGGCGCCCTATCGCCAGGCCCGGCGCTGAAGCCGGGACGGTTTCAGACGCAAGCGGCGCGCCAATTTGGCGCGCCGTTTTTTTTATGTCAGCTCGGCGCCCGCGGCTTAGGTGAGCGCTTTTTGGAAGTGCTTGATCTTGGCTTGGATTTAAATACTTCCGACTGTTTTATTTTCTTAATTTTCAGGAGTCGCAGACATGATGCTGAATTCAGTCGGAGTTCGTCTGCTTCAAACCTCATCCTCCAATGCCGGCGTGGAATCGGTGCAGGCCAGCAAGCGTTTTGCTCAGGTTTACGAGAAGAGCGATTTCAAGGCGGTGTCGTCGGAAATCCATATGGTTTGGCTTGGCTCCAAGCCTGGCGACAGCCAGCAGAAATATCTGCGCGGAGGGTTGGAGAAAAACCCGAACAGCACGGTGAATTTGTGGGTGGATTCGAAACCATTCGGCGCTTACGCGGTGAATAAGGAAGTCCGCGAACAAGTGAATACGCTATTTCCGGATGCCAAGCAATATCAGCAGGAAAAACAACTACGCGGCTTGTTCAGTCAATTGAAGGCGAGCTTGCAGTCTGAGGACAAACCACTGGGCCGTGCGGTGCAGAAAAAGGAAATGCCATGAGCGAAAAAATGAATGATCAAACCCACTCCTTGGGCAGGTCGTTGAATTCTGTGACCTACAGTTCATTATCATTCTCTCAAAATATTCATCATGAACTTAGTTCCTTGGTTCGCGATGCGCTGACCGAGCTGGGCGTTTCAGACCAATTGTTGCATGGTTTTGACTCACACTCAACCATAGCCATTGATCTAAATGAAGGGCTATCTATTAATGTTTCGCTGGTCGACGATCGCCTCTTCATTTGGTCATTTATCCCGATTGGTGAGGCGCTGTTGATAGACAATGCCAGGCACATCATGCCTGTTCTCACAACTGTAATGGAATATGTTGAAACGGGGCACTTAACATTGGGTAAGTGCAATGATGGTTTCGAATTAAAAGCATTGATTAACCCGAGCGCATTGCTTGAAAATAAATTCAGTGAAGTTATTTATGGTTTTTATGGCGCGCTAAAGATTGTGTCTAGCCACCGATGAGGAAGGATGTTTAATGCTGGAAATTAAAGTCAATCACATCGCCCAGGTCGGCAGATGCCAAGCAGAACAGCAGGGTGAGCCTCCGTTGCTGCCGGTTAAAACAATAAAAAACTCCTCAGGAATGATGCGTTTCAAAGAAGTCGCGCAATTCATTATGGAAATGATGCCAAGAAAAAGCCGTGGGGAAGCAGGTGCTAATCAAAAATACTGGCTGGAAATTAAAGATCCGAAGCATCGCGATAGGGTTTCGTTGAATGGTCTTGATGCCCAGTCCGGTGCATTAAGCGCATGGCAGGAAGACGCTAATAGCAAGGTTGGGCTATTCCAGTGGATTGATCAGCATCCCGATGTTGAAATCAATACGCTCAAGAATAAACCTAAGCATCCTCTGTCGCAGGATGTCGGCTATATCAATTATCTATCCTCAGATCAAGCCGCTAATTATCGGGTAACGCTTTCACAGGGTGAATGGAAAGTAGGGGGTAAATTATTAGATACGACACATCTGCCAGGCAAGGCCGGGATGGAGGGCCACGCTGCCATTGTTGTCCATCGCGATGGAAATATCTTTGTCCATCCATATGAAAAAGGCAAATGGCAACATACTTCGACGACAGAAGGTAAGCCGGTTTTATCAGCGGGCATGATACTCATTGCACAGGGAAAAGCGAAATCATTTCATCTGGATTCCGGCCACTATATGCCGCAGCGGCCTCAGCTAGAACATCTTTTAGCTCGATTGGCGGCGCAAGGCGTCAATATTGACGAGCTCGATATCCACGCCAAGTCTATCGCGCAGGGTGATATAAAAGCGCTGGTGAGGAAGTATTCTGGTTGACGGTGTTGTTTGCCAGGTGGGAGTTTAATAATACAAACACATTCTATTAGGATATAGACAATGATCCAAGTCCAAACATTGCATCGTTCTACCTCTATTGCGCCGACTGAGCAAAGTCATCAGCGCAATCAGTCCCTAAATGTGCGGGCAGTGCACAATACTCAAAACTCGCCGATGCACAGAACGCTGGACATCTACGGTATAGATGATAATCGGAAAGCGTTAAGTCAGCTAAATCAGGATAAATACCATGTGTTGATTAAAAAAGACCACTCAGGTAATTCTGATTTAACCCACGGTGCCTATGTGTCCAAACAGGGTGAGGATGGCTATGGCAACTTTAACTGGTTAAATCCAAAGGGGCTGATGAAATATCAAACCCCAGATGTCGCTGTTATCAGCTTTACGAATAAAGATCAGTTAACACAGCTTAGCGAGACCTACTCGAAGACTCCCTTGCCGGATTTTCTCACCAAGGTACTTAATGCAGAGGCCTGCCTAGATACTGATCTTTATCGCCGGAATGAGAGTCTGGCGCAGTTTGTTTCGCCAATTGACAGCACGCAACATGGATATCTCATTAGTCCCAATACACCGTACTGCGATGCAAAAGTGTTGGATGCCTATGTCAACGCTCCCGAAACACTCAAAAATAGCAAACATGGCATCATCTTGTGCACCTACGCGATTCATCCGGGTATACAGTCCTCATTTCTGGAGTCAAGAAATCATCAATCAGGCCCTGAGAGGCTTGAGGCAAGCCAAAAGACGCCACAAAAGATGATTGATGAAAAAACACAGATTGACTCCTTGACCAGTATTCTGAGTTTAAAACAAGAGCATCTTCCGCAGCTCGAAAAATTGCGACAAGAGACAGTGCAACATCTTCGAAATGTATATGCTGTAAATGAACATGACAATACCAGAATGTTTTTCCATTTTCCCGTTGCAGAGAAAACCGCCACGCTTCACTTGCACACCTGGGTAAACAAAGGCGATCACCCGCTGAATGAACCAAGATCTTTCGATCTCGACGCGATTATTGCGCATCTTAAGTCCGGGAAAGAGATTGGCGATCTTGTTCTTGACCGAAACGGGGGGAATTATTTTTTGCCGACCTCAGATTCCATTAAGGATATTAGCGGTATTCCATTTAAAGGCGTGCACGACAATGTTCTAAATCTGCCTTTGTAATATTTATACTTGGCCTTTTGTTCGTTGGAGTGCGATCAGTAAGCCTGAGTGACTAAGTGCAGCCAACGCACCTGCAACGTGCAATATGACAATTACAGGAGATAACTCATGATTTCAATTCAAGCGTTGCGGCCTTCTGCTGCGACTTTGCCCGCTGACTCGAGTCGCTTATGCCATGAGACCCTAGATGTACAGGCAGTACGTAACTCTCAGGCCAGCCTGACACAACACGAAAGCTCTGCGATCCGCAGAACATTGGATGCTTACGGCATTGATGACAACCGGAAAATCCTGAGCCAGCTAAATCAAGACAGGTATCAGGTGTTGATTAAGCAAGACAAATCCGGCGCCGCCGATTTAACCCATGGTGTCTATATATCCAAACAATCTGAAGACGACTATGGTAGTTTCAGATGGCTAAACCCAAGAGGTTTGCAAAAGTATCAAACTAAGGACCTGGCTCAGGTAAGGCTGACAACAACAAACCTGGCGCAGCTCCAGGAAACGTACAAAAACGAAAATACTACCCAGTTCCTGGTTGAGCTGCTACGCGGTAACAGCTGGGAACCTGGCGATAAGGTATACAATGAGGTGTATAAAAAAAATCCCGATATCTTCCATTACTCTGCCCCGTTGGGGACGGGCAATGGGTTTCTGATTTATCCGAATATTCCCTATATGTCGCAAACCTACACTGCTGGACAAGTCACGGATTTGGCCACTAGGCCAGAAGGCATTCAGCTGACGGCCTGGGCCGTTCATCCTGCTTTGCCACATGACTTGATTCAGGAAATGAAGGGTGACCCTTCAATAGAAAAAGTAGCGGTGAATCAGAGTGAGGAATTAAATCAATATAACGCCGAGTTAAAATCAGGCGTGAAGTCATTGACTTCTATATTGGATTTGGAGCAAAGCGATGTTGGAATGCTGGAAAAACTAAAGCGGGATAGCCTTCAGTGTTTAGTTGATACCTATGGGGTGTCTGCTGAAAAAGATAAGGTTAAGTTGTTTTTCCATTTTCCGGTGGCGCCTTCAACCGCTACCTTGCATATGCATATTTGGGTGAACAAAGGGGATCATCCTTTAAATGAGTCGCGCGCATTTGGTATTGATGAGGTCATTCAGCATTTAAAGAGTGGTGGAAATATCAATGAGTTGATATTGTCCCGAAACGATGGGCAATTTATATTGCCGAGCAAAGATATGCTACATAAGATTAAAGGCATGCCTGAAAGTAAAGCACCAATGCCTGCCGACTATAGCGAACTTAGGCTTCCTATCGATGTGGCGCATCAAAAGGACATGGCCTAAGACCCGCTAACAAAACCCCTGACCCTGCGTTGCGCCTCCTTGTCGTACGACTGGTACTGTAGCTTCGCAGAAACTTCGTTTTCTGCGTCGGCGCGCCTTGGCTCAGCTTCTCTGCGAGCTTTTGTTAGCGGCTCTAAGCGCCTGCTCATGATCCAATACGCATAGCGAGACGCCGGACGGCGGACCGGAAACGTTCAGCCTGTTCCCGCTCAGGCGCCGCCGCCGTCCGCCGCCAGCCAACCCGCGCCGTTGCGGTCCAGTTCCCTCACCACCTGTTCGCCTATGCACAGCCCCAGTTTGCGGTAGCTCTCGAACTGGGATTCGTCGAACCACTGATTGAGCGTGGACTGGTGCGGGAAGGCCGGATGTTCGGCCCGGTATTGCAGCACGTCCACCGGCTCCATGCCCTGGCCTTGCAGGCAGGGCTTCAGGTAGAGCAGGTGGCCGTTGGCGCCGGAGGCGTAGCGGATGTAGCCGACGGCGAAGGCGGACCGGCTGAGGCCGGTGGCCGGATCGCGGCGGATGGCGTCCACGTCGATGTGGATTTCCGCGCCCAGGTCTATCCGGCATTTGCGGATGGCGTTGCCCAGGTCCTCGAAAGTCATTTGTTCGTCCTGACCGGCGTCGCTGATCACGATCAGCCGGCATTCCCGCCGCAGCAGTTCATACAGGCCCAGGTTTTCGAAGTGGCCGCCGTCGCTGAGATAGACGAAGTCCGAACGGGCGTTGGTCCGGCCCAGCAATTCATTCAACAGATAGACCCAGCCCTGCGGCGGGGACATCGCCTGCAGCGCGGCGCCGGGCTTGCCCGGATTGGGGCACCAGCGGCCCAGCCGCACATTGAACACCGTCAGCAGAAAAGTCACCGCCGGAGAGCTGTGATAACCCTGGTTGGGGCTGACCGCGGCGCCGGACACCGCCATCAGCGAGCCTAGCATCGGTCCCTGCTCGGCCCCGGTGGCGTCGTCGTGCATATAGGCGCGGGTGGGCACAAAGGCGTCGATGACTTCCGGCGCGCTGTCGGGAAATTTGTAGCCGCAGTACAGCGGGGTGAAGGTGAAGGAGGCGGCCTTGCGCTGCTGCCAGGCCAGGTCGTCGCCGGCCACCAGATTGAGGGCGGTGTTGATCAGGTGGTAGGGCCGCTGCGGCGGGCCGGAAGGCGAGCCGGCCAGCTCGGCCAGCGGCAGGTCGTCGTCGGCGTTGAAGCCGGTGAAGCGGTTGACCGTGTCCGCCCGTTGCGGCGCGCTGGCGCCCAGATAGCCGCGCGTCAGCCGGTTGCGGTAGAAGTTGTGCAGCGAGAACAGATTGATGTCGAAGCGGGAGGAGGCGAACACGGCCAGTCCGACGAAGGCCAGGATCAGCGCCGCGTACAGCCCGCCGCCCATGCCCTGTTGTTCCGAGGCGGCGAAATGCAGCGCGGTCCAATCGCTGAGGCCGCAGCGCTGAAAGCCGCACAACTGTTGGCGCAGCTGCCAGCCGTCGGCGTGGATCTCCAGCGCCGCCAGCAGCCAGCTGAGGCCGGCGCTGAGCAGGATCAGCAAGCCGGCGACGAAGACGTAAGGCCCGATGCGGGCGACCAGGTCGCGCCAGTCGGCGGACTGGCCGCAGCCGGTTTTGGCGGACTGGCCTTGCCAGACCGCGGCCAAGGTGGTCAGCAGCCAGGCCGGCAGGGTCAGCGCGCGCAGCCAGTCGGCGGTCACCGCCAGCAGCGGCAGCGACAGCGCCACCACGAGGAACAGCAGCACCAGCGCCAGATCCAGCGCCAGCAGCAGGCCGCCCAGGCGCGACCACCATTCGCGCTGCAGATCGGAGAAGCTGCGTTTGACCAGGCCGATGTGCAGCGCGGCGCTGAGGGCGAACACCGGCGGCAGCACGGCGAAGGCGCCGGCCACCACATACCAGGCCTGGGCCAGCGGCGCGCGGATGCCCAGGCCGTAATCCAGCGCCTGCAGCAAGAGCCACAGCTTGCCGCCGCCGGCCAGGCCGGCCAGCAGCGCCCACAGCACGCTGCGCAGATAGCCGTTGCCGCGCAGCTGGCTGAAGCCGCGCGCGAGCAAGGCCCAGTAGCCGGCGTAGGCCAGGCTGGAGACCAGGGCCACCCGCCACAGCGGCAGCTGGTGCCAGAAATCGGCGCGGTTTTCCAGTTGCTGGAGGGTGAACACCGCCATCGCGTAACAGAAAAGCAGCAATAGCCCTATGCTGCAGGCCGGGGCATTGGGCGAGGCGGCGGTTTTGCCGTCGCGGGTGGTGGCGCGCGCCAGCAGGGCGGACAGCACGGCGGAGGCGGCGGCCACGGCCAGCGCGGCGGTGCCCGCGTAGGGCCAGGCGGCGAGGCTGCGCGCCAGGCCCACCAGGAAATGGGGGCCCAGCAGCAGCGCCAGCAGCAGACTTTGCAGCACGATCTGGTTGAGGATGAAGTTGCGCCAGTAGGTGATGACGGCGGACAGGGTGTCCAGGCTGAACAGGCCGGTCTTGGGCGTCAGGTAGTTGCTGTAGTCGCGCAGGAACTGGATGGCCGGCTGGCGGCCCTGATGGTCGCGCAGCGTCTGTTCCATGCCGGCGTTGCCGGCGCGGCGCTTGAGCGCGGACAGCCAGCCGCCGAGGTAGCCGCCGCCGGACACGGTGGACAGGTAGTCGAACTCGCGCAGCCAGCGGCTGCTGGCCAGCGCTTGCAGCACGCCCAGGTTGAAGGTGGCGCTGCGGATGCCGCCGCCGGAGAAGGCGAGGCCGGCTTGCGGCGCTTCGCCGCCGCCTGGGCGTTCCACGCCTTCTTCCGCCCGCGCGGCGGCGAGGCCGGCGCGTTCGTCGGCGTGGACTTGGGAGAAGGGCTGGGTCGGGGTGCTCATCGGGTCCTTTCCGACGGAATGGGTCGAGGTGGCGGCGCGGGTGGGGCGGGGAGATGATATGGGTTTGCTTCCCTATCCTCTCCACGCCTAAAGGCCACTCGGCAAGGCCGGTTCGCGCCTGGGCGCCATCCCGCAGCGCTTATGAGCGCTTGGCGTCTTCCAAAATCGCCTCCGCCGCCTTCTCCGCGATCATGTAGACCGCGGAGACGATGAAGAAGCCGGGAATGCGCGGAAACACCGAGGCGTCCACCACGCGCAGGCCGCTGACGCCGTGGACGCGGAAGCGGCTGTCCAGCACGCCGCCGGCTTCGCGCGCGCCGATCGCGCAGCTGCAGGAGGCATGGTGGCCCCAGGCGTTGTCGCGGACGAACTGACGCAGTTCGTCATCGCTTTGCAGCGCCTCGCCGGGCAGTTCCTCCTCCGCGATCAGGTTCTGCTTTTTCAGATCGGCGGTCAGGCTGCGCACGAACTTGATGCCTTCCACCACCGAGTCCAGATCCTGATCGCCGCCGGCGCTGCCTTCCTCGAAGTAGTGGAAGTTGATGTCCGGCGGGTCGCGCGGGTCGGCGGAGCGCAGCTTCACCGTGCCGGCGCGGTTATTGGTGTGCGCCTTGAGAATGGCCCAGGTCAGGTAGTTCAGGTGTTCGGGGAACAGGCGCGAGTAGCCGGGGAAATAGCCTTTGAACAGGCCCAGCAGCGCGAAGCAGAACAGGTCCGGCAGCGGCCGTTCCTGCGCCGAGCGGCGGATCACCGCCAGCACCGCGCCATTGGTGGTGTAAACGCCCTTGCGGCCTTCCGCCCATTGCTTGTATTGCGGGTCGCCGGGCGCGAATTCCGCGTCTTTCAGCACTTCCCAGTGCTTGAAGTTCATCCGGTTGACCACGCCCACTTCGTAGCGGTCCTGCAGGTTCTGGCCGACGCCGGGCAGGTCCACCCGCGGCGCGATGCCGTGCTCTTGCAAATGGGCGGCCGGACCGATGCCGGACAGCATCAGCAGCTGAGGGCTGTTGAAGGCGCCGCCGGCCAGGATGACTTCGCGGCTGCAGCGGACTTCGCGGCGCTCGCCGGCGGCTTCGCTGACCCGGCCGCTGGCGCGGTAAAGGCCGGCGCCCTTCAGGTATTCCACGCCGACCGCGCGCTGCCCTTCGTCGAACAGCACCCGGGTGGCCAGCGCGTCCAGCTCGACGCGCAGCCGTTCCGGGTGGCGGGCCGCCGCGTCCAGCACCCGTTCGCGGCTGCCGTTGCGTTGATGATTGCGGGTGGCCAGCGGCGGGTAGCAGACGCCGACGGCGTTGTCGCGCACCAGCCGCCAGTCGTTGGGATCGGCCTGGCCTTGCAGCAGCCAGCGCCAGCTGCGGTGCGGCACGTCCACCTCCTGGAAGACCTTGTCCACCGATACCAGCAGGGTGTCCACCAGGCCGGCGTCGCCCAGCGCGGATTCCGGGATCGCCTTCTCGGTTTGCAGCCAGCCGCGCCAGCCGTGGCGGGTGGGGTTGACGCCGAGCAGGCCCAGCCAGCGGTAGAGCGGGCGGTGGTGGCAGTTCTCCAGCCGTTCGAAATAGCCGCGCATGTGGTCCGCGCGCCAGCTGGGGTCGCCGGTGAGCTGGGCGATGCCGTCCCAGTCCGCGTTGTGCGGGTAGACGGTGATCATGGCGTTGTGGGCGGTGCAGCCGCCCAGCGCGCCGGCGCGCGGATAGAGCACGCCGTCCACGTTCTGGCCGTTCCATTGCGCGCGGTATTTGGGGTCGCGTTTTTGCTGGGCGTCGTCGGCGTAGTGGCGGACGAAGTAGTCCAGCTTCATTGCTTCGTTTTCCGAGGCCAGCGCGTGGAACACCGGCACATCGTAATCGTCGGGCAGCCGTTCCGCCTGGGGCTGCCAGGCGTCGCCGCCCTTGAGCGCGCGCGGGTCGCCGCCGGCCTCCAGCAGCATGACCCGGTGCCCGGCCTCGGCCAGCCGCGCCGCCAGCGTGCCGCCGCCGGCGCCGGAACCCACCACGATGTATTCGTATTCGTCCATGGAGCGCCTTTAGAAGGTTTTCAGGAATTCGATCAGCGCGTACTTGTCGCTGTCGCTGAGGCCGGGTTCCTTGCTTTGGTAGCCGGTGCCGAAGTAATGGCCGCGGTTGACCTCGAAGTCCGGGCAGGTGCTCAGCTCAAGCATCGGCTGCGCCAGGTTGGCGAACACCTTGCGCGCCTCTTCGTCGCTGGCGCCCGGCGGCAGCGCCTTGAGGTCGTGCTTGATCTTGAGCAGCAGGTCCAGCAGCTTCTTGTCGTGCTTGAGCCGTTCGCCCAGCGAGGGGTTGTCCAGCGTCACCTGCAGGTTGGAGATCAGGTTGACCGGGGTGCCGGCCGGAATCGGGCCCAGTTCCACGCCGTCCTTGCCGAACAGCCAGGGCAGATAGCGTTGCAGCGGGCCTTGCAGTTCTTGCAGCGCGTCCGGCAGGTAGCCGGTGGGCACGCGCAGATAGCTGCGGGCGGTGGTGCGGTCTATCAGGCCGGGGATTTTGGCGCCCAGCATCGTGTCCTTCTCGCGTTTTTCCGGCCACAGCAGTTTCTGGATGGAGTCGTTGAAGGACTCCATGCGCGCGGCCACCGACGGGCTGGGATTGAATTTGCCCAGGCTGTTGTTGAGCAGGAAGGGCGCGGTGGACCAGACGCTGATCAAGGAGGCGGGACGGGTGTAGCCGCGGCCGCCGGCCGGCATCTTGTATTGCGAGGGCGCGCCGGTGAAGGGGTTGTGCACGGTGATCTCGCCGACCGAGGGCAGGTCTTTATAGGTTTTGGACGAGAAGTTGTCCCAGATATTGCCCTTGAGCGCATTGGTGGCCAGCGGGCTGCAGGCATTGGTCTGCAGCAAGGTCACCGGCACCCGCAGCTCGGTGGACAGGTAGTTGTCCTTCAGGAAGTCGTCGGCCTGGACGATCTGGCGCATTTGCGATTTGAAGTCTTCGGTCTTGGTCCAGTCCCAGTATTTGTTGAAGCAGCCCAGGTAGTCCGGGCCGGCGCAGCCGGCGGTGGGGTCCAGCGGCGGCACTTTGGGCGGCAGCTTGCTGGAGTGGCAGCGCGCGCAGTTTTCCGCGAACACCACCTTGCCGCGGCTGAGTTGGGCGGCGTCGCGGCTCAGGTATTGCTCGCCGCCGGGCGCGTCCTTCAGCTTGTGCGGGTCCGTGCTCTTCAGGAAGAACAGCGCCATGTTCACGGTCTGCTGCTCGGTGGATTGCCAGTACACCGAGTTCTTGCGCGCGTCCGCGATCTGGATCGGGGTGATGGTCTTGCCGCCCACCAGCGGGTTGAAATGCAGCAGCCATTCCTCGCTGAACAGGCCGATGTTCAGATACACGCGGTTCAGCGCGCCCAGCGCGCCCACCGAGTCCGAGCCGTCTTTCAGCACCCGCGGCGTCCATACGGTCTTGGGCGGCTGGAAGAACTGGGTCAGCGGGCCGTCTTTGACGAAGTCGTTGAACTGCTTGTTGTTGAGCCCGCCGCCGGCCAGGGTTTCCTTGCCCCAGCGCTTGGCGATGTCCAGCCGCGGCCCCAGGCCGTACACCGCGTTCATGGTGCGCGGGTTGTTGATGGAGTCGGTGGAGATCAGCGAGGTGTCCAGCGCGCCGGGGCGCGAGGTGTGGAACAGCTGGAAGGGGAAGCTGCTGGGGTCGGCCTGCCAGGAGAAGATGCGGTCCACCCAGAAATACTGGGCGCCGACGTTGGAGCTCAGGTTTTCCCACTTCGGATGTTCCGGGTCCGCCGGCGGTTTCACCGGATTGGGGCCGACGTGGCAGAACGCACAGGACATGCCCACGCGGTAGGGGCGGATCAGGTCCTTGTCGTTGTAATACGTCGGGTCTTCGTAATAGCGCTTGGCGTCCCATTTCTTGGCCGCGGCTTCGTCGAAGGCCGGGTTGGGGAACAGGCGCAGGCCCACCACGCCGGTGGCGTAGCCGTAGAAGGAGCCGGCGGGCAGGTTCTTGCCGCGCGCGCCTATGGCCACGCCCGGATATTTCTGCTCGTTCTCGAACGGGTCTTTCGGGCAATCGGCGCGGCGTTGGTCCAGCCACAGGCCGAAGCGCTTGTCGTCCGGGCCGCCCGCCTTGTCGAAACAGGGCTCGTTGACCAGGCCCAGATAGTTCCAGCGGTTGTCGCGGCTGAACTTGAGGCCGGGGTGGGAGGACAGGGTCTTGAGCAGGTCCAGATTGCCCACGCTGACGGTGGCGAGCTTATCCCACAGCCTGTCGTTGCCGCCGGTCCACACCAGCCAGGTGTTGCGGCCTTTGACTTCGGCGGCGTCCAGCGCCACCGCGCTGTCCATGTCCTTGAAGTAGTCCTCGTCGGCGGCGGGGAAGGATTCCACCGTGCGTTGGGCCTGCTTGGCTTCGTCCAGCACGGTGCCGGGCTTGGGCTCGCCGTCCCGGCAGCCGGCCAGGCTCAACAGCAAGAGCAACGCCGCTCCCCGGCGCAGGGTTGGGGTCAACTGGGCCATCGCATTCTCTCCATCGGCAGCACGGCGGTTTTTGATTTTGGTTCGATCATTTATTTGGCATGTCGGGCCTATCTCTGCCTATAGCACGGCGGCGGCGCGCCCGCGCCCGCGTAGTTTTGCTGAGCGTTCTTACGGATGGCGAAAAGCCGGCGCCATGGTCGATAGTTGAAAGTTGCCCGCGGCGGGGAAAGGGATAATCGCGGCGCTGATCCCGGCTCAAGCGGGGCGCGCCTGCGCGCTCGCTGCGGCCTGCGCCGCGCGAGGGCCGTCGCGGCGGGCCTGTTCTTTCTATCTGGCGGGCGCTGGAGCGAAAACTCGGGATCCCATCAGATTTGCATCAGGATTCGCCCGCGGCGCTGGGGGACACTTTCCCGGTCCAAGCACGAGCCCGGCAGGGCGTTTGACCGATGACCGATAACGATGTGTTGCTCCCGCTGGAGACTTTGGAGGCCGCCGCCAAGCGCTGCGCGCCGGCCCAGGACGTCTGGCTGCTGCCGCCGCGCCGGGAAGAGGCGCGGCTGGAATTGAGCTGGGAAGAGGGCGCGGAAACGCTGACCCTGGCGGCGGATTGGCAGGGCCTGCTGCTGCTGGACCGCGTGGATGTGAGCGTGGCCGCCGGCGAGCTGGCCTTCCAGCCGGTCCGGCTGGAGCCCTTGAGCAAGCTGCTGGCTTTTGTCGACGAAGCCAAGACCGACGAGGCCCGCGACGCGGACGCGTCGGCAGGCGAGGCGCGTTGCGCGCAATTGCCGCTGGCCGATCTGAGCGCCTGGCAGGACCGCAAGCGCTGCGAATACTGGTTCTTGCTCCAAGTGTTGACGCCGTCGCCGGCCTTCGCCGCGCTGCTGTCGCTATTGCGCCGCAGCGAGAGCTATTGGCTGGTGCGCTTCCTGCTGGCCCAGTCCACCTGCGGCGACAAGCTGCAGGCGCTGGGCGAACGCTACGGCGTGTCCTACTCCCACTTCCGCCGCTTGTGCCGCCACGCCTTGGGCAACGCGGCCAAGACCGAGCTGCGCGACTGGCGCATGGCCCGCTCGCTGCTGGACGTGGCGGAGGGACGGGAAAACCTGACCCAGGTGGCGCTCAAGCACGGCTACGCCTCGTCGTCGCATTTTTCCAACGAAATCAAGGGACTGATCGGCGTGTCGCCGCGCGGTCTGTCCAATATCATTCAACTGGCCACCAAATGAATCGAAGCTTTTTATCCGCCGCGCTGCTGGCCGCGACGCTGCTCGCGGCCCTGCCGGCCGCCGCCGCGCCGGAACCGGCGCGCGCCGCCGACTCCGCCGGCTACGTCGCCAAGAAGGAGGGCCTGCGTTCTTTCTTCGACGCGATTTCCTCGCGGCTGAAAAAGCCGGTGATCGTCAGCAAGCAGGCGGCGCGCAAGCAGATCAGCGGCGATTTCGACCTGGCCAATCCGCAGGCGCTGCTGGACAAGATGACCCAGCAGCTGGGCCTGATCTGGTATCACGACGGCCAGGCCATCTACGTCTACGACGCCAGCGAAACCCGCAACGCGGTGGTGTCGCTGCGCAATGTCTCGCTCTCCGCCTTCAACGACTTCCTGCGCAAGTCCGGCCTCTACGACAAGCGCTATCCGCTGCGCGGAGACAACCGCAGCGGCACTTTCTACGTGTCCGGGCCGCCGGTCTTCGTGGATCTGGTGGTCAACGCCGCCGGCTTCATGGACAAGCAGAGCGACGGCATCGAGCTGGGTCGGCAGAAGATCGGCGTGGTGCGGCTCAACAACACCTTCGTCAGCGACCGCAGCTATGAGTTGCGCGACCAGAAAATCGTCATCCCCGGCATGGCCACGGTGATAGAGAAGCTGCTGCAGGGCGAGGACAAGCCCTTGCAGACCGCCGCCAATCCGGCGCGGCCGCCGGCGCGGGGCAGCGACATCCCGGCGATGCCGGACTTTCCCGCCGGCGGGGAGCTCAAGGCGCCGGCCTACCAGGCCGGCCTCAGCCTGCCCGACGCGCTGAAGCAGGACACGGCGGCCGGCGACATCAAGGTGATCGCCTATCCGGACACCAACAGCCTGCTGATCAAGGGCACCACCGAACAGGTGCGCTTCATCGAAAACCTGGCGCTGGCGCTGGACGTGGCCAAGCGCCATGTGGAGCTGTCGCTGTGGATCATCGATCTGGACAAGGGCGATCTGGATCAGCTGGGCGTCAACTGGAGCGGCAGCGTCACCGTGGGCAATAAGCTGGGCGTGGCGCTGAACCCCAGCAATTCGATCAGCACGCTGGACGGCACCCGCTTCATCGCCTCGGTGATGGCGTTGTCGCAGAAGAACAAGGCCAATGTGGTGTCGCGCCCGGTGGTGCTGACCCAGGAAAACGTGCCGGCCATCTTCGACAATAACCGCACCTTCTACGCCAAGCTGGTGGGCGAGCGCAATTCCAGCCTGCAGCACGTGACCTACGGCACCCTGGTCAGCGTGCTGCCGCGCTTCTCCGCCGACGGCCAGATCGAGATGTCGCTGAATATCGAGGACGGCCGCGAGGCCAAGAGCCCGGATTACGACAAGGACCCGCAGGACGCCTTGCCCGAGGTGGGCCGCACCCGCATCAGCACCGTGGCCCGGGTGCCGCAGGGCAAGAGCCTGTTGATAGGCGGTTACACCCGCGACGCCAATATCGAGCAGAACAACAAGGTGCCGTTCTTGGGCAGCTTGCCGCTGGTGGGCGGCCTGTTCCGCTACCGCAGCCAGAACCAGAGCAATACCGTGCGCGTGTTCCTGATTCAGCCGCGCGAGATCGACGATCCGCTGACGCCGGACGCCAGCGATCTGTCGGCGGCGGTGGCCAAGGAGGGCGGCATCTCCAGCGATCCGCTGCAGCAATGGGTGCGGGATTATCTGGACCGCGAACAGCGCGCCGAGGGCGCGGCCAAGGGCGCGACGCGTGGACATTAGCGGCCGTCCGCCGCCGGTCTTCGGCGTCCGCTCGCCCAAGCATCAGGGCAAGCTGGACGCCCAGCGCGACGCCCAGCGCCAGGGCGAGGCCCGGCAGGCGGACGCGCAGCAGGTGGAGGACGCCAGCCCGGCGGCCGAGGTGCAGCGCTTCGTCCAGTCCACCGATGAAATGTCGGCGGCGCTGACCCAGTTCCGCAACCGCCGCGATTACGACAAGAAGCTGGGCCATCTGGCCGACAGTTTCGAACGGGTGCTGGACGAGGAAGCCCAGCCCAAGGCGCAGCAGATCGTGAACGTGGCCAAGTCCCACGGGATCAGCGCCGAGGACTTGCTGCGCCAGGCGCGTTCCTTGTTCCCGGACGACAGCGATCTGGTGCTGGTGCTGCGCGAACTGCTGCGCCGCCGTCAGCTGGACGAGGTGGTGCGCAAACGCCTGCAGGCCCTGCTCAAGCAGGTGGAGGAGCAAGCCGAGGCCAAGCCTTTGAAGGCCGGCATCAATTGCGCGCTGAAGGCGAGGCTGTTCGGCAAGGCTTTGTCCCTGAGCCCCGGCCTGCTGCGCGCCAGCTACCGCCAGTTTCTGGAGAGCGAGGCGGCGGAAGTGGAGATTTACGCCGACTGGGTGGGCAGCTACGGCTACCAGCGCCGGGCGGTGGTGCTGGATTTCATCGAAGGCGCGCTGCTGGCCGACATCGATTCGCTGGACGCCAGCTGTTCGCGGCTGGAGTTCGGCAATCTGCTGGGCCGGCTGAGCCAGCTCAAGCTGCTGCGTTCGGCCGACGCGCTCTTCGTCGGCCGCATGCTGGCCAACCCGCAGGTATGCGCCTTCAACCCCAGCGAGGCGGACTGGCTGTTGTTCCTGCTGTCGCTGTTGCAACAGCCGCAGCAGCTGGACGGCCTGCTGGCGGAGACGGTGGGCGACACCGCCTTGCTCAGCCGCCACAGCGAGCATTCCACCTTGCTGCAGGCGCTGTACCAGGCCTGCAAGGCGCTGCCGCCGCAGTTGTTCGTCGACGAACGCTGGCTGGACGCCTTGCAGGAGGAATTCCGCCGCCTGGCCGCCATCGCTTACCGCCACGAGCTGGCCGAGCGCCGGCGCGAGGCCGAGGGCGGCGGCGCGGAGTAAACGAGAGCCGCCAGGCAAGGCGGGGGGACACGTCCCGTCTTGCCTGGCTGTTTTTCCCGGCGGGCCGCGGCCCGTCGCCAATATCGAATCGCTTTGGATGACTAACGGTGTTTAATTCCCTGCTCAACGGCGCGCGCTCGCGGCCGGAATTGCTGATCCTGCTGTTGATGGTGATGATCATCGCGATGCTGATCATCCCGCTGCCCACCTATCTGGTGGACTTCCTGATCGGCCTCAACATCGTGATCGCCGTGCTGGTGTTCATGGGCTCCTTCTACATCGACCGCATCCTCAGCTTTTCCACCTTTCCCTCGGTGCTGCTGATCACCACCCTGTTCCGGCTGGCGCTGTCCATCAGCACCAGCCGCCTGATCCTGATCGAGGCGGACGCGGGCGAGATCATCAACACCTTCGGCCAGTTCGTGATCGGCGACAGCCTGGCGGTGGGCTTCGTGGTGTTCTCCATCGTCACCGTGGTGCAGTTCATCGTCATCACCAAGGGCTCGGAGCGGGTGGCCGAGGTGGCGGCGCGCTTCTCGTTGGACGGCATGCCCGGCAAGCAGATGAGCATCGACGCCGACCTCAAGGCCGGCATCGTGGACGCCGACGGCGCGCGCGAACGCCGCAGCGTGCTGGAGCGCGAAAGCCAGCTTTACGGCTCCTTCGACGGCGCGATGAAGTTCATCAAGGGCGACGCCATCGCCGGCATCATCATCATCTTCGTCAACTTCATCGGCGGCATCGCCGTGGGCATGACCCAGCACGGCATGGACCTGTCCACCGCGCTGTCCACCTACACCATGCTCACCATCGGCGACGGCCTGGTGGCGCAGATCCCCGCGCTGCTGATCGCCATCAGCGCCGGCTTCATCGTCACCCGCGTCAACGGCGACAGCGACAATATGGGCCGCAACATCATGAGCCAGTTGCTGGGCAACCCGTTCGTGCTGGTGGTGACCGCGGTGCTGGCTTTGGCGGTGGGTATGCTGCCCGGCTTCCCGCTGATCGTGTTCCTGATCCTGGCCGCGGCGCTGGGCGGCCTGTTCTATTACAAGCGCCGCATGGCCGGCAAAGGCGCGCCGGGCGCGGCCCAGTCTCCGGCGGCGGCCGCGGCCGGCGGGGCGCCGGCGAGCGGCAAGGACAGCTCCCTGGGCCTGATCGGCAATCTGGACAAGGTGGCGGCGGAAACCGTGCCGCTGATCCTGCTGGTGCCCAAGGCGCGCCGCGCCGCGCTGGAGCAGGCGCAGCTGGCCGAGCGCCTGCGCAGCCAGTTCTTCATCGACTACGGGGTGAGGCTGCCGGACATGCTGCTGCGCGACGGCGAAGGCCTGCCGGACAACCGGGTGGCGGTGCTGATCAACGAAATCCGCGCCGACGAGTTTGAACTGCATTTCGATCTGCTGCGGGTGATCAATTATTCGGACGAGGCCGCCGCGCTGGCGCAGCCGGTGTTCAGCGCCCAGGGCGCCAGCCAGTGCGCCTGGGTGCGCCCGGCCGACGGCGACAAGCTGGCCAAGCTGGGCTACCAGCTGCGCCCGGCGCTGGACGAGCTCTATCACTGCCTGGCCGCGCTGCTGGCGCGCCACGTCAACGAATACTTCGGCGTCCAGGAAACCAAGCACATGCTGGATCAGCTGGAGGCCAAATACCCGGACCTGCTCAAGGAAGTGCTGCGCCACGCCACGGTGCAGCGCATCGCCGAAGTGTTGCAACGGCTGCTGGCCGAGCGCATCTCGGTGCGCAATATGAAGCTGATCATGGAGGCGCTGGCGCTGTGGGCGCCGCGCGAGAAAGACGTGATCAATCTGGTCGAGCATGTGCGCGGCGCGCTGGCGCGCTACATCTGCCACAAGTTCGCCAGCGGCGGCGAACTGCGCGCGGTGATGATGTCCGCCGAGGTGGAGGACATGGTGCGCAAGGGCATACGCCAGACCTCGGCCGGCGCCTTCCTCAATCTGGAGCCGGCGGCTTCGGACGAGCTGATGGACCTGTTCGCGCTCGGCCTGGACGGCATGGGCATCGCGCACAAGGACCTGGTGCTGCTGGCCTCGGTGGACGTGCGGCGCTTCATCAAGAAACTGGTCGAAACCCGCTTCCGCGACCTGGAAGTGGTGTCCTTCGGCGAAATCGCCGACAGCGTGTCGGTGAACGTGATCAAAACCATTTAAAAAAGGATTCCGCCTATGTTCGCCATGGATATCGCCCAACTGGTCCGCTCCGCCTTGGAAGAGAGCGGCTGCGATCCCGCCCTGCTGGGCGAGCTGGACAGCCATTCCACCATTGCGCTGGATCTGCACGATCTGCCCAGCATCCACGTCAGCGCCCAGGACGGCGAGGTGTGGCTGTGGTCGCGGCTGGGCGAGCACAACGAGGCGGTGCTGGCCCAGCGCGCCGGCCAATTGCTGCAGGACCTGATGCAGGGCTGCCATTTCGCCCGCGGCGGCCAGCTGCAACTGGCCGCCAACGACGGCTATCTGGAGCTGAAGGCGATGGCCCACCCGGATTATCTGGCCGACGGCAAGCGCTTCTCCGAGGCCTTGAACGGCTTCTTCGACGCGCTGGAACGCTTCAGCGAGTCGCTGCTGCGATGAAAGCGCCGCGCCTGCTGCGCCGGCTGGCGTATCCGCAACGCCTGTCCGGCCCCATTCTGGAAGCCGCGCTGCCCGAGGTGGCGATAGGCGAGCTGTGCGACATCCGCCGCAGCTGGCAGGACCGCGAGGTGGTGGCCCGCGCCCAGGTGGTGGGCTTTCAAGGCCCGCGCGCCGTGCTCAGTCTGATCGGCAACGCGCGCGGCCTGTCGCGCGAGGCGGTGCTGCAGCCCACCGGCCGCGCCTTGGCGGCCTGGATAGGCGAGTCGGCGCTGGGCGCGGTGCTGGACCCCACCGGCCGCATCGTCGAGCGCTTCGCGCCCGAGGCCGGCGTCGGCGGCGAGGAGCGCGGCATCGACGCCGATCCGCCGCCGTACTCGCGGCGCGTGGGCATACGCGAGCCGCTGGCCACCGGCGTGCGCGCCATCGACGGCCTGCTGACCTGCGGCGTCGGTCAGCGCGTCGGCATCTTCGCCTCCGCCGGCTGCGGCAAGACCGTGCTGATGCACATGCTGATCGAGCAGAGCGACGCCGACGTCTTCGTCATCGGCCTGATCGGCGAGCGCGGCCGCGAAGTAACCGAATTCGCCGAATCGCTGCGCGCCTCGCCCAAGCGCGAGCGCTGCGCGCTGGTGTTCGCCACCTCGGACTTCTCCTCGGTGGACCGCTGCAACGCGGCGCTGCTGGCCACCACGGTGGCCGAGTACTTCCGCGACCAGGGCAAGAAAGTGGTGCTCTTCGTCGACTCCATGACCCGCTATGCCCGCGCGCTGCGCGACGTGGCGCTGGCCGCCGGCGAACCGCCGGCGCGGCGCGGCTACCCGGCCTCGGTGTTCGACAGCCTGCCGCGGCTGCTGGAGCGCCCCGGCGCCACCCGCGGCGGCAGCATTACCGCCTTCTACACCGTGCTGCTGGAGAGCGACGACGAGCCGGACCCGATGGCCGACGAGATCCGCTCCATCCTGGACGGCCACATCTATCTGAGCCGCAAGCTGGCCGGTCAGGGCCATTACCCGGCTATCGACGTGCTCAAGAGCGCCAGCCGCGTGGCGGGGCAGGTCTGCGACGGCGGCCATCTGCAGGCGGCCTCGGCGCTGCGCGCCTTGATGGCGCGGCTGGAAGAGTTGCAAGTCTTCATCGACCTGGGCGAATACCGCCCCGGCGAGAACCCCGACAACGACCGGGCGATGAATGCGCGCGAGGCGCTGCGGCGCTGGCTGCGCCAGCCGGTGGACGAAGGCGCGGGTTTCGCCGACACCCTGCGCAGCCTGCATGAGCTTGTTGCCTAAGCTGGGCGCGCTGCTGCGCCGTTGTCAGGCGGCGCAATCGCGTTGCGAGGCCGAGCTGGCTCAGCTGGCGCGCCAGGACGGCGCGCTGGCGGCGGAGCAAGAAGCGCTGGCCTCGCAGGGCCAGGGCCTGCGCCAATTGCTGCTGGCGCAACGGCCGGCCGGGGCGATGAGCCGCGGCCAGCTGTTCGCCTTGCAGCGCAAGCAGGCGGTGCTGCGACGTCAGTTGCAGAACCTGGACCTGCAAAGCGGCCAGCTAGAAGAACAGCGCCAGGGCCTGGCCGGCCGGCGCGAGGAACAACAGGTCTTGCGTCGGCAATGGCTGCGCAAGGAAGACAAGTATCAACGCTGGGCCAAGCTGCAGCGCCGCCAGGAACGCATGCGGCGTTTGCGGCTGGACGAGGCCGAGCAGGAAGAGAGGACGATATGGAAGCGATGACGCCTATTCCCGCGCCGAGCATGGACGCCCGGCCGGCGGCCGAAGCCGACGGCGCCGCTGAAGCCTTTGCCCGCGAAGCCCAAAGGCAGCGGCAAGACGCCGCCGATCCGGAACGCGACGGCGAGGACGAGGCCGGCGAACGCGAGCGGGACCGCTCCCGCCTGCCGGCCGGGGCGCTGTGGCAGCCGCCGCTGCCGCCGCACTGGAACGCGGCGCGGCTGAGCGCCGGCGGCCGCCATGCGGCGGAAGCCGCGCTGTCCGCGCCGGGCAAGCGCGGCCGGACGCCGCTGGGCGAGGGCGAAGGACCGGACGCCAGCGCGCGCGGCAAGACCGCGGCCCGGCCGCAAGGCGCGCAGGCCGCCGCCGCGGCGCTGGCGGCCCAGCATGCGGCCAGCCTGGCGCCGACGGCCGACGCGCCGGTCAAAGTCGTGGCGCAGACGCTGGGGGCGCAGTCCAAGGCTGAGCCGGCGCTGCGCAAAGCCGAGCACGCCTCGGCCAAGGGCGAAGCCTCGCTTCCCGCCGCCGCGCCGCAGACGGCAGCCGCCGCGCCGACGCCGCTCGGACGGACCGTGTCGAAAGCCGAAGCCGCCGCGCCGGTCCCGACGCCGGCCGCCGCGCGCGAAGGCGGAGAGACGCGCAAGACAGAATCCGCTCCGGCGGCCGCGGCGCTGACGCCTCCGCCGGCCCAACCGTCCGCGCCGGCGACGCCGCCGCCGCGCGAAGCCGCTCCGCAGGCGCGGCCGCGGCAGGACCCTGCCTTGAGCCAGACGACGCCGTCCGCGCCCAGCGCGCCGGAGCCGGCCCAGCCGGGCCTGACCTACCGCTTTCAGCGCTGGGGCGGCGAACACGCGGTGAACGTGCAGAGCCAGCCCGGCGGTGTGCTCAGCCTGCAGCCCTCGGACAGCCTGGTGCAACAGCGTTTGGGCGAGCAATGGCAGTCCGGCAACCCGCAGCAATGGCAGATGGCCCGCGACGACGGCCACGAGCAGGGCCGGCAGCAGCCGCAGCGGGATGAGGAGGAGGACGCCTGATGCTGGCGCTCAGACAAATCGACGCGCGTGAACGCGCCTTGAGCCTCGCCGCCGCCGCCTGGCGGCGCCAGGGCTGGGACGCGACGCTGGAAACGCCGCCGCGCGGCGGCTTGTGGCTGTCTGTGGCCGACGCGGACCAGCGTTGGCAGGGCTGGCTGCAAGCGCGCGCCTGGCTGGAGAACGCCGCGCCGGAACTGGCGCGGTTGGCCTTGTCCGCCGGGGTGGAGGCGCAGGCGGCGCAATGGCTGGCGGCGGCGGAACGGCCGCTGACGCCGCCGATGCCGGAGCTGGCCTACCAGCGCTTGAGCCTGGGCGAGGCGGGGCCGGGCGACGCCTTGCCGCGCCAGCCGCTGCTGCGGGTGATGTGCGCCGAGGGGCCGCTGTGGCTGGAGCGCGCGCCGGCGTTCGAGGCCGGAGACGCGCCGGACCCGGCGCCCTTGTTGAGCTGGCCGCTGCGCTTCGTCATCGGCGACAGCCGCATCAGCCTGGGCTTGTTGCGTGGCGTGACGCGCGGCGACGTGCTGCTGATCCGCGAGCCGGCGGCGGCGGTGCGCTGCCACGACCGCGCGCTGGGCACTTATCAAACGTATGAGGAAGGAATCGTCATGGAATGGGATGAATCGCAACAGGCGGCGGAGCAGGAAGCGCCGGCGCGCGACATGGGACAGCTGCCGGTGGAGCTGGAATTCGTGCTGCACCGCGGGCGGGTGACGCTGACGGAGCTGCAGGACTTGTGCCGGGGCCAGTTGTTGAACCTGCCGGCGGACGTGGAGCGGCGGGTGGAAGTGCGCGCCAACGGCGCGCTGCTGGGACGCGGCGAACTGGTGCAGCTGGCCGGCCATCTGGGGGTGGAAGTGACGGAGTGGCTGGGCGGAGCCGCCGATGTCGAATGATATTTCGCTGATCGCGCTGCTGGCCTTCGCCACGCTGCTGCCTTTCCTGATCGCTTCCGGGACTTGCTTCATCAAGTTCTCCATCGTGTTCGTGATGGTGCGCAACGCGCTGGGCCTGCAGCAGGTGCCGTCCAATATGACGCTCAACGGCATCGCGCTGATGCTGTCGATGTTCGTGATGCTGCCGATCGCGCAGCAGGCCTACAGCCACTACCAGGAAGAACAGGTCAGCTTCAACAGCGTGGAATCGGTGAGCAACTTTGTCGAAAACGGCCTGGACGGTTATCGCGGCTATTTGCAGAAGTATTCCGATCCGGAACTGGTGAGTTTCTTTGAAAAAGCCCAGGCGCAGCGCACCGAGCGCGAAACAGGCAACGCGGCCGAGGACGAACAGCCGTCCCTCTTCGCCTTGCTGCCGGCCTACGCGCTCAGCGAGATCAAGAGCGCGTTCAAGATCGGCTTTTATCTCTACCTGCCCTTCGTGGTGGTGGATTTGGTGATCTCCAGCATCTTGCTGGCGCTGGGGATGATGATGATGAGCCCGGTGACGATTTCGGTGCCGATCAAGCTGGTGCTGTTCGTGGCGTTGGACGGCTGGACTTTGTTGTCCAAGGGCTTGGTGTTGCAGTACTTGGATTTGGCGACCTAGCCGGGCGGAGCAAACCGTCCCGCCACGGCATGGCGCTGCGTTTGGTTTTGCTTTCCGCGTCTCGGAGCGAATGGCTTTCATGGAGCGGGCGGAGTACCGCGCTGTCCATGCCGCCCGCCTCAATTTTGGAGTTTTGCTATGAATGATCTGGTGTTCGCCGGCAACAAGGCGCTGTACCTGGTGTTGCTGATGTCGGCCTGGCCCATCATCGTGGCCACCGCCATCGGCCTGCTGGTGGGCCTGTTCCAGACCGTGACCCAGTTGCAGGAGCAGACGCTGCCCTTCGGCATCAAGCTGTTCGGCGTCAGCCTGTGCCTGTTCCTGTTGTCCGGCTGGTACGGCGAAACCCTGCTCGGCTTTGGCCGGGAGGTGATGCGCATGGCGCTGGCCCGGGGCTGAGGCGGATGCAGTTCGGCCTGTTCTTCGAAATCCACGGCTGGGTGGCCTCGGCCGCGCTCGGCTTCGCCCGCGTGGCGCCGGTGTTCTTCATCCTGCCCTTCCTGAACAGCAATGTGCTCAGCGGCGTGGTGCGCACCTCGGCCACCATGCTGGTGGCGCTGGGGCTGTGGCCGCATCCGGTGGAGGCGCTGCCGGCCTTTCAGGCGCTGCCCTTTATCGCGCTGATCGCGCGCGAGGCTGCGG
The DNA here is from genome assembly GCF_057808735.1 of Chromobacterium sp. FG89. Taxonomy (NCBI): domain Bacteria; kingdom Pseudomonadati; phylum Pseudomonadota; class Betaproteobacteria; order Neisseriales; family Chromobacteriaceae; genus Chromobacterium; species Chromobacterium sp. FG89. The sequence continues at coordinate 16,341 of NZ_JBMDIQ010000005.1, read as the reverse complement.
TGGGCCTGTTGTTGGGCTGCCTGCTGGCCTGGCCGTTCTGGGTGTTTCACGCGCTGGGCAGCATCATAGACAACCAGCGCGGCGCGACGCTGAGCAGCAGCATAGACCCGGCCAACGGCGTGGACACTTCGGAATTGGCCAATATGTTCAATCTGTTCGCCGCCGCGGTCTATCTGCAAGGTGGCGGCATGAGCCTGATGCTGGACCTGTTCCGTCAGAGCTATCAGCTGTGCGACCCGCTGGGCGTGTGCGCGCCGGCCTTGCAGCCGACGCTGAGCCTGCTCAATCAGGTGATCAGCAAGGCGGTGGTGCTGGCCAGCCCGGTGGTGGCGGCCTTGCTGCTGTCCGAGGTGGTGCTGGGCCTGCTGTCGCGTTTCGCGCCGCAGATGAACGCCTTCGCGGTGTCGCTGACGGTGAAGAGCGCGGCGGCCTTGCTGATCATGTTGATGTATTTCGGCCCGGTGTTGCCCGACACGGTGATGCGGCTGGCCTTCCCGCCGACGGCGCTGCCCGGCTGGCTGAGCGCGCCGGTGCGCTGAGATGTCGAACAAGACCGAACAACCCACGCGCAAGCGCTTGCAGGACGCGGCCAAGAAAGGCCAGTCCTTCAAGAGCCGCGATCTGGTGGTGGCCTGCCTGACCCTGTGCGGCGTCGCCTATCTGGTGTCCTTCGGCTCGCTGGTGGAACTGATGGGCGCTTTCCGCCAGGTGATCGCCGGCGGCTTCCAGCAGGACATGCAGGGCTACGCCCAGGCGGTGGCCTGGCTGGGCATCAAGCTCTTGCTGCCCATCTTTCTGCTGTGCATCGTCGCCTCCGCCTTGCCCTCCCTGCTGCAAAGCGGCTTTGTGCTGGCCAGCGAGGCCTTGAAGCTCAATCTGGAGGCCTTGAACCCGGTCAACGGCTTCAAGAAGCTGTTCAGCCTGCGCACGGTGAAGGAGGCGGTGAAGGCCTTGCTTTACCTGGCCAGTTTCGTGGTGGCGGTGCTGGTGCTGTGGCACAAGCACAAGGCCCTGCTGTTCGCCCAGCTCAACGGCGACCCCATAGGCATGGCGGTGATCTGGCGCGAACTGCTGCTGGCGCTGGTGTTGACCTGCCTGGGCTGCATCGTCGCGGTGCTGGTGCTGGACGCCATCGCCGAGTACTTCCTGTTCATGAAGGATATGAAGATGGACAAGCAGGAGGTCAAACGCGAGATGAAGGAGCAGGAGGGCAATCCGGAGATCAAGTCTCGCCGCCGCGAGGCGCATATGGAGATCCTGTCCGAGCAGGTGAAGTCCGACATCGAAAACTCGCGCCTGATCGTGGCCAACCCTACCCATATCGCCGTCGGCATCTATTTCAAGCCCGAGCTGCTGCCCATCCCCTTCATCTCGGTGATGGAGACCAATCAGCGTGCGCTGGCGGTGCGGGCCTATGCGGAAAAAGTGGGCGTGCCGGTGGTGCGCGACATCCCGCTGGCGCGGCGCATTTTCGCCAGCCACCGCCGTTATTCCCTGGTCAGCCTGGACGAGGTGGAGGAAGTGCTGCGCTTGCTGATGTGGCTGGAGCAGGTGGAAAACGCCGGAGCGCAGGCGTCGGAGCCGGAGCCGGAGCCATCGAGGCTACCGGCGGAGCAACAGGGGAAGGACGCGAACGCCGCCGGGCCGGTTGTGGATAAATCCGCCGCCAAGCCCGCTTCTGTGGATAAACAAAACGACCAGGAGGGCTGAGCGCATAGACGCGGCCCAAGAGCCTTCCCGCCCGCCGGGAAGGTCCGGCAACGCCAATCTTCCCCCGCGCGGCGGCGGCCTCAAAACCCGCAAGGCCATATTGAACACGCCCGGATAGCCGATGCGCCGTCGCCATGAGCGATTCCTGAATGTTTCCCCCCGCCGACCGCTGTTAAATGACAGCGACGACGGTCATTTCACACCCAAGACAACCGTCGTCTCTAGCCAGCTCTGCCGGGTTGGTGACAGCGACTAGGAGAAGTTTGATGAACCCTGAAGACAGTGTCAGCGACGACCGCCTGGCAGAGATGGTCTGGGAAGCGGTAAGCGCGGGCGCCACCCTGAAAGACGTGCACGGCATTCCGCCGGACATGATGGAAGGCCTGTACGCCCACGCTTACGATTTTTACAACAAGGGAAGGCTCGACGAGGCGGAAACCTTCTTCCGCTTTCTGTGCATCTACGACTTCTACAACCCCGACTACATCATGGGGCTGGCCGCCGTGTGCCAGCTCAAGAAACAGTTCCAGAAGGCCGCCGATCTGTACGCGGTGGCCTTCGCCCTGAGCAAGAACGACTACCGGCCGGTGTTCTTCACCGGGCAGTGCCAGCTGTTCATGCGCAAGGCGGCCAAGGCCAGGCAGTGTTTCGAGCTGGTGTGCGAACAAAGCGACGACGAGTCGCTGCGCGCCAAGGCCCAAGTGTATCTGGACAGTTTGCAGGAGACGGAGGCCGAGCAATCCCGTCAGCAGGAAAAGGAGCAAGCATGAGCGGTAACACTATCGGTCAAAGCTTCAATCTTGACAGTGCCAAGCTGGCGAAAGCGCTATCGGGTAACACCCAGGCGAGCGAGAAATTCGTCGACGCCGCGCAGAAGTCGGCGCAAGCGCTGTTCACGATGCGCGTCAGCGACGACGCCGGCGCCGCCAAGCCGCGCAGTGACTTGAACACGCCGCCGCTGACCCAGCCCACGGCCAAGGCCAAGGAAGAGCTGGACGGCGCGGGCAAGCTGACGCTGCTGCTGGGGCAGTTGATGTCCTTGCTGGGCAATGTCTCGCTGTCGCAGCTGGAAAGCCGCATCGCCACCTGGCGCGCGATGATGGAAGCGCAAGTGGCGATGGGCGAGAAACTGTCCAAAGAGTTCCAGGACGCGTTCAAGGCGGCGAGCGAAGCCACCGAGGCGTTGAAAGACGCGGTGGGCAACTACGACAGCGCCAAACAGGCCGCGGACGCCGCCCAGAAGAAAGCCGATGCGGCCCTGGCCAAGCTGAACGGCATGTCGCCGGACGATCCGGGTTACGCCGACGCCCAGGCCGCCAGCCAGCAAGCCTCCGGCGAAGCCGCGCAAGCCAAGCAGAAAGCCGACAAGGCGTTCGAGGTGGCGGAAAAGGCCCGCGTGGTGGCGGTGGAAAAGGGCAAGATCGCCGATGATCTGGCCGGCAAGGTGCAAGGCGCCAATGTGGGCGGCGATGTCGCGCGCAAAACCGGCGAGGACAACCTGTCCAATGTGGCCAAGCTGACCATGTTGATGGCGATGTTCGTCGAGCTGGTGGGCAAGAACAGCGAAGAAAGTCTGAAAAACGATCTGGCATTGTTCCAGGCCTTGCAGGAAGGCCGCCAGAAGGAAATGGACAAAAAATCCGCCGAGTACCAGGAAGAAGTGCGCAAGGCGGAAGAACTCAATCGCACCATGGGGTGCATTGGCAAGATTCTAGGCGCGTTGCTGACCGTGGTCAGCGTCGTGGCCGCAGCATTCACCGGCGGCGCCAGCCTGGCGCTGGCCGCGGTGGGCGTCGCGCTGATGGTGGCGGACGAGGTGGTCAAGGCCACCACCGGGGTGTCTTTCATGGAAGAGGCGTTGAAGCCCTTGATGGACAAGGTGCTCAAACCCTTGATGGACCTGATAGGCAAAGCCATTACCAAGGCGCTGGAAAGCATGGGGGTGGACAAGAAGACCGCTGAGCTGGCCGGCTCCATCATCGGCGCGGTGCTGGCCGCGGTGGCCATGGTCGCGGTGATGGTGGTGGTGGCCGTGGTGGGCAAGGGCGCCGCCAGCAAGCTGGGCGGCGCGCTCAGCAAGCTGATGGGCGACGCCATCAAGAAGATGGTGCCCAATGTGCTGAAGGAACTGGCCAAGAACGGCAGCAAGATGTTGACCCAGGGCTTCCAGCGCCTGGCCAACAGCCTGGGTCTGCGCACCGACGCCGCCTCCAAACAGCTGATGGCCAACACCCTCAACCGCGTGGTGGTGGGCGGGGAAGTGGCGCAAGCCACCACCCAGGCCGGCGGCAATGTGGCGCAGGGCGTGTTCATGAAGAACGCCAGCGACGCGCTGGCCGACTTCACCCTGGCGCGCGCCGCGATGGATCAGATCGAGCAATGGCTGAAGCAGGCGGTGGAAGCCTTCGCCAACACTCAGAAAATTACTCAGGAACTGACCACGATGATGTCTTCCGCGCTGCAGCAGAACGCTGAAGCCGGCCGCTTCGTACTGCGTCAGAGCCACGCTTGAGTCAGGAGAAAATAGCATGCTGAACACTATCAACACCACGTCCGTCCATACTCTTTTCCCCGCTACGGCGGAATCCGGCGCGGCCGATAAATCGCTGGCGGCCAAGTCGCTGGTGGACATCAAGGACATCCTGCCCATCCTGAACAGCGCCGGCCGCGACGGCAAGGCGCTGGCCGAGGTGATGAGCGGGCCGGAACTGCGTCCGCCGTCCGCCGAAGTGAGCAAGCAGGTGACCGACGGCCTGAAGGCCTATCTGAGCGAAAAAGCCAAGGACCCGGAGTTTGTTCAGGATCTGGGGGCCTTGTACCAGAAGGTCGAATCCGGCGTGAACAAGCTGATGAACGACAAGGTCAAGGAACAGGCAGAACAGGGTAAATCCTTCGACATCAGCGGCATGGCGCCCAGCGGGGTGGCGCTGCTGGTGGCCGCCATCGTCTTGATGTCGGCGCTGCGCACCGCCGACAACGCTTTAAGCACCAAGTTGTCGCTGGTCAGCTTCGACGCCACCAAGGCCACCGCCGCCTCCATGGTGCGCGAAGGCATCGCCAACCTGTCCAGCAGTATTGCTCAGGGCGTGGGCCAGATGGCCATTACCGGCGTCGGAGCCAAGAAGAGCTTGAACGGCCTCAACGCCGAACGCGGTGCATTGAAGAACAACGCGCCCAAGCTGGCCAAGGCCGGTGACGAGAGTCGCAATATCCAAACCACGCTGAACCGTCAGAACACGGTCAAGCTGGGCACGGAGCCCGACAGCCTGAAGCATGTGGGCCTGAAGTCGCAGCCGGGCGCGGCCAAGTTGGGCGCAGGCGAGCCGGGCACGCAGTCCAACGCCGCAGGCAGCGTGGCGGACGGCATGGCCGGTGACAAGATCGGTTTGAAGTCCAGCAACCAGAACCTGGGCAAGCCGCATGAAACCGCCTTGGGCAGTGCCAGCGAGGACTTGTCGGTGAAGAGCTCGATCGAGCAGCAAACGATGGACGACACCAAGCTCAAGGCTCAGGCCAAGCAAACCACCGGTCGGGCCATCATGGATAGCTCGTCCGCGGCCAGCAATATCGCCGGCGGCTCTGGCCGCTACGCCTCCACGCTGGAGCAGTCCGAGCAGCAGATCAGCCAGGCTTCCAGCCGCGTGGCCAATACCGCCTCCGAGGAAACCCGCGAGAGCAGCCGCAAGTCCGACAGCTTCATCCAGGAGCTGCTGCGCACCTTGGACAGCATCAGCCAATCCAAGAGCGCGGCCATGGGGGCTGTGGCCGGCAACATCCGCGCCTGATCCGCTAGCCCGGAACCGGGCGGCGCCGTCCCTGGCGCCGCCCGCCGGCCCAGCCATCCCGGTCGGGCCGGCCTTCCACACCATTCATTCCGCCAGCGCCTTGGCGCCTGCCTCGGCGCTGGCCATGCAGGGGAATTCCCATGAACGGCATTCAAACCACATCCTCCTTGCCGCTGACGCTGCCGCAAACGACGGAAACCCCGGCCGCCGCGCCGCGAGCCGATACCGGCGGCGTCGCTGTTGAAACCCGCGCCGCCGCGCCGCAAGGGCCGGAGCTGTCCGCGCTCAATACCGCTCAGAACAAGGCCGACGCGTTACGCCAGGCCAACGAGGCCGCCCGCCGCACCGTCGAAGGGCAGACCACCTATGAAAGCAAGCTGGTGGACCAGCGCTGGCAGGCGGCGATTGCCGGCGGCGAGCAGCCGGCGGCCGAGCGGCTTAATTTCCAGCGCGGCGCGTTGACGCGGGCGCAGGACCAGGCCCGCGACATGCAGACGCTGAATACTCAGCAACTCAAAAGCAGTCTGGGCGCTTTGGCGCAAAGCGGCTATGTGATGTCCGCCGAGCAAAAGTCGACGCTGCAGGCGGATATCGCCGACGTGTTCGCCGACGCTCCGCCCACAGCGCGGGAATTTGCCGCGCCGATGTTGTACACGGCGCCGGGCGCGGCCAAGGACATGATTTCCGACCGCGAACTGTGGGAAATGATCAGCAAGGCCATCGGCGACATCAAGGACGGCTATCTGGGCGTGTACGAAAACGTGGTGGCCCAGTACACCGAGTTCTACAAGGCGTTCAGCGACATCCTGTCGCAGATGGCGAACTGGATCAAACCCGGCGGCGACGGCAACAAGGTCAAGCTGGACGTCGATGCGCTCAAGGCTGCGCTGCAGAAGCTGAAATCGGATTTCTCCCTGCCCAAGAAAGCGGCGGTGCTTTTCCCCTCGCAGGATAAATCGGCGGATCCGATCAAGGGCGGCAGCGAAGAGGACGCCAGGAAGTGGGCCAAGGAGATGGGTTTGCCGGATTCCTGCGTCCAGAAGTCGGCGGACGGCAAATGGGTGGTGGTGATCGACATGACGCCGGTCGACACCATGATCCGCGACGTTGGCGCCTTGGGCAGTGGCTCGGCGGTAGAAATGGACAACGCCAAATTCCAGGCCTGGCAGTCCGGTTTCAAGGCGCAGGAAGAAAACCTGAAAAACACCCTGCAGACGCTGACCCAGAAATACAGCAACGCCAACTCGCTGTACGACAACCTGGTCAAGGTGCTCAGCAGTACCATCAGCAGCTGCACGGAAACCGCCAAGTCCTTCCTGCAAGGCTAAGCAGCGGTTTGACGCTTGAGGCCGGGCGCGCCGACGCCCCTGTCCTCAGCTTGTCGTTAACCGTCATCAACATTTTAGAACCTGTTCATGAACTGCTGCGCTGTGGCGATACGGCGTTAAAAACAAGCTCAAAATGCTCATGTACACGAGTACATTCCGCTTTTTCGCTCGTTTTCGCCTTGTCTCGCTCTTGCTCGCAAGATCGTGAACAGGCTCTTAGGAGAGCAACATGCCGGGACTTTCCGGATTATCACGCGCCCATTCCTGCCCGGACCTGTCCGCGCTGCTGAATGGACCGGCGCGGCCGGCCAGCGCCTTGGCGCGACGGCTGAGCGAGGCGCGCAGCAGCGACGCCGCGCCGCCGCGTCGCCACTCGCTGGCGGATCTGGCCAGCTACAAGGCGGACTACAGCCGCGACAGCGTGGCGGCCTTGTTCGCCGCCTCGTCGCAGTCTCAGCGTCTGGGCGAGCTGTATCAGGAGTCGCCCAACCGCTACGCCAAGCTGGAAATCGCCGAATTCGCCAAGGTCTACAGCCAGTTGAGCCGGCAGGAGGGCCTGAGCGAACAGGCGCGCCAAACGCTGGACGGGCTGGCGCAGCAGTACACCGACAAGATATTGAAGGACGGCCTGGGCGAAAAATCCGCTTTTGGCCCGTGGACGCCGAGAACCGACAAGCACTATCAGCAGCGCAGCAAGCTGGAGCACAAGCTGGCCGCCATGATGGAGCGGCAATGTCCGGGCGGCGTGTTGCAGCTGGGCAATGACTTCATGCGTCGCGAGGTGGTGCCTTTCATCCTGTCCCGCGTCGAGTCCCACTTGGGGCGTCAGCTGGACGAGAGCACCTGCCAGCGTCTGACCGAACTGGTGGACAGCGCGGCGATGAAGGCTTTTGAAGAACTGCGGCAGCGGCGCGGCGAGTTGATAGAGCAGCGCGGCGTCAGCGTGGGCACGCTGGCGCGCGACCTCGACACCGTCGCCATCCTGCCGCAATTGTTGCGCAGCCTGCTGGAGGGCTTGGGCCAGGGTCCGAAAGACCCGGAACGGCCGGAGCCGGTCCGCGCCGATCAGCCCGATCCCGGCCCGGGCCCTCAGCCGAACCCGGGCCCGGCGGAGCCGGGTGAAACGCCGCGGCCGCAAGAGGTGCATTACCACTTCAACTTTAACGACAACAGCCAGGACAATCGTCAGGACAACCGGCGTTGGGACAAGCGCGGCGACACCTATCTGGGCGATGTGAACAAGGGCAACCGCCATCATGGCGGAGCGCCCTCGCGCCTGGTGACGTCTTTGCGCATGCCGGCGCCGCAAGTCGCCCGCAGCCAGGAATTGCCCAAGCCGCAGCAGGCTACCTTGTCGGAAACGCGTCATCCCTTGCTGAACGCGGCCAGCCAGGTAACGGGCGCCTTGTCCGAGCTGATGAACACGGCGCTGGGCGAAGAAACGCTGACGGCGCCCACGGCCGGTTCGGCGCAGGCGGGCAAACTGGAAGCGACCGCGCGTCAGGCGCGGATCAGCCAGCCGGCCGCATCGCAATCCGCAATCCTGGGAGGCGCGCCGTCCGGCGTGGAGCAGGGCACGCAGACCGATGGCGGCCAGACTTTGCATCACGCGGCCAGCCAGGTGATGGAGGCGATGTCCGAGCTGATGGGCACGGCGCTGGGCGAGGAAACGCTGACGGCGCCCACGCCCGGCGCGGCGCAGGCGGGCAAGCTGGAGGCGACGGCGCGTCAGGCGCGGCTCAGCCAGCCGGCCACGCCGCAGTCCGCGACTCTCGGCGGCGTGCCGTCCGGCGTGGAACAGGGCACGCAGACCGATGCCGGCCAGGCTTTGCGCGACGCGGCCAGCCAGGTGTCGACGGCCATGTCCGAGCTGATGAACACGGCCTTGGGCGAGGAAACGCTGGCGACGCCCATTCCCGGCGCGGCGCAAGCGGGCAAGCTGGAGGCGACGGCGCGTCAGGCGCGGCTCGACGCGGCAGCCCAGCCGCAAACCGCCAGCCTAGGCGGGGAGTTCGCCGGGCTGTCCTTCCGTGGCGGCCCGCTGCGCAATCTGCCCAGCCAGGCCTATCTGCGCAGCCAGATTTTTCATTCGACCTTGGACGGCCATGCCGCCGGCCGGGAACTGATCAAGGCGCTGCGCGACGCGCTGGAGCCCGACGCGGCGCAGCCCTTCGCGCAACGGCGCGAGTTCGAAGCCTTGCGCAACCGGATGTTGCCCAGCGGCCGCATGCAGCAAGACGATTTGCTGCGGCAATTCGCCGACGGCGCGCCGGAAACGCTGGCCGCCGACGCGCGCCGGCTGGGCGGGGTGCTGGCCGAGCACCCCGGCCTGGAGCGGCAGCGTCAGGCGCTGGGCGGTTTTGCGCAAACCCTGATCCGGGAAACCAATTTGCTGCCGCCGGGCGGACGCGCCAATCCCTTGTTGGGCGAGTTTCTGAGCGGCTTGGGTCTTCAGCCGCGCAACACGCCGGCGGCGGATGCCGGCGCTCGCCTGCATCAGGCCGCGCGCGCGGTGGCGGACGGCTTGTCCACGGTGCTGGACACCGCCGCCGGCCGGCGCGTGGAAGGCGAGTTGCGGGCCGAACGCGTCGATATCCAGCAAGCGGCCAGCACGCCGTTGGACCAAGCGGTTCGCTTGTCGGCCGGAGACGCGCCGGCCGCCGATGCCGGCTCGAGTCTGCATCAGGCCGCGCGACAGGTGGCGGATGGCTTATCCCAAGTCTTGAACGCTGCCGCCGGCCAGAGCGCGGCCGGCGAACCGGAGGCCAATGGACAAGCGTCTCAGCTTGGCCGCGCGCCGACGGCGGAGGCCACGGCTCCGACGGCAGAACGAGACGGCGGCGGTTTTGGCGGGCTCAAGTTCCGCGACGGCAATCTGTACACGCTGCCGACCCAGGCCTATCTGCGTAGCCGCGCTTTCGCGCTGGACGCCGGCAGCGAGCTGATCCGCGCGGTGCGCGGCGCCTTGGAGCCCGACGCGACGCAGCCCTTCGCGCAACGGCGCGAGTTCGAAGCGCTGCGCAACCGCGTGTTGCCGGGCAATAGCACCCAGCAGAGCGGCGTACTGAAGGACTTCGCCGACGGCAAGGCGGGCACGCTGGGCGACGATGCCGCGCAGTTGCGGCAAGTGCTGGCCGAGCATCCGGGTTTGGAGCGACAGCGCCAGGCGCTGAGCAGCTTCGCGCGCACCTTGATCCGCGAGGCCAATCTATTGCCGCGCGGCAAGCCGGCCAACCCGCTGGTGACGGCGTTGCTCAGCGGGCTGAGCATAGACGCGGCCGCGGAGGCGCGGCGCGGCGAAGCCTTGAGCTCGTCTTCGGGCGTCACCCTGACCACCGACGGCCTGCATCTCGATCCCAACCGCATCCGGGAGCGCAACCGTGGCAATCAGTCTTGAGCAACAAGTGGTGGCGGTGATGGCCTGCTGTTTATCGGTGGAGGAGTCCAAGCTGCAGCCGCAGGCGCGGCTGGTGGACGAGTTGTACGCGGACTCGATGGAGCTGCTGGACATGGTGCTCTTGCTGAACGATGAGTTCGGCATCGAGATCGGCGTCGACGACATCGTCGACATCAAGACCGTGGCCCATGTCTGCCAGGTGGTGGAGCGGCAGCTGGCGGGGCGCCTCGCTCAGTCGCCGCTCGGCTCCGCTTGCGGCAGCGCCGCCTCCAGCGCCTGAAGCAGGTCTTGCAGCCGGGCGGCGTCCGGCTGCGGCTGGCGCAGCGCGGTCTGCATGTCCGCCGCCAGCGCCGGCAGGCGCGGCAGGCCGGCGCTGAGCGCCACGCCGTGCAGGCGGTGCGCGTAGTGTTCCGCCTGCGGCCAGTCCCGCGCCTGCAAGGCCTGGCGCAAGGCGGCGGCGTCGGCGTCGCAGCTGTGGCTTAGCAACTGCGTCAGCTCGCCGTCGGGCGGGATCGGCGCGGCCGGCGCCGGGCCGGGGCGGTGGTCCAGCCACAGCGTCATGATCTGTTCCAGCTGGGCCAGCCGCAAGGGCTTGGTCAGGCAGCTGTCTATGCCGCTGTCCAGGCAACGCTGCTGGTGTTCTATGCCGGTGGTGGCCGAGATGGCGATGATGGGCAGATAGGGCTGCCACTGCAAGGCCGGGTGGCGGCGCAGCCGCAGCGCCAGTTGATAGCCGCTGATGCCGGGCAGATTGCAGTCCAGCAGCGCCATGGCGAAGCGCTGGCCCTGATCCAGCAAGCCCAGCGCGGCGGCGCCGTTGTCCGCCGTCACCGCGCGGTAGCCCAGTTGCAGCAGCTGCTGGGCGATGATGAAGCGATTGGCCGGCTGGTCCTCCACCACCAGGATGGGATCGCAGGCTTCCTTGAGGGCGGCCGGCGGGCTGGCGACGTCCGGCTCGGCGGCCGCTGCCGGCTCGGCCGGCGCATGGCGCACCGGCAGCCACAAGGTCACCGTGGTGCCTTGTTCCGGCTGGCTGTCCAGCGCGATGCGGCCGGACATCAGCTCCACCAGTTGCCGGCAGATCAACAAGCCCAGCCCGGTGCCGCCGTAGCGTTGTTGGGTATGGTCCGCCTGCGCGTATTCGTGAAACAAGCGGGCCTGCTGTTCCGGCGCGATGCCGATGCCGGTGTCGCTGACCTGGACGCAGAGCAGCGCCCGCTCTTCCTCTATTTCCTGTAGTTCCAATCGCAGGCACACCTCGCCCTGGCGGGTGAACTTGACCGCGTTGCTGAGCAGATTGCTCAGGATCTGGCGCAGGCGCACCGGGTCCAGCACCAGCAGGCGGCCGCACAGGCCAAGCAGCTCCAGCCGCAGTTCCAGCCCTTTCTTTTCCGCGCAGGCGCGGTAGATCGCCGCCACGCCGCTGGACAGCGCCGCCGCGTCGGTGGCCAGCGGCTCCAGCCGCAGCCGCCTGGCGTTGAGCTTGGACACGTCCAGCACATTGTCCAGCAGCTCCAGCAAATTCACCGCCGAGGCGTTGGCCAGCGCCGCCAGCTCGCGTTCGCGCGGCGGCAGCTCGGCCTGGCGCAGCAGCTCCACCGAGGCCAGCACCGCGTTCATCGGCGTGCGGATTTCATGGCTCATCACCGCCAGAAAGGTGGATTTCTCCGCCTCGCTGCGCTGGGCGGCGCGGCGCGCGGCGTGGGCGCGCTGGGCGAACAGCAGCAGCAAGAGCAGGACCAGGCCGACGCCGGACAGCTCCAGCGCGTAATAACGGGCGATGGAGCGCCAGGACGGCGCGCCGTAGTCGGTGGTCTGCAACCAGTCTTCCAGCATGTGCTGGGTGTCGTCCGCGGTCAGCCGCGCCAGCGAGCCGTTGATGATGGACAGCAGTTGCGGCTGGTCCTTGTTCACCGCCATTGATACCAGTCTGGGCATTTCGCTGACGCTGCCGGCGATGCGCAGCGAGCCGTAATAGCGGCGGCGGATCACGGACTGCATCACCGCGTCCAGCCCCACCGCGGCGTAGGCCTTGCCGTCCGCCACCGCGTCCAGCGCCGCCAGCGGCGTGGGCGTGGCCACGATGTCCACCGCGGGAAAGTTTTCGCGCAGGAAGTATTCGTAAGGGTCGCCGCTTTCCACCGCGATGGTCTTGTTGGCCAGCTTGGAGGTGTTGAACACGATGGGCTTGTCCGGCTGCGTGACCAGCACGGTGCTGCCGGAAAAATAGGGGTCGCTGAAGCGGATGCGCCGGCCCACCTCCGGCGGAATCAGGCCGGAGGACAGCGCGGTGAGCAGATCGATGCGGCCGCTCAGCATCATGTCCACCGCCTGTTGGCGGTTGGCCACCGGCACCAGCTCGAAGCGCAGGCCGCTGATCTCGGAAATGCGGTTCAGATAAGCCTGGGTCAGGCCGCGGTGCTCGCCGTCCTCCATGTATTCGATAGGCCAGCCGTGGGGGTCTATCGCGTAGCGTACCACCGGGTGCTTGGCCAGCCAGGCGCGTTCCGCCGGCTTGAAGCCGGCGTGGCTCAGACCGGACAGGCAGAAGGCCGGCAGCAGACAGGAGAGCAGAAAGGAGCGCGCGCGCATGGCTTCAGTGGCTGGCCAGCCGGCTTTGCAGCTGGAACAGCTCGTTGTCGCTGCGCAGGCCCAGCTTTTTCAGCGCGGACTGCTTCTGATTGCTGATGGTCTTGATGCTGCGCGAGAACTTGACGGCGATATCGCTGACCGTCATGCCGTCCAGGCAGCAGCGCAGCACCTCGCGTTCGCGCGGGGACAGTTCCGGATGGTCCAGCAAGCTGCGCAACATGGCTTTTTGCGGCGCCGGCAGGTTGGCGCAGCTTTCGTTCAGCGCGGCGCTCATGTCCGGGCTCAGATAGCTGTGGCCGTCGGCCAGCAGGCGGATGGCGGCCACCAGTTCGTCCAGGCTCTGCTCCTTGCCGATGAAGCCGTGAGCGCCGCAGCGCAGCGCCAGCGCCACCGTGGCCGGGGTGTAATAGGCCGACATCACCAGGATGCGCACGCGGGCGAAACGCCGGCGCAGGCCGCGGATCAGGCTGAAGCCGTCGATGTCGCCGGGGCTGAGCGCGTAGTCGGTGACCACGACGTCGACGCCGTCGTGCTGCTTCAGATGCTGAATCAGCGGCGCGCTGCTGGTGAACTGTCCGGTTACGTTCAAGTCGGTTTCATCGGCCAGGAGGCCGGCCAGGCTGTTCAGCACCATCAGGTGATCGTCCAGCAAGGTGATCTGTATCGGCTGGCTCCGCAATGATTTGGCATCAGGCATATGAGTATCCCAACAGATGGCGGCGCGGCTGCGCCTTGCGCCATGGTTATGTCTCTGAACCTGTGTATTCTGTTGCGCGGGCGGCGGCTCCGGTTTCGCTTCGGCCTCAGGCTTGGTATAGGCCATTACGCAAAGGTTTGGCGGCAGGGAGCGCTTGCGCCGCCGGTCTGGCCGGCTGAGGGAACGGAGGGTGGAATGGCGGGACGGGCCAGGCGCTGCGGCGCGGCCGGCGTCGCCTGCGGCGGGGCCGGAGGCGAAAGCGTGCGCATTCGTGATCTCGTTCCCCGGATTGTTAAAGACAGCCAGCAGGCCATTATTCCGCGCCGGCTGCGCCTTGTGAAGCGATTTCGGCGACGGGCGGTGACGCTTAGCGCGCTGGCATGAGGCCGGCGGCGAGGCGCCGCCGCCGGCGCGATGGCGTGTATCGATTCTTAGAAGGCGTTTACGCTCTCGCGAGCGAGAGCGAGGCAAGGCGAAAACGAGCGAAAAAGCGGAATGTACTTGTGGTACATGGGCATTTTGAGCTCGTCCTCACCGTGCAACGCTTCACGACGCGCAGCGGATCGCAAACCGGTTCTTAGAAACCCGAGAGCACGATCTTGCCCTTGGCCCGGTTGCTCTCCAGCAAGGCATGGGCGCGTTTCAGATTGGCGGCGTCGACGCGGCCGAAGCGCTCGGCCACCGTGCTGCGGATCAGGCCGGCGTCCACCAGCTCGGCCAGCCGGTTCAGCAGGCGGTGCTGCTCAATCTGATCGTCGGTGCGGAACAACGAACGGGTGTACATGAACTCCCAGTGCAGCGACACGCTCTTGCGCTTCAGCTCGCGCACGTCCAGGGCCGCCGGATCGTCGATCAGCGCCAGCTTGCCCTGCGGCGCGATGGCGGCGGCGATCTCCTTGAAGTGGGCGTCGGTCTGGTTCAGGCTGGCCACGTAATCGACGCTGGGGTAGCCGATGCGCTTGAGCTCCTCGCTGAGCGGGAGGCGGTGGTCGATCACATGATGAGCGCCCAGCTCCTTGACCCAGGCCTGGGTTTCCGGCCGCGAGGCGGTGGCGATCACGGTCAGGCCGGTCAGCTGGCGCGCCAGCTGCACCAGGATGGAGCCGACGCCGCCGGCCGCGCCCACCACCAGCAGGCTCCGGCCGCTGGGCGCGCGGTTGTCCAGCACTTGCAGCCGGTCGAACAACAGTTCCCAGGCGGTGATGGCGGTCAGCGGCAGGGCGGCGGCCTGTTCGAAGTCCAGGCTGTGCGGCATGCGGCCGACGATGCGCTCGTCCACCGCGTGCAATTCGCTATTGGCGCCGGGGCGGTGCAGGGCGCCGGCGTACCACACCTTGTCGCCGGGTTGGAACAGGCTGACCTTGTCGCCCACTGCGCGCACCACGCCGGCGACGTCCCAGCCCAGCACCTTGGGCTGGCCGGCTTCCGGCGCCGCGCCGGCGCGCACCTTGGTGTCCACCGGGTTCACTGAAACGGCTTTGACCTCCACCAACAGGTCGTGCTCGCCGATGGCGGGCTCGGGCAGCTGCACGTCCTGCAGCGATTCCGGGTGCTCGATCGGCAGATTCTGGTAATAGGCGACGGCTTTCATCTTGGCATGCTCCATAGCGTGTGGGCCGATAAGAGTCTGTTCAAAGTCTCGCGAGCAAGAGCGAGACAAGGCGAAAACGAGCGAAAAAGCGGAATGTACACGTGGTACATGAGCATTTTGAGCTTGTTTTCAACGCCGTATCGCCGAAGCGCAGCAGACTTTGAACAGGTTCTAAGGCCCGGTCTTGATGGTGCTTATGCTATTCCTATTCGACCCAACGAAAAGCCGGCTAAAATTCGATTCAGTTTCAAAAAAATTTTGACGATCATGGTCCGTTTCGAAGATTTGCAGGTATTCGTCCGCGCCGCCGACAACGGCAGCCTGTCCGCCGCCGCGCGTCAGCTGGATCTGAGCCCGGCGGTGGCCAGCGCGGCGCTGAAGCGGCTGGAAAAAACCGTGGGCGCGCAATTGCTGGCGCGCTCCACCCGCAGCCTGCGGCTGACCCTGGCCGGAGAGCGCTACCTGGCCCATGCGCGCGCCGCGCTGGAGGCGGTGGAGGCCGGCGGCCAGGCGCTGGCCTTGCAGCGTCAGGCTTTGAGCGGGGAACTGTCGCTGTCCATGCCGTCGGACCTGGGGCGCAGCCGGCTGCGCGGCTGGCTGGACGCCTTTCTGGAGCGCCACGCCGGTCTGCGCCTGCAATTGCGGATCAGCGACCGGGTGGCGGATCTGTACCGGCAGCCGGTGGACGTGGCTCTGCGCTACGGCGTGCCGGAAGACTCCAGCCTGGTGGCCCTGCCGCTGGCGCCGGACAACCGGCGGGTGCTGTGCGCGTCGCCGGACTATCTGGCGCGCCACGGTCGGCCGCAATCGCCGCAGGAACTGCGCCGCCATCAATGCCTGCGGCTGGTGTTGGGCGCGGCCTTGCACGAGCGCTGGAGTTTCAGCCAGGGTCCGCTGCGGGAGCAGGTGACGGTGGACGGCCGCCGCCAGAGCGACGACGGCGAGGTGGTGCGGCGCTGGGCGCTGGAGGGTTTGGGCATCGCCTATAAGTCGCGTTTGGACGCGCTGGACGATCTGCGCGCCGGCCGTTTGCTGCCGCTGTTGGAAGATTGGCAGACCGAGGCCACACCGCTGTGTCTGGTGATCCCGCATCGTCTGATGCTGTCGCCGGCGGTGGCGGCGCTGCGCGAGCATTTGCAGGCTTGCCTGCAGGATTACCTGGCCGCGCCTTGAGCGTTGGTTTTCGGTGTTGGTGGGTATCGCTGCGCTCCACCCACCCTACAAGACCATCCACCGTAGGG